>NYSX01000044.1 GCA_002683345.1 Flavobacteriales bacterium
AAGGTGTTGATGTGGTCCACAGAGGCGATGCGACCCGCGCTCCAGGTTTCCACGTCGCCATGGCAGTTTTGGCACTGAAGGCCGCCGACCACCACGTGTTGCTGGTGGCTGAAGTACACGTGGTCAGGCAAGTTGTGCACCTTGTTCCACTTAATGGGTTCGCCTCCGAAGCTGGCTTGAGGTGCCACGTGACCATTGTTGCCTTCGCCATCGAAGTATGTTCCTGTCTCGGGATCGAAACCGATGGCGGCGTAGATCTTGCCGATCTCGACCTCCCCGTAGCGAGAGCCCTCTTTGACCGCCTTGTGGCAGTTCATGCAGACGTTGGTGCTGGGGATGCCCGCGTGCTTGGACTCGTACGCGCTGTGGTGGCAGTATTTGCAATCCACCTCGTTCTCACAGACGTGTACGGAGTGGATGAATTTCACAGGCTGTTCGGGCAAGTATCCCTCGTAGACACCCACGTCCATGAGCCCTTGATAGCCTTTGACCACACCAAACGCCACCATGAAGACGCCCAAAATGCTCACGAAGACCATGTTGTTCCACGCCCATCCGCGCAAGCGGGTGAGGTAGCTGCTGTCTTCCAATTGGGCTTGGCCGTCGCGCTCGCGGAGGGTGTTTGTCAACTGGCGGTTGACGCCTGAGGCGCTCATGGCAATCAAAAGGAACATGACGAGAAGGATGATGAACCACAGCGTACTGCTGTCGCTCTCCTCCTCCATCGGAATCTCATCGATGTTTATGCATCCGCTGTCCGTGCTGGCCGTGGCTGCTACGTCGGGGGGATTCTGCACGTAGGCCATGATGTCGCGCACGTCGTCCGCAGACACCGCTTGCGCACTCATCCATCCGTAAGTGCCCACGTAGCGTTCCACCAAAGACTTGATGTACGCATCGCCTGTGGCCGCAGCGCCTTGTGGATTTTGGATCCATTGGACGAGCAATTCGTCAGACGAACCCCAGCGGTCAGCAATACCCCCAAGCCCTGGCGCTGCAAGCACGCCGTCTGTCACGAGGTGGCAAGATGCACAGTTGGCATTGAACAAGCTTTGTCCGTTCTCAACATCCCCTCCTTCCCAAATGGACTGCGCAGAGAAATCCTGCGCCCCCAACAAGGCGGCGATGGTAAAGATGCGTGCCCCAACCACTAAGAGCCGTGTACGCAGTGTTTTCGTGTGTCGCATGTCGATTGAGTACCCTCTCAATTTGCTAACAAAAATAAGCCAAATCAAGGGTTGGACACACACTCGTCACAGGAATGTCACGAACAATGGGCATTTAGAATCGTTCCATGGCCATGAACTGCGGGCATCGCTTCACCAACACCCCGGGAAACAACCCAAATTGACAGAAGTTCGCTACGTCTGTTCCGAGACACTTCAGAAGAGGAATACATTTGCCCCATGTCACGCTTTTTGCCACTTGTCATGCTTATCGGAAGTGCCTGGATTTCGGCGCCGGTGTCGGCCCAAACCGACACAACGTCCACGGACAGTGGGTGGTGGAAGGGTCTCTTCCGTCCCACAGACGAAGTGCCCGCTGCAGCCCCGCAGGAATCGGTGGGAACGCCTACTGCAGAGCCCGCAGCTGAGATTCAGTCAGACACCCCCTCCGCCCTGGAAGACACGTTGGCACTCCCCATCCTGAGAAGCGCGCAACCCGCCACATTCAGCTGGTCACTTCCCGAGGGCCTTGCAACCCTCGACAGCCTCGACAAAGCCGACCCCAAGCCCCTTCAAGGCTACCGCATCCAGATTTACTTCGGAGACCTCCAAGAAGCGCGTGCTGTGCGAGCTGCCTTTCGCCGGGACCACCCCGGCGAAGCCTGCCAACTCATGCCCATCGCGCCCAATTACGCTGTGACGGTTGGGAACTACCGCGACATGTGGAGTGCCCAGCGGGCCCTGCGCGACGGACACGTGGGATCCTGGAAACACGCCCTCGTCATTCCCAGTGCCATCGACCTCCCTGCCTTGCGCTGAACGAGCTCGGAAGCATCGTCTTGGTGACGCACAAAAAAAGGGGCCGCGGTGGCCCCTTTTTTGATGCTTCCATGGAAGCAGGAATCAATCCTCGAGCGTCTGCTTCACTTCCACTTCTTCGTACGCCTCGACCACGTCGCCGACCTTGATGTCGTTGAAACGGTCGATGTTCAAACCGCACTCGAAGCCTTTCGCAACTTCCTTGGCGTCGTCCTTGAATCGCTTGAGCGATCCGAGCTCCCCGGTGTACACCACCACCCCATCGCGGATCACGCGAACGCGGCTGGAACGCAGGATTTTGCCTTCTGTGACGAAGCAACCTGCGATGGTGCCCACCTTCGAAATCTTGAAGGTCTCGCGGATCTCTGCAGAACCGACAATCTTCTCCTCGATTTTGGCGCTCAACAAGCCTTCCATTGCATCGCGCATCTCCTCGATGGCCTTGTAGATGATGGAGTAAAGCTTGATTTGGATTTCCTCCTGTTCGGCCAACTTCCGGGCAGAAGCCGAGGGGCGAACCTGGAAGCCGATGATGATGGCGTTCGACGCCGATGCCAGCAACACGTCCGAATCGGAGATTTGACCCACCGCTTTGTGGATGATGTTGACCTGGACCTTTTCGGTGGTCAGCTTTTGCAAAGAGTCGCTCAACGCTTCAATCGAGCCATCCACGTCACCCTTGATGATCAGGTTGAGCTCCTTGAACTCTCCGACTTCAATGCGTCGTCCCAGTTCTTCCAACGTGACGGTGCGTTGCGTCCGAACTCCCTGCTCGCGCTGGAGCTGCTGGCGCTTGGTGGCGATCGCACGGGCGTCCTTTTCGTCTTCGAACACGTTGAACTTGTCCCCTGCATTGGGGGCACCGTCAAACCCGAGCACCGACACCGGCGTGGCTGGTCCGGCTTCATCGACGCGCTGTCCGCGCTCGTTGAACATGGCCTTGACACGTCCGCTGTGTTGACCTGCGAGCATGGCATCTCCCACGCGGAGGGTTCCTGCCTCGACAAGCACGTTGGTCACGTAACCGCGGCCCTTGTCCAAGCTGCTCTCCACCACCGTACCCAAAGCGCGCTTCTCGGGGTTTGCCTTCAAATCCAGCATCTCTGCCTCGAGCAACACCTTTTCGAGCAATTCGTCGATGTTGGTGCCAAACTTGGCCGAGATCTCTTGACACTGGTACTTGCCACCCCAGTCCTCCACGAGAATGTTCATCTCGGCGAGCTCCTGCTTGATGCGGTCGGGATTGGCCGTCTCGCGGTCCACCTTGTTGATTGCGAAAATCATGGGGATTTCCGCAGCCTGGGCGTGGTTGATGGCTTCCTTCGTTTGAGGCATGACACGGTCGTCCGCGGCCACAACGATGATGGCCAAATCCGTGACCTGGGCACCGCGCGCACGCATGGCCGTGAATGCCTCGTGACCCGGGGTGTCGAGGAAGGTCATTTTCTTTCCGCTCTCCAGCTCCACGGCGTAGGCACCGATGTGCTGGGTGATGCCGCCGGCCTCACCCGCAATGACGTTTGCCTTGCGGACAAAGTCGAGCAACGATGTCTTTCCGTGGTCGACGTGGCCCATGACCGTCACGATCGGAGGACGTGACACCAAATCGTCTTCGGAGTCTTCCTCCACGACGATGGCCTCTTCCACCTCCGCGCTGACGAATTCCACTTCGTAGCCAAACTCTTCAGCGATGATGGTGATGGTCTCCGAATCCAAGCGCTGGTTGATCGACACCATGATGCCGAGCGTCATGCACGCAGAGATGATGTCGTTGACGCCGCGGTCCATCATCGTGGCCAATTCAGCCACGGTGACGAACTCCGTCAGCTTCAAGATGCTTTCTTCAAGCTGCGACTGCAAGTTGCTCTCGTCTTGACGCTGCTGGATGGCATCGCGTTTTTGACGGCGCAGCTTGGAGGATTTCGACTTCTTGCCGCCGCTCATGCGGGCGAGCGTGGCGCGAATTTCCTTTTGGATGTCTTCCTTGCTGACTTCTTTCTTGGGCTCGTTGCGGCGGCCGCGTCCTCGGGCGTCGCGCGCGCCTGCGCCTCCCGCCTTCGACACGTCCACTTTCTTCACGCGCACGCGCTTTCGCTTTCCGTCTTCGCCAGGCTTGGCTGCGGTTTTCTTGCGTTCCACGGGGAGCTCAATCTTGCCCACAACCGTGGGACCTGAGAGCTTCTCCACCTTGGCGCGAACCACTTCAGACTCTATGGGCGCAGCGGGCGCCTCCTCTTCGGGCGCTTCCGTTTTCGCAGCTGGAGCTTCTTCTGCCTTGGGCTTCTCCTCGACAGGCGCTTCTTCCTTCTTGGGGGCTGCCGTCTTCTTGGCGGCCTTCTTGGGCTTCAACGCCTCGAGGTCCAACTTTCCAACCACCTTGGGGCCCTCTTGGGCCTCTGCTTCAGGGCTGGCTTCAGCCTCCTTGGCAGGTGCAGGTTCTTCCTTGGCTTTGGGCGCCTCTGCAACAGGTTCGGCAGGTGCTTCCACAGGTTGGGTGCGCTTGACCACGGGCGCAGCCTCACTCTTGCGGAATTGGCTCAAGTCAATTTCAGGCTCTTCCTCCTCCTGCTTGGCCGCCACACGCTTTTTGGCGCTCGCCAGGGTGATGCTTTCGCGTTCCTGGATGGTGGCCGAGGTGGCTTGGGCCTTTTCCTTGATTTCCTTGTCTCCCTGGAAATTGGATCTCACCAAGGCATACGTCTCAGGGTCCAACTTGGTGTTGGGCTTGGCCTCGACCTCGATGCCTTTGGACGCCAAAAACTCAACCACGGTGGTCATGCCAAGGTTGAACTCGCGGGCGACTTTGCTCAGGCGTACAGGTTTGTTTGATTCGGCCATGTAGGGAAAATTCTGTGTGAAATTAGGGACAAAGAGCTTGGGAGGGGGTGGGTCTCGCGGCGCGTTGTCGGCGCCTGATTATGGATAACTCAGGCGTCGAGCTCCGCTTTCAAAATGGACACCACTTCACGGATGGTTTCCGCCTCGAGGTCTGTGCGCTTCACGAGGTCCTCCTCGTCAAGGTTCAAGACCGAGCGTGCGGTATCGCATCCGATTTTGACGAATTCGTCGAGGATCCACTCGTCGATTTCGTCTGCAAACTCTTTCAATTCAACGTCTTCGTTGACCTCATCGTCCTCGCGGTACACGTCGATGTCGTAGCCTGTCAGCAATCCGGCAAGCTTGATGTTGTTGCCGCCCTTGCCGATGGCCAAACTCACTTGGTCCGGCTTCAGGTACACTTCGGCTTTGCCTGTGTCGGCGTGCAGCGCCATGCTCGTGATCTTGGCAGGGCTCAACGCACGTTGCACGAGGAGTTCCTCGTTGGCCGTGTAGTTGATGACGTCGATGTTTTCGTTGCGCAATTCACGGACAATGCTGTGGATGCGCGATCCCTTCATGCCGACGCATGCGCCCACCGGATCGACGCGGTCGTCGTAGGACTCGACCGCGACCTTGGCGCGCTCTCCTGGCGAACGAACAATCTTCTTGATGGTGATCAGACCATCGTAAATCTCAGGCACTTCCATTTCGAAGAGGCGCTCGAGGAATTCAGGAGCAGTGCGGCTCAAAATGATACGAGGGGTGTTGTTGCGCATTTCCACGGCAGCCACCACGGCACGCACGTTGTCCCCTTTCTTGAAGAAGTCTCCGGGGATTTGGTGCTCACGTGGCATCACCACTTCGTTGTCTTCGTCGTCGACGAGCAACATCTCACGCTTCCAGATTTGGTACACCTCGGCAGTGACCACCTCGCCCACGCGCTCCTTGTACTTCTGATACAGGGCGTCCTTCTCCATGTCGAGGATGCGGCCGGCGAGGTTTTGGCGCAGGGACAACACGTTCCGACGGCCAAAGCTCTCGAGCTTGATTTCCTCAGAGAGTTCCTCCCCCACCTCAAAGTCGTCCTCGACTTTCAAGGCTTCGCTCAAGGCCACTTCCATGTTCTCGTCCTCGACCTCTCCGTCCTCCACAATCTCACGGTTGCGCCAGATCTCCAAGTCACCTTTTTCAGGGTTGATGATGATGTCGAAGTTTTCGTCCGACCCGTATTTCTTGATGATCATGTTTCGGAAGACCTCTTCCAAAATGGCCATCAAAGTCTCTTTGTCGACGTTCTTGAATTCCTTGAATTCTGCAAACGATTCCAGCAAGTTCAACTGCATGTTGACTCAGGTTAGGGGGCTCACGCCCGCGGTTTGTTGTTAAACGAGATGCTCACTTTGGTCCAATGCACGTCCGAGAACTTGAAGGTGTGGTCCTCTTCGAACCACGCCTTGGCCTTTCGACCCTCGATGCGCCGCTTTTCGCGGGTTTGGACCACAAAGTGATCCTCTTCCACACCGGTCAGGAGGCCCTCCACCTTCGCCCCCTCGATGGGCATGACCGCCACCTCACGGCCCACGTTCTTCAAGTATTGGCGATGAAGCTTGAGCGGCTGGTCCAAGCCGGGGGAAAGGACCTCCAAAGAAAAATCTTGCAACTCACGGTCGAGAGAGGACTCGATGTGACGGCTGAGGCCCATGCAAAATTGGATGGAGGTGTTTTCGTCGTGGTCGACAATCACACGGATGTTGCTGCCGTCAGACACCACGACATCCACGAGAAACCCGGGAGTTCCTTCGAGGTGCGCTTCGGCGAGGCTTTGGATGTGTTCTTTGTTGATCACGGCTGTGCTTTGGGGAGAGACGGACGGCAACACAAAAGTTTGTGAGACAAAAAAGAGGCCTCGTGGCCTCCATCCCTGTCGACGTCATGTCTTTCCGGTGCAAAAGTACACAATTCCACCCTTCCGTCCTACCTTCACTTCATGTCCTACATCCTGCGCATGATCGACGAAGGGGAGCACCAACATCAGGACTTCAAACTGCGCGTGGACGACCCCCAAAAAATCGCCAAGACCTTGGCCGCGTTTGCGAACACGGAAGGCGGTCGGCTGCTCATCGGCGTCCGAGACAATGGCGAAGTCGCAGGGTGCAACGTGGAAGAGGAATTCCACATGCTGCAATGCGCCGCCCAAATGCACTGCAAACCGGAAGTGGCCTTTGAATCGCAGGTTTGGAAGCACGGGTATTTGAGCGTGCTTGAAATCAAGGTGCCGCGGAGTCCGCAACGTCCCCATTACGTCGAGCTTCCCGAGCGCGCAGAACAAACTGGCAAGTCCAAAGACCGCTGGCAGGCCTTTTTGCGGAAAGACGACAAAATCCACAAGGCCTCTCCCGTCATGATCAAGGTGTGGCAGTACGAGATGCGCATAGACCGTTCTGAGTTTCGCTACGACGAGTACGTAGGGCGCCTTTTCAAGCGGTGGCGCGACGGTCAACAATTGCGGTTTCCTCAAGTGGCGCGCACCGCGCGCATGGAATTCGAAGATGCCGAAGACTTGCTAGCGTTGCTGACGGTTTGGGGCATTGTGGAAGGCACTTACGGAAAGCAAGGCTACCGATATGGGCTCGCCTCAGAAGAGGCCCTGTCCTTGCTCGAAAGCGAAGGCGCAGAAGCATTCCGCTGGAAACACGCCGGCTGAGCTTCTTCGTGAAGCTTCCATCGTGTCAAGGAGAGCACAATATCCCGACCTTCGTTGCGTCATGTCCTCGTCCATGCCTCGATTCACATCCTCCTCGTTGTTCGCCTCCCACAAATCGACCCTGCTTGTCGCTTGGTTTGCGACCCTGGTGTGCGGCGGTGAGCTATGTGCCCAATACGAAGTGTCGAGCTGGCGGGATCACTTCCCCTACGGCGCAGCGGAAGAAGTCATCGTCGCCAACGGCGAAGTCGTTGCGAGAACACCCAACGCTTTGTTTTCCGTCGACACAGCGACCTATGAAGTGTCACGCTTTGTCAAGGGCCAAGGGCTGAGCCAAAGCAACCCCACTGCACTCGGGTACGACGCCCTTCGCGACCAGTGGGTGGTGGCCTATGACGATGGAGGAATCGACCTCCGAAACAGCTTGGGGGTCACCAACATTCCCGATTTGCGCATTGCCCAAGTCGTGGGAAGCAAGCGCATTCAGGCCGTCACCATCGAGGGGGATGAGGCCTACCTGTCGTCGGCGGTTGGGGTGATTGTCCTCGACCTCGAGAAACAAGAAATCGCGGACACGTGGAGCCTCACACCGGCCGACGTTCCTGTAGATGCCCGCTGCGTGATGGCGTACGAAGGCCAATGGCTTGTGGGGACGAACCTCGGTGTCTTGACCGCCTCCCAATCCGATCCCTTTCTCGCCAATCCCGACCGTTGGGAACCTTGGTCGCTGGCGCCTGACCTCGGATCTGTGCTGGCGTTGAAGCGCTTCGCAAACACGTGGTGGATGGCCACCGAAGTCCCCGAGAGCGACGCCGCCGTGCTTTGGCGCGGGACGGATGACGGCCTTTGGGAAGTGATGCCCGGTTGGGATGAGGACGGACTGCCATGGGGAGGCATGGCGGAAGGGCCTTGGATCCTTGCCGCGGATGGCACCAGAGCGGAAGGCTTGCTCGTGGCTTCCTGTTGTCAGGCCTGGGGATGGGACGCCGAGGGCGAATCGGTGTCCATCGACGATCCGCTCCCTGCGTTTGTGAATGTTCAGGATTTGACCGTGGGGTCGGGGGAGGCCCTCGGCCGCGTTTGGCTCGCAAGCACCGTGGGCGGGGTCGTGACATGGACCCCCCAGCCGTCGGCACTGAGCATCCCCACCCGCACCAACCGCCCCTTGGGTCCGCCCAATGCTGCGGTGCGCCGGATGGACTGCTGGAACGACAACCTTTGGGTCGCCACGGGCGGGGTCAGTGCCTCTTGGACGCCCAAATTCCGATCCGACGGCCTCCACCAATTCAGCGACCGGGCATGGCACGTCCCATCCCTCCCTGAAAGCGCCAACGACATCTCCGATGTGAAGGACATCATGGACGTCAGCATCGACCCCACAGACCCCACCCACGTGGTGTTCTCCTCCTACGAGGAAGGCCTGCTGGAATTGCGCGACGGAGCGGTGGTCCGGGTGCTGAACGCCGCCAACTCGAGCATTGAACTGTCCGAAGTGGGTGGGTCGCCGCGCTCGGCCGTGAGTGGGGTGGATTTTGACACCGACGGCAACCTGTGGTTCACCACGCCCTGGACGACCCAATGCCTTCACGTGATGACCCCAGACGGGGAGACGACGAGCATGAACCTTGGAGAGCAAGGGCAATCCCTGTTGTTTGGGGATGTGGAAGTGACCCGGGATGGCTACGTCTGGGTGGTGCTTCCCCGCGGGAAGGGGGTGTTGGTGTACGACCCTGCAGACACGCCCACGTTCCCCGGAGACGACAACTGGACCATCCTGACCACCGCCCAAGGCCAAGGCGGCCTGCCTTCAAACGATGTGTTTTGCATCGAAGAGGACTTGGATGAAGAGATTTGGGTGGGAACGGCAAACGGCCCCTGCGTCTTTTACCAGAGCTCGACCGTGTTTGGCGACGACGTCAACGCAAGCCAAATCCTCATTTCCCAAGACGGCAACCTCCAGTACTTGCTCGAGACCGACCTCATCCAAAGCATGATCATCGACGCGGGCAACCGGAAATGGGTGGGCACCGCAGGTTCAGGGGTCTACGTTCTGGCGGCGGACGGCCTGACCACCGACCACCATTTCACCGTGGACAACAGCCCCCTCCCCTCCAACGACGTTCAGGACATCGCGATGGACTACGGCTCGGGCGAAGTCTACATCGGCACCTCCTTGGGACTGTTGTCCTACCGGGGGGAGGCGACCAATTGGGACCGAGACATGGAAGACGTGCGGGTCATGCCCAACCCCATCCGTGCAGACCACACAGGCCCCATCGTCATTGACGGCCTGGCTTACCAAAGCACCGTGCACATCACGGACGCCGCAGGGAACCGCATTGCCGAGCTTCGCAGCGACGGCGGCCGCGCCACCTGGGACGGCCTCCTCGACAACGGCCAACCCGCGCCTTACGGCGTGTATTTGGCCTTTGCCACCGACCGAAACGGCAAAGAAGGAGCCGTGGTCAAATTTGCCGTCATCCGATGAGCACATCTCGCCCGCGCATGCCGCGCTCCAAAATGCCTCACGTGGGCACCACCATTTTCACGGAGATGTCGGCACTCGCCACCGAATGTGGCGCCCTCAACATTGCCCAAGGATTTCCTGACCTCCCCACCCCTCCAGCCTTGCGGGCCGCCGTGGCGGAAGCCCTGGAAGCGGGCCACAACCAGTACGCGCCCATGCCGGGCAACCCGGCGCTGCGACGCTGGATTGCGGACGTGTACCACCGAGGTGCGGGCTACAACGCAGACACCGAAATCACCATTGGGGCAGGGGCCTCGAGCGTGCTCTTCGCAGCCATGACCGCCTTGCTCCATCCCGGCGATGAAGTCGTGGTGCAGGATCCGTGTTACGACTTGTACGCCCCAGTGGCCGAACTGAACCACGCCACCGTCGTGCGCGTTCCCTTGCTGGATGCCGAGGGCCAAATGAACGCCCACGGCCTCTCCAACGCGGTCGGACCCCGAACCCGCATGGTCGTCCTCAACAGCCCGCACAACCCCACCGGCCACGTCACCACACAGGAGATGTTGGACGCCTTGTCGGACGCCATGGAAGGCACCGACGCATGGCTGGTCAGCGACGAGGTCTACGGACCCATGGTCCACGACGGACGGCCCGCTCCCCTTCCCGCGCTCCATCCTGGCCTGCGTTCACGCACCCTTGTGGCGGGAAGTTTTGGCAAACTCTTCCACGCCACCGGCTGGAAGATTGGATGGTTGGCCGCCCCGGAAGCGGTCACACGGGAACTTCGAAAAGTCCATCAGTACGACGTGTTTTCCACGGGCGCGCCCATCCAAGCTGGCCTCGTCTCGTACCTGGCCACGGAGGAGGCAGAGGACCATCTCCGCACGGTGGGCCCCATCTACGAAGCCAAACGCGACCGCTTGCTGCGGGGCCTCGAAGGCACGGGGTTGACCTGGACCCCCGCGGAAGGCGGCTATTTCCAAGTCGTGGGTGTAAGTCGTTACCTGAAGCCTGGCGAAACAGACGGCGACCTCGCGCGTCGATGGACCCGGGATCACGGCGTCGCCACCATCCCCATGGAAGCCTTCGGGCCGAGCTGGGAACCGGCGGTCCGCTTGTGCTTCGCCAAGGAAGACCAAACCCTCGATGACGCCATCTCTCGCCTCAAGGCCATTCCCCTCGAACCCGAAGCGCCACGGGTGACGCCCGCGGCACCCGCTGCCACATCCGCCATTCAGGCACCGTTGAATGTCATGGCCGTCCAAGCGGACCTCGTGTGGCAAAACCCCGAGGCGAACCGGGCCCAATTCGAGGCCATCCTTGAACGCGAGTGGACGAAGGCGCCCGCCGACTTGGTGGTCCTTCCCGAGATGTTCACCACTGGGTTTTCCATGGACTTGACCCACGTCGATGACTTGGACGAATTGGGCCTGAGCGCAACGTCACGTTGGATGCTCAACCTCGCGCAAAAGCACAATGCCGCCCTTGTCGGCAGCGTCGGCGTCCGAGACGCTCAGGGAGAAGCCTCGAACCGCATGTGGATGGCCACGCCGGAGGGCGAATTGCACGTCTACGACAAACGTCACTTGTTCACCTTGGCCGGAGAACACCGCGCATACCGCCCCGGCGTCGAACGGGTCGAAGTCACTTGGCGCGGCTGGAACATCCTGTTCCAGGTGTGTTACGATTTACGCTTCCCCGCCTTTGTCCGAAACAACGGCAGCACCCCTTACGACTTGGCGCTCTATGTGGCGAATTGGCCCGAGCCACGCAGGGAAGCTTGGCGCACGTTGCTTCAGGCACGCGCCATCGAAAACCAGTGCTTTGTGGTCGGCGTCAACCGCTCAGGGACCGACGCCAACGGCCACCGATATGCCGGAGACAGCATGATTGTGGACCACGCAGGGCACCTGCTCGCCGATGCCGGCGGGGAAGGACAACCCGCCACCTTGCGGGCGACCTTGGGGGCCGCGGACATGCACACCTTCCGCAGAAAGCTTCCCTTTTTGGCGGACGCAGATCGGTTTGGACTGCGTTGAACCCGCAGCCGCCGGGAACCAGCCCTTTTACTTGAACGCGTTCTCGCCCGTGATGTCGAGGCCGGTGATCAGCAAGTGAATGTCGTGCGTGCCCTCGTACGTGATGACCGACTCGAGGTTGGCCATGTGACGCATGATGGGGTACTCGTTCATGATGCCCATGCCTCCGAGCACCTGACGCATTTCACGGGCGATGTGGATCGCCATGTCGACGTTGTTGCGCTTGGCCATGGAGATCTGGGCGGAGGTTGCGCGACCCTCATTGCGCAACACCCCGAGGCGGTGCGTGAGCAGCTGCGCCTTTGTGATCTCTGTGATGGCCTCGGCCAGCTTCTTTTGTTGCAATTGGAATCCTGCAATCGGACGGCCAAACTGCGTGCGTTCCTTCGCGTAACGCAAGCCCACGTCGTAGCAATCCAACGCCGCACCAATGGCGCCCCACGCGATGCCGTAACGGGCGCTGTCCAAGCAGCTCAACGGCGCGCCCAAGCCGGTCCGACCGGGAAGGATGTTCGCCTTGGGGACGCGGACGTTGTCGAAGATCAATTCACCCGTGTCTGAGGCGCGAAGGCTCCACTTGCCTTTCATGGTCGGCGTGCTGAAACCCTCCATGCCGCGCTCGACAATGACGCCGTGGATGCGGCCTTCCTCGTTCTTCGCCCACACCACTGCAAGCTGTGCAAAGGGCGCATTGGAGATCCACATCTTGGCCCCGTTGAGGATGATGTCGTCGCCGTCTTCCTTGTAGTTGGTGACCATGCCTCCTGGGTTGGACCCATGGTCAGGCTCGGTCAGTCCAAAGCAACCCATCCACTCGCCGGTGGCCAGCTTGG
>NYSX01000045.1 GCA_002683345.1 Flavobacteriales bacterium
AGCCATGGCCGACTTGCCGGTGCCGACCCGAAAGTCGGAGCGCTGGAAGTACAGCCCCTTGACGCCGATGTTGGCGACGCCTGTGCGCACGGCACCGGCTCCTGAAGGTTGGCCCGCGGACGTGCCGACCAACCCCATTCCTGGACTGGACGCCTACCGCGTCGTGTTGCTGAACGGCCAAGTCGTTGCGGAAGCATGCGACTTACCTGTGGCCGACGGCGTGGTGTGCATGCCGCTCTCGCAAGCCTTGTCTGAAGGCCGAATCGGCGAAGGCGACGAAGATTGGTCGGCCTACCACACCCGCGAGTGGGTGGGTGCTGTCCACGCAGCCCATGCCCAAGACGGACTGTTCCTGAGTTTGGAAAGCGGGGTGGTCCTTGATCGTCCGGTGTTGGTGCACCACCACACCACAGGCGACAATGTGGCGTCTTGCCCGCGTCACCGCATTCAGGTGGGGGCGAACGCTCAGGCCGAGGTGGTGCTTTGGTCGTCGGCACCGGAAAGTGCAAGCGGCATGGTGAATGCCGTCCTGGAAGGCAAGGTGGGTGCGGGTGCGCGTTTGGGCGTGGACAAGGTGCAGCATGAGCAAGGCGCCGTCTTCCACCTCGCGCACGAGCACGTCACCCAAGACAAAGACAGCACCTTCCGAATCCACACCGTCACGGTGCAGGGCCATTGGGTGCGCAACGAGTTGAACGTGCTCCAGCACGGCAGCGGGTCGCACACCATCATGCATGGCGCGTACTTGCCCAAGGGGCAGGAGCACGTGGACAACCACACGACGATGGACCACACGGTGCCGCATTGCACCTCGAGTGAGCTCTACAAAGGCATTTTGTACGACCGTTCGACGGGGGTGTTCAACGGCAAGGTCTTTGTCCGTGAGGACGCGCAGTTGACGAACGCCTACCAGCAAAACGCCAACATCGTCGCGGACGCGGGCGCAAGCATCAATGCCAAGCCTGAGCTTGAGATTTACGCGGATGACGTGAAGTGCTCACACGGCTGCACCGTCGGACAATTCGACGAAGAAGCCTTGTTCTACCTCAAGTCGCGCGGCATTGCAGATCGCGCCGCACGCGCCTTGATGGTGCAGGCGTTCATTGGGGACGTCCTCGAGGGCTTTGGCCAAGACGAGGTGGCCCAGGAAGTGGAGGGTCTGCTCGCAGATCGCCACGGCTGGATGTAACCTCCTCCCATGTCAGGTGCGGATCAAATCAGGTTGGACAAGCTCCTTGTGGACCGTGGCCTCGTGGCCTCTCGGCCCCGGGCGGAGCGCATGATTTCGGAGCACGGTGTCCTGGTGGCGGGGTCCAAGGTGACCAAGCCCGGCAAGAAGTTTCGTGCCGATGTGGCCATCGAGCTGATCGAGGAGGACATGCCTTGGGTGTCCCGTGGCGCGTTGAAGTTGCTCGCGGCGCTGGAAGCGTGGACCGACATCGAAGTGAAAGGCAGGTTGGCGTTGGACGTGGGCTGTTCTACCGGCGGATTCAGCCATGTGATGCTGGAGCGCGGAGCCAAAGCGGTGCTTGGGGTGGACACAGGCCGCGATCAATTCGACGCGGGTTTGGCCGACGACCCCCGCATGATTGTGCGCGAGTCCACCAACGTCAAGGACCTCACTCCGGTGGAAGTCACGGCGGTGATGGGGGGATTGCCGGAACTCGTGGTCATCGACGTGTCGTTTGTGGGGCTCTCTCACATCTTCCCCACGGCGGCTTCGTTGACCGCACCGGGAACGCCGGTGGTGGTCTTGGTGAAACCCCAATTCGAGGTCGGCCGCGAAAACCTCAGCCGCGCGGGCATCGTGCGCGACCCCGCCATGCGCGCCAAGGCGTTGGACGACGTGAAGGACGCGGCGGTGGAGTGTGGATTTGGGGTGATTGATGCCCTTGATTCCCCCATTCAAGGTGGAGATGGAAACCACGAGTATCTTTTGAGACTTGAACGATTGTGACCGTGGCATGTTGCCGCGTGTCGTACCCTTGCAGAGATGAGCACTTTTGACGTCCAGGCCATTCGCGCCCAATTTCCCATCCTGTCGCGGGAGGTGAACGGCAAGCCGCTCGCCTACTTCGACAGTGCCGCGTCTGCGCACAAGCCGCAAGCGGTCATCGATGCGCAGTCGCGTTATCTCGCGCACACCCACAGCAACATCCACCGAGGCGTGCACGCCTTGGCACAAGAGGCCACCGAGGCCTACGAGGCAGCACGTGAGACGGTGCGCGCCCACATCGGTGCGTCTTCGACAAAGGAAATTTTGTTTGTGGGCGGCACGACGGATGGCATCAACCTCGTGGCCCAAACCTGGGGCCGTACCCGCCTCGGCGCCGGCGATTGCATCGTCCTCACCCGGATGGAGCACCACAGCAACATCGTGCCATGGCAAATGCTTGCGCTGGAGCAGGGCTTCGACATTCTGGTGGTGGAATTGAACGAAGACGGCACCTTGGACGGCGAGATGTTTGAGGCCCACCTCGCACGCAACCCCAAGCTCGTGGCATTCACCCACGTCTCGAACGCACTGGGCACTGTGAACGACGTGAAGCACTGGACCTCACGAGCCCACGACGCCGGCGCCACGGTGCTGGTGGACGGGGCACAATCCGTTCCTCATTTGCCGGTCAACGTGCGCGACTTGGGTGTGGATTTTTACATGTTCAGCGGCCACAAGACCTACGGCCCCACGGGCATCGGGATTTTGTACGGCAAAGAGGCCCTGCTTGACGCGATGCCACCATATCGTGGCGGCGGGGAGATGATTGGCACTGTCAGCTTTGAAAAAGGAACGACCTACAACGAACTCCCCTACAAGTTTGAGGCCGGCACCCCGCACATCAGCGGAGGCATTGCCTTGGGGGCTGCTTTGGATTGGATGAACGGTGTGGGCATGCCTGCCTTGACGGCCCACGAGCACGAGCTCACGCAGCACGCCCACGCCCAATTGGAGGGCATTGAGGGGCTGCGCTTCTACGGCACAGCGCCTTGCAAGGCCGGGGTGGTGTCCTTCCTTGTGGATGGCGTGCACCCCTACGACCTGGGCACGTTGCTCGACCAGCTTGGCATCGCGGTGCGCACAGGGCACCACTGCACGGAGCCTTTGATGGACAAGCTCGGGATTCCGGGGACGGTTCGGGCGTCGTTTGGGGCGTACAACACCGTCGAGGAGATCGACCGGTTGGCCGAGGCGGTGGAGCGGGCGGTGTCGATGTTGCGCTGACGCAAACTGGTGACACAGGGCACCACGATGCGCACACCCGGCGCCTACCTTTGCACCATGGCATCAGTGATCGACGAACGGCAAGCAGAGATTGCAGAAGAGTTCGCCATGTTTGGCGACTGGATGGAGAAGTACGAGCACATCATCTCCTTGGGCAAAGAGCTGGACCCCCTCGACCCTGAAGACAAGGTGGACGAAAACCTGATCATGGGATGCCAAAGCCGCGTGTGGCTCGCGGCCAAGCTCGGGGACAACGGACAAGTGGTGTTCACCGCGGACAGCGACGCCATCATCACCAAAGGGCTTGCCGCACTCATGGTCCGCGTGCTCAGCGACGCCCCTGCGGCGGACATCGCCTCTGCGAAATTGTCCTTTCTCGACGAGATTGGGCTGCACAGTCACCTGAGCCCCACACGCAGCAACGGCCTGCAATCCATGGTGAAGCAGATGAAGTTGTACGGCTTGGCATTCACGGCAGGAGCGTGATCCAACCCGGATTGACATTCACCTGAGCTTGGCATCTACCTTTGAGGCGTGGCCACACCCTCGTCCAAACTCCTCAGCGCTTCTGGTCTCATGCTGGCCGTCAAGTTGCTTGGCGCTGCATCGGCGTACGCCTTGGCGTGGTGGGTGAGTCGGCACGAAGGTCCTGCGGCCTACGGCCGTTTTGAACTGGCCTTGACGGTCTTGACCATTGCAGCGTTGGCGGCGCGGTTGGGCCTCGATGGCGTGCTCGTGAAGTGGATGGCGGCGTCCAAGGTGAAGGGCGAGGAGGGGGTGCAAAGGCGCCTTGTGGGACGGGTGATGCTCGTGACAGGACTGCTTTCCGCGCCTCTGCTGGCTGCTCTGATGTGGGGGGCCTTCCCGTCGCTCACATCCTGGCTCGGGGACGAGACGCTGGCCCAAACGTGGCCCTGGGTTGCCGCAGGCGTGCCCATCCTCGCCGTGTGGGGCGTGTCCTCTGAGGCGCTTCGCGGGTTGTCGCGGATGAAAAGCCATGCCTTGCTCCAACCTGGCATCGTGGCCGCGGGTGCGGTGGCGTGCATGGTGGGGCTGGGATGGAACATTGTTCCCTCTTATGCTGCGTCACTTGTGGCCAGTGCCTTGTTGGGCGCCGTGCTGCTCGTCACGGCGCTGCCCAAGGGTGCCGGGAAGCCCTCTGCCCTGTCTTCTGAGTGGGGGTGGAGGCCCATGTTGCGAACGGGTTGGCCCATGCTGTTGGGCTCGGCCATGTTTCTCGTCATGAGCTGGACCGACACGTTGTTGCTGGGCCATTTCTTGGAAGAAGACCAAGTGGGCATCTACCGCGTGGCCTTCCGCATGGCGGCCGTGGTGACGTTGGTGCAAGCGGCGGTCAACAGCTATGCCGCGCCGTTGTTTGCCGAGCGCCATGCCGCGGGGGACCGCGCAGGATTGAAGTCGGCGCTTCGCCAAACGACCCTCCTCAACGTCGCGTTCAGCGTTCCGGCATTTGTGGCCTTGGTGTCGGTTCCGGCGTGGTGGCTGGGGTGGTTCGGAGATGCTTTTGTGGTCGGGGCAACATGCCTGGTGTGGTTGGCGGTGGGCCAGGTGGTGAACGCCCTGTGCGGCCCCGTGATGTACTTGCTTAACATGACTGGGCACGAGCGACAGGCCCAACGCATTGTATGGATTGCGGCGCTCGGGAACTTGGCCATGAATGTGTGGGCGATTCCGCGATTTGGGATCGAGGGCGCCGCCGTGGCGACCGCCTTCAGCATGGCCCTGTGGAACGTGGCTGCCGCGGTGGCCGTGAAGCGCCTGTTGGGGTTGTCGGTTTGGGATGCCATCAGTGGGGGACAAAACAGCACAAACGCATGAGTCAGCACAACCACGACGCGCTGAAGCGGGTCAATTTCTTTGTCATCGGCGCGGCCAAATGCGGCACGACGACGCTGTTCACGCGGCTCAGTGCACACCCCGAGGTCTTCCTAAGTCCGCTAAAGGAACCCAACTATCACAGCCGGGCGGACCTCGATCCAGCGCGCTTTTCGAAGGCGTTCAAGGCCAACACCAAGCTCGACCTCACCGACTACTTCGCCGCGCCGGATCCCTTGCCCGAGATGCAGGTGGGGTTTGTGCGCGAGGAGAAGGACTACGCGCGTCTGTTCTCAGGCGCAAACGACACGCATCGCATCGTGGGCGAGTGCAGCACGTCCTACCTCTGGTCGCCGTCTGCTCCGGCCGCACTTAAGGCCGCCCACCCCGACGCCAAAATCGTCGTGAGCCTGCGCGACCCCATTGCGCGCATCTACTCGCATTACCTCATGGCACGGAAGTACGGTTTTGTGAAGGGCTCGGTGGTGGAGGCGGTCAAGGCGGATTTGGCCCACCCTGATCCGTCTTGGGGCCGCAGCGAGCTCTTTGTGGAGCTCAGCTTGTATGAAGCCCAAATCGCCCGCTGGCGCGCCCATTTCTCGGACGACCAACTCTTGGTGCTCGAGCCTGGCGCCCTTCGCAAGGACGAGACGTGGCACGACCTGCAAACGTGGCTGGGACTGACCCCGCGCGACTTGAGCGACAGCGCCGGTTCAGGCGACGCGAACACCGCCGGTCTGTCGCGGTTCGAAGGACTCAATCGGTTCCTCACGGCGTCGGGCCTGAAGCACGTGCTCGCTCGGCTGGTGCCTTCCGGGCTCAAGCAGCACATCCTGGGGTGGTATTACCGCTCGGATGAGGTGCCCGCGTTGACCGACCAAGAGCGCCAAGCGCTCGCGGCCATCCTCGAAGAGGTCAGCGCAGCGCGTCAGGGCTGACGGGCTTGGCATTGGGTGCCAGCCGTTCTTTCAGGGCTTCCAATTGCGTCACCTGAGCGGCAAATGACTGCTGCAGGGACGCGTCAATGGGGTCGGACGGCGGGAACTCCTCGCGCAAGTGGTCGACTTGTTTCCCGTTCTTCCAAAACCGGAAGCACACATGGGGACCGGTGGCGAGGCCAGTTTGGCCTACGTAGCCGATGACCTCGTTCTGTTTGACACGCTGGCCTTCTTTGACGGCGCGCTTGGACATGTGAAGGTATTGGGTCTCGTAGGTGCTGTTGTGGCGGATCTTGACGTATTTCCCATTGCCCGAGGTGTAGCTGCTCTTGGTCACGACCCCGTCGCCGACCGCCACGATGGGCGTTCCTGTGGGGGCGGCGTAATCGGTCCCAAAGTGGCCTTTGACCTTCTTCAGCACAGGATGGTAGCGCTTGGGGTTGTAGCGGCTGGAGATGCGGCTGAACTCGACCGGGGCCTTCAGGAACACCTTCTGCAGTGAGCCGCCCTCGAGATCGAAGTAGCCCCCGATCCCGTCGTTGTCGAAGCGGTAGGCCTCGATCGGACGGTCCCAATGGGTGAAGATGCTGGACAGCACCACGGGCATCCCAACAGGGGTGCCGTTCACGACTTCGCGCCGGTAGGTCACGTCGTAGGTGTCGCCTTTTTGGACGCGGCTGAAATCGATGGTCCAGGCGTACACGCTGGCCATGGCCACGGCGAGGTTGGTCGGGTGACCGGCCTTGTCGAAGTCCATGTACAGGGAGTTTTCGATGGTCCCTTGTGCCCTCGCGTAGACCGTGTCGACAGGGTAGGACCCGAGACGCACGCCAAGGGTGTCGCCCAATGAAAACAGGGCGTAGTCCTTTGGGTTGCGCTCGTAGATGAACCACTCGGGCACCAGCCGCGCCTCGGCGTCCGCACTGTCGCGCACCCTTTTGGAAGCGAGCCACCAGCGGTGTCCGGCCTTCATGTACCGCACGTCCCACGTCTTGCGGCTGTTGGCTGCGAGGGTGGCCACACGTCCCGGACCGACGCCCGCGGGGTCGAGGAGGTGAGAGAGGCTTTGGCCGGACTTCACCTTGCCGGAGTCCACGACCAAATCGTCCCACACGACCCCAAA
>NYSX01000046.1 GCA_002683345.1 Flavobacteriales bacterium
CCCACACCAGACTGCGCTGAAATTGAGAATGACACTCATTCCTTCATCCAAGTAGGAATACAAATTGTGCGTTTCACCGTAGATGTCTGTCATGGTGAAATCAGGGGCAACAGAACCATCAGGCAGCTGCGCCCACGCGTGAGATTGCAGGGCAACAAATGCCACAATTGAAAGAAGTCTTTTCATAGCAGGGTTTTTGAAATTGGTTCGGCAATATAGCTTTACGTAACCGCGCGATGTTCAAAAACGGCTTGAAAAGTTGATTTCAAAGCCATTGGAGGCAGGGGTAGCTCGGCACACACCTCCAATGCAGAAGATGCCTTCGCGTCTTTTGCCGTAACCAACACTCAGGCGATGAGGCCCATCGACATAGGATACGGTACCAAAGACATGGTGAATGCGGTTTGCTTGAACGTTGTTGCCATAATTGTACTGGTCCAGCAAGGACACTGACCAATGTGGACTCCAGGTGTACTCTGCCAAAAAGGTGGCCCAATGTCCTTTGTCCTGCAGCAAGTCCGGATTGTTGTCATCCTGACCCACCCACAGTCCCTGGATTTCGGTCCTGAGGCTTTGTTTGGGCTTTACCTTGACTTGGGTTTCCAAGACGTGAATGTCGGCGTTGACGATGCCTTTGTAGTCCGTGGTGACGGGCGTTGTGAGCGTGTTGAAATCAAAATGGAAGTACGTGTATTTGGCTTTCCATTTCTTGTTCAGCTTCCGGCTTGCTGAGATGTTGAAGTCTCTGACATACAGCTCGTCTCCTGGCCCCCAGCTTTGGCGCTCAAACCCCAAAACCGCAGAGGCCTGCTCATCTTCAGGATAGGGAGTGGTATCAAGGCTGTTGGCCGCAGCAAAACCGACGGCCAATTTGGTGCCGTATTTGCCACCGAGGGTGCTGCCTTTGGGGATGGTGTAGAAAAGGTCTGCACTGGCGCTCGTTTCCCCCGCGATGACTGTGGCATATGGGTACAAGGTGCCAGCGAGATTGTACGTGTGTTGTTGGGTGATGGCAGGAATGAAATTGATGGGGACATCAAACAACTGCAAATCCCGGTCTGAGCGGAAGCTCATGTTGTCGACCATTTTTGCGGAAACCAAAGCACCGAATCCCTTTTGACTGTATGCCAAGGTGGCCATGAAGGCCTCGCCTTTTCGAAAAGTGAAGCCATTGTCGGCGTTGGGGTCATTGACTTTCCCGGCATACTCCACATCGAGCGACCACTTTTTTCGGATGGCCTTCAATCGCCCAGACCAAGCGGCGACATTTTCAGGCATGGCAAGGAGAAGGCTGTCGACGCTGAAGGGCGAGCCCTCTTGAAATTTGCTCACGAAACTTCCGCTCAAGGTGACTTTGGTCGCTTTGTCTTCCCATTTGTCGACGAGGGCATTGACATCGAACTCTGCATCGGCAGCCCGAATGATCCCCGGTCCATTGATGAGGCCATCTTGAAAATCGAGCCGTTGCTTGCCGTAAATCAATTTGAGTTGAACGCCTGAAGTGGGTTTCAACACGAGCCGGAACCCGTCAAGCGCATTGTCAATCCCCAAATCTCTCAGCTCGTAGGAACGCAGCACCAAGCCGTTGCCAAATTGGTCGTAGAAGTTGCCAATGGTGATGTCAATGCCTTTTTCGGGGTCGTTGTACCGCGCAAAGCGGTACCCCAAGCCGCTGCCATTGAATCGTCCAGGGAAACCAATGATGGCGTTCAGGTAACTCTCATAACGAATGCCAGCACTGAAATTTCCTTGGCTGTAGTTGACATTCGCAAAGGCGTTGTATCCCGATTTGGCAGGGGGGACAACTGCACCAATCAAGGAGTCTTCACTGTAGGATTGCCAGAGAATGCCGACGTTCCCAGAGACCGCCGGTGCGTCAGAATCACCTTGGAATTGAGCCCAAGACTGCGGTGCCAGCAGGACAGCCATGCTCATGAAGAGCACGGCCTTGATTGACTTGTTGAAATGCATCATTCGGACAGCTTCAAGAGCTCCTCTTCCAGCTCATATTCGTCTCCGTCAGCGTAATTGTTGTGCGACCAAACGACCTTTCCATCTCGGTCCACGACGAAGGTGTGGGGCACGTTGTTGACGTTCATGGCACGCGCAAACTCGCGGTTGGGATCGAGCAAGATGTCGTAATCCCATCCCACGCTGTTGACGTACGGGGCAACGCGATTCACCGATCGTTGATCGTCGACGCTGACAGCCACGATTTTGACCCCAGTTTCGTCCACCCAGTCATCGTATAACTCTGCGTAGTTGTTCAGTTCTCTCTTGCATGGACTGCACCAAGTGGCCCAGAAGCAAAACACTGTGG
Source organism: Flavobacteriales bacterium (assembly GCA_002683345.1). Taxonomy (GTDB): domain Bacteria; phylum Bacteroidota; class Bacteroidia; order Flavobacteriales_D; family Sanyastnellaceae; genus UBA11663. Next base: position 2,321 of record NYSX01000046.1, read on the forward strand.
GTCCATCTTGCTGAATCAAGTCCAAAGTCTGGACGGCATTGCCTTCCATGTCTTTCAGTGCCAAGTCTTGCAAATTCTGACTCCAGCCTTGCGTGACGAAAGAGTTCGCCAACACGAGGAGGACAACGTGAACGAAGGATTTTGTGGGGTGAAGAGGGGGTGGGAAATGTGTCATGACAGGGTTTCAAAATTACGAAGCAGCGCGCCAAAGCCATTGCTCAGGTTTTCACATCACTCGAGATGCCCAGGCGTGGCGTATCTTTATGACATGATGAAGAATGCATTCGTTGCTTGCGCCCTCGGGTTGATGTGCTCAGCCCATGTGGATGTTGTGGCCCAAATCACCTTGACCGATGCACCTGACACGGTTCAAGTGTATCTCGATGAACTTGAGGTTTCGGGAACCGATTTCGCCAAGGCCGATTGGGGCGTCGTGAATGAAGGCACTGCTCCGATTGCATTGATGGTCACACGCACGTTGGTGGACACGGTGTCGCCATTCAACTATCCCTACGATTGGATGGCCCCAGGTTCCTACGAGCGGTTTTGCTGGGGAGCGCAGTGTTACAATTTTGGCAGCAACAGCTCCGCCCCTTCTGAGTCTTTCTTGGTCACCATCGAAGCAGGCCAAACGGACTTCTCCTTCCAGTCCGACTTTTACCCAGCCGATGTCCTCGGCTCAACCACCTTGGAGTACTGCTTCCATGAAGTCGACGACTTGGTATCAGGCGTTTGTCACCAGGTGACGTTTGTCGTAGACGCATCGGTGGGCCTCGACGTACCCGCTCAAGGTCAACCGGGCTCCATGTCCGTCACGCCCAATCCGGCCTCCACCCATGCCACGTTTGAGATGAATCCCTCCTTGGCGGGTGTGCTCGAGTTTCGAAATCTCGTGGGTCAGGTTGTCAAAACGGAAACCCTCCAGCCCGGCATGAGTCGCACACGGGTTGAACTCGACGAGTTGGCCGATGGCATTTGGTTGGTGAGTCACCGCGTTGACGGCGTTGTGGTCGTCACCAAGCGACTCGTGAAGCACTGAAGAGAGTTGGCCTCCTGAGGAGGGCACCGAGGTTCCCTTCTTGTGCACGTCATGATGTGCATCCTTTGGTGATGGGGCGATGATTCGAGCGACCTTCGTGGTGAACTTCGTCCATTCATGCAGCAGAACAATTTGAAGAGAGAGGCCCTCGAATACCACGCCAGGGAACGGCGGGGGAAGGTGGAGGTGATCCCGACCAAACCGTACAGCACGCAGCGGGACCTCAGCTTGGCCTACAGCCCTGGGGTGGCAGAGCCGTGCAAGGCGATTGCAGAAAACCCACAGGACGTCTACACCTACACTGCCAAGGGCAACCTCGTGGCGGTCATCAGCAACGGCACAGCAGTGCTTGGCCTCGGGGACATTGGTCCCGAGGCGAGCAAGCCTGTGATGGAGGGGAAAGGCGTTCTGTTCAAAGTGTTCGCGGACATCGATGTGTTTGACATCGAGGTGGACGCCACAGACGTCGACCAATTTGTGGCCACGGTCAAGGCGATCGCACCCACGTTTGGCGGCATCAACCTGGAAGACATCAAGGCTCCTGAGGCGTTTGAGATCGAGCGCCGTTTGAAGGAGGAGCTCGACATCCCCTTGATGCACGACGATCAGCACGGCACCGCGATCATCAGTGCGGCGGCCTTGATCAATGCCCTCAAGCTGGCAGACAAGAAGATTGAAGACATCCGCGTCGTTGTGAGTGGTGCAGGAGCCGCGGCCATGTCGTGCCTCGACATTTACGAGCAGCTCGGCATGAAGCGGGCGAATGCGGCGGTGTTTGACAGCCGCGGCCACATCCACTCCGGACGCGAAGGTTTGGATGCCAGCAAGCAGAAGTACGCCACGGACGTGCAGTTCGCCGACTTGGCGGAGGCCATGAAGGGGGCGGACGTGTTTTTGGGCTTGAGCAAAGGCGGTCTTGTTGATGCGCCCATGGTCCAGGCCATGGCGGCCAACCCCATCGTCTTTGCCTTGGCCAATCCAGACCCAGAAATCGGATACGACGAAGCCATGGCTTCACGCGAGGATGTCATCATGGCCACAGGCCGCAGCGACCATCCCAACCAGGTGAACAATGTGCTGGGTTTCCCGTACATCTTCCGCGGAGCCTTGGACGTGCGTGCCACCGGCATCAACGACGCCATGAAGCTCGCCGCCGTGCGCGCCATCGCGTCGTTGGCGGAAGAGAACGTTCCGGACGAAGTGAGTGAGGCCTACGGAGAGGGGGCGCTGACCTTTGGTCGGGACCTCATCATCCCCAAGCCGGTCGACCCGCGTTTGATTTCTGCCGTGGCGCCTGCCGTGGCCAAGGCTGCCATGGACTCAGGCATTGCGCAAGCGCCCATCACGGATTGGGACCACTACAAGCGCCACCTCGAGATGCGCTTGGGCAACGACAGCACGTTCTCGCGCAACATCGCCACCCGAGCTGCGCGTGCCCCGAAGCGCGTGGTGTTCGCCGAGGCCGAGCACTACAAAGTGTTGAAGGCCGCAGAGATGGCGATGGACGAAGGCATTGCCCACCCCATTTTGCTCGGACGCCAGAGCCGCATCGAGGCCCTCATTGAAGAAAACAACCTCGAACTCGAAGGCGCCACCATCCTTGACCCGCGCGGGGAGGACCAAGAGGAGCGTCGCAAGGCGTTCGGGGAAGTGTTGTTTGAGCACCGCAAGCGCCACGGTTTGACAGCCCTCGAAGCCGAGCGGTACATGCGCCAGCGGAACTACTTCGGGTCCATGTTGGTGGACCAGGGGGAGGCAGACGCTTTGGTGTCGGGCTTGACCCGGAACTACCCCAACGTGATTCGTCCTGCGCTGCACGCCATTGGCAAAGCCCAAGGGGTCAACAAGGTGGCGGGGATGTACATCCTCCAAACCAAGAACGGTCCGATGTTCTTCGCCGACACGACCGTCAACACGAATCCCACAGCCGAAGACATCGTCAACATCACGTTGCTGACCGCAGAGGCCGTTCGCAATCTGCGCATTGTGCCGCGCATCGCCTTGCTGAGCTACTCCAACTTTGGCAGCTCCAAAGGCCACGACGCCGAGAAAATGGCCGAAGCTGCGCGCTACCTCCACGTTCACCATCCCGAGTTGATTGTGGACGGGGAGATTCAGGCCAACTTCGCGATGAACCAAGAGAAACTCGGAGAGAGCTTCCCGTTCAGTGCCTTGCACAAGCGGCAGGTCAACACCCTCATTTTCCCCAACCTCTCGGCCGGCAACATCAGCTACAAGTTGTTGCAGGAGATGGCCGGCATGGACGCCCAAGGTCCCGTGTTGCTTGGCATGCGCAAGAGCGTGCACATCCTGCAAATGGGGTCGAGTGCCAAGGAAATTTTGGACATGGTTCGCCTTGCGGTGGTCGATGCCCAAATCAAAGACGCCCACCTGTGATTCATCATTTGCACGGCCGCCTCGTCGAAAAGCATCCGACCCATGTGGTGGTCGAGTGTGGCGGCGTGGGCTACTACGTGGCCATCAGCCTCACCACCTTTGACCAAATCGGCGACGACGAACTCGTCAAGATTCACACCCACATGGTGGTGCGGGAAGACGCGCAGTTGCTGTATGGCTTCGCGACCGAGTCCGAGCGGGCTCTGTTCCTGCTGTTGCTCGGCGTGAATGGGGTGGGCGCGAATACGGCCCGTCTCATCTTGAGTGCCATGGATCCCGACACCGCGGCGATGGCCATTTCGTCGGGAGACGTCGATGCCATGAAGCGTGTGAAGGGGATTGGGGCCAAAACAGCCCAACGCATCATTGTCGATTTGCAAGACAAAGTGGGCGCTGTCTCTGGCGGTGCGGCCACCTCTGCCACATCCATTTCGGCTGCGCACAATACAATCAAGGCGGATGCGTTAGGGGCTCTGACGTCGCTTGGCTTTGACAAGGCGAAATGCAACAAGGTGCTGGATCAACTCTTGGAAACTCAAGGAAATTCAGCCTCGTTGGAAAGCCTGATTAAAGCTGCTTTGCGCGAACTTTGACCGACACCGACGATTGAACACGGAGCACGCATGACCCCCTCACCACAGGCCGATGGGCCGCAATGGAGGAGATTTTGGAGCCTTGGCTTGGCCTGGATGGCCTGTGCCATCGTGACCACGCTGCACGCCCAAACGCAATCCGACACCACGTTCAATTTGCCCTTCCCCCACGACAACGGGGACATGTTCAATCCGACTGAATTCCCGGGAGGGGTGTCTTTGCAATGGCCGAGCAACTTCAATTACGGTGTGGTGTACAACCCCCTCACCGGGATGTACGAGGTCCAGCAAACCATCGGCGACACCTTGGAGTTCCGTCCGTCGAGCTTGTTCACCTTGGACGAGTACCTGAACTACAACATCGAGGGCAACCTGACGGAGTTTTGGAACGAGCTTCAGGAAGAAGAAGATGAGGCCGACCGTGCCTTTGCGCCGAAGCTGGAGATCGACAGCGAGCTGTTCGAGATGATTTTCGGCAGCAACGAGATCGAGATCAAGCCGCAAGGAACCGCGGAAATCACCCTGGGTTACACGTGGAACAACACGGAGAACCCGCGCATTCCGGAACGTCAACGGCGTGCGGGGTCCGTGGATTTTGACCAGCGGATTCAATTGAACCTTGGCGGAAAGATTGGAGACAAGATTGAGCTTGGAACGCAGTTTAACACGCAGGCACTGTTCGACTTTGAGAACCAAATGAACATTGGTTTCCAGGGCGAGGAGGACGACATCCTGAAGAACATTGAGGCGGGCAACATCAACATGCCGCTCAACAGCAGTTTGATTGCGGGCTCGCAGAGTTTGTTTGGTTTGAAGCTGGAAACCCAATGGGGGCGTTTGTACAACACCACCGTCTTCAGCCAGCAAAAGGGAGAGCGCAGCGAGATTGAAGTGGAGGGGGGTGCCCAAACTCAAGAGTTCGACATCCGCGCCGACGACTACGAAGCCAACCGACACTATTTCCTGTCGCAGTACTTCGTGGACAAGTACGACGAAGCCATGAGGTCATTGCCGGTCCCGAATTCGGGGGCGATGATCAACCGGATCGAGGTGTATGTCGTCAACACGCAGGCCAACACCCAGGACGTGCGGAACATCGTGGCCTTCACCGACCTCGGGGAGCACCCGGATTACGTGTCGACCAACCTGCCGTTGGGCAATTTGATTGACAACACCAGCATCTTAGGCGGCGCAGTGCTTGAGCCTGCCACAGAGCCCACACCCGACCGCGCGCCGAACAACTACAACAACGACCTCTTCCGAAGCATGACCCTCGACGAGGGCGTGATGAGCTACACAGGTGCCAACCAGGCCATTTCCACCGCGTTGGGAGGCGACCTGCGCCAAGGGATTCACTACGAGCGCGTCGGCAATGCGCGGAAATTGAGCCCGTCGGAATTCACCTACAACAGCCGCCTTGGGTTCATTTCGTTGCGTCAGGCCTTGAACAACGCCGAGGTTTTGGCGGTGTCGTACGAGTACACGCTCAACGGCGAGACGTACCAAGTAGGTACGCTGTCCCAAGACGGATACGCGGCGCCAGGCGCCTTGATTCTGAAGATGCTCAAGTCGTCCGTGACCCAGGTGGAATTGGACAACGGAGACCAAGCGCCGCTTTGGCGTACGATGATGAAGAACGTGTACTCGATGGGCGCCTTTGGGGTGAGCAACGAGGATTTCCGTCTTGACATTTGGTACAACGACCCCAACTCCGGGGTGGACTTGAACTACATCCCCCGCGAGCCGCTCGACGGTCAGCTGTTGATTCAGGTGCTCGGGATGGACCGGATTGACATCAACGGCATGCCCAATCAAGACGGCGTGTTTGACTACGTCGACAACGCGGCGGTCAATGGGGGCACGATCAACAGCCAAAACGGCCGCATCTTCCTGCCGTCGGTGGAGCCGTTTGGTTCGAATTTGGCGAACAAGATTGGGGAGTATGTCGACAACTCAGACATCCCCGCTGCAGACCAAGACGCCATCCGCGACGCCTTGGTCCAAACCTTGGTGTTCCAGCCGCTGTACGACAGCACCAAGACGGCCGCCCAGCAAATTCCATCTCTGAACCGTTTCCGCATCAAGGGCCGGTTCCAGTCCCAGAGCTCCTCAGAGATCCAGCTCAATGCGCTCAACGTGCCCGAGGGTTCTGTGACCGTCACTGCAGGGGGCGTGAGGCTCGTGGAGAACAGAGACTACACGGTCGACTACAACTTGGGCCGCGTTCGCATCATCAACGACGGCTTGCTTGAATCGGGCCAAACCATCAAGGTGTCCCTGGAATCCAACTCGCTGTTCAACATCCAAACGAAGACCCTTTTGGGCACGCGTTTCGATTACGTGGCCAGCGACAACTTCAACATCGGAACCACCTTCTTGAACATGCGGGAGCGCCCGTTGACGCGGAAGGTGAACATGGGCGACGAGCCGGTGAACAACACCGTTGTGGGGGCGGACTTCTCGTGGCAAACGGAAAGCCGTTTGCTCACAGAACTCATGGATCGCCTGCCGTTCTACAGCACGACCGCCAAGTCGACGTTTGACATCAGCGCGGAAGGGGCGTATCTGATTCCAGGGCACAGCCGCGCAGTGGGGGACGAAGGCACGGCGTACATCGACGATTTCGAGGGGTCTCAGAGCACCATTGATTTGCGGGCGGTCAACCGCTGGTTCTTGGCTTCGACGCCGCGTTGGCAAAACGACAAGTTCCCCGAGGCGTATCTCGAGGACAACCTGGCCTCGAACTACAACCGTGCGGGCTTGAGTTGGTACACCATCGATCCGTCACTCATGAACGGAAGTGCGCTGCAGGACGGTCAGGTGGACGCGGAAATCCGTCAAGACCACCGCATGCGTCAAATCCTGTTGCGCGAGCTCTACGAGAAGGGCGACTACAGCAACAGCGCCACGGCAGGGATGCCGACCAACCTGCCGACGTTGGACATGACGTACCGTCCGACCGAGCGTGGCCCCTACAACTACGAACCCTTTGAGGGCTCAGATCACTCTTCTGGATTGGAGCCTGACGGCACCTTGAAGAACCCGGACCAACGCTGGGCGGGCATTCAACGGGCCTTGACCACGACTGACTTTGAAGCGGCGAACATCGAGTACATCCAGTTTTGGGTGATGGACCCCTTCAACGAGGATTCGGAGAACGAGAGCGGAGGAAAGCTCTACATCAACTTGGGCAATGTCAGCGAGGACATCTTGAACGACAGCCAACTCGAATTTGAGAACGGACTGCCCTCGGCGAACAACACCGAACTCGAGACCGACACCAGCGCGTGGGGGGTGTACCCCGACCCGACCACGTTCAATGTGGTCAACGCCTTTGACAACAGCACCAACGACTACAGCCTGCAGGACGTGGGGCTCGACGGCTTGAACTCCGAAAACGAGCGCACTTTCTTCGCTTCGTGGTTGGACGGCTTGGAGGCCGACCTGAACCCCGATGCGTTGGCCCAATACCAAAACGACCCTTCCGCCGACGATTTCCGCTACTTCCGGGATCCTGTGGCTCAGCAAAACGGGGAGGACATTTTGGAACGCTACCAGTTCTTCAGCCGTTACGAGGGCAACTCCAACACGCAGCAGCCCTACGGGTACCCCATCACCTCGACGACCATCCCCAACACGGAGGACATCAACGAGGATTTGACCTTGGGCACCATCGAGTCGTATTACCAATACGAGATTCCGCTGACGCTGTCTGACTTGGCTCCTGAGAACGTGGGCAAGGGGTACTTGGCGGATGTGCTTGAAACGGTGTCCAAAACCAACGGTGCCGGAGAACAGCGCCCCATCAAGTGGTACCAATTCAAGATTCCTGTCCGAGAGTACCAGCAAGCGTACAACGGCATCAGCGACTTCCGGTCCATTCGATTCATGCGCATGTTCATGCAGGGATGGAGCGAGCCGGTGACGTTGCGTTTTGGCCGCATCGAACTCGTGCGAGGGGAGTGGCGCCGCTACGAGCAAAGCCTTGCGGGCTTGCAGGAATTGGAAGTGGACGACCCCACGGGAACCCAATTCGCGCTGTCGGCGGTGAACTTGGAAGAGAATGGGGTGCGTCAACCCGTGCCGTACGTGATTCCTCCGGGCATCAACCAAGAAATTGACCCCTCCAACCTCAACCAGCGTCGCTTGAACGAGCAGTCCTTGGCGTTGGACGTGTGCGGGTTGGAAGACGGCGATGCGCGTGCGGCGTACCGCAACATCAACTTCGACATGCGGATGTATGAACGTCTGAAGATGTTTGTGCACGTCGAGGCGGGACGACAGGATGAAATCCTGAATGAGGGAGACGTGAACGTGTTCGTCCGTTTGGGCAGCGACTACGACCAGAACTACTACGAATACGAGATCCCGCTGAAGCCGACGCCCATCGACGTTGCGGCGTTGGACGAGTACGACATCTGGCCGCTCGAGAACAACATCGACATCAGCTTGGACTCGCTGCGTTTGCTCAGCTTGCAAAAACTGCAGAACCGCTACGTGGACGGCGAAGTGTCGGCCACAGGGGTGTACTCCGTGGTGGACGCCGGGGGTAAGCGAAGACTTTCGGTCAAAGGAAATCCCACGTTGAGCAACGTGGTGACGGTCATGGTGGGCATCCGCAACCCGGACAAAGATTTGGAACAGCCCTTGTGGTCTTCCGACGACGGCCAGCCCAAGTGTGCGGAACTGTGGGTCAACGAGCTCCGGTTGTCGGGCTTCAACGAAGAAGGCGGCTGGGCGGCTGTGGCTCAGGCGAACGCCACGTTGGCCGACTTGGCGAATGTGAGTGTGGCAGCCAACATGTCGGTGCCGGGGTGGGGTGGTTTGGAGCAGCGGGTGCAGGAGCGCCAGCGCGAGACCATCCAAGGGTTGGATGCGAACGGCACCATCCAGTTGGGCAAGTTGTTGCCTGAGAAGTTGGGTGTCACCTTGCCGATGTACGTGGGGTACAGCAACCAAACAAGCACCCCGCAATTCGATCCCCTGTCGCCGGACGTGGAGATGACCGATTTGGCCGCAATTGCAGACCAAATCACCGACCAAGACGACCTCGACGCCATTGACTCTCGTCAGCAAAGCGCGCGGAGCATCAACGAGGTGCGAAGCATCAACTTCTCCAACGTCAAGATTGCCCCGCAGTTTGGCAAAGGGGGAGGCAGCAAGGACCGCAACAGCCGAAAGAGCAACGATTCCAAAGGGGACAAGCTGACAGAGGAGCGGGAGCGATACGGCGCCAACAACCCACGTGGCGGAAGCAGCCGTGGGGGAGGAAGTGGCAACAGCAGCAAGGGCCTGCTTTCCATTGTCAATCCCGCGAACTTCTCGGCCAACTACAGCTACAACGAGCAGTACCGTCAGGACATCTACACCGACAATTTCCGGAACGTCGAGCACCGCGGGGCGTTGAATTACGCGTGGTCGCCCAAGCCCAAGAAGCGTGAGCCGTTCTCCAAGATTGGATTCTTGCGCAACTCCGACTACCTCAAGCTCATCCGTGACGTGAACTTCTACCTGTTGCCGAAGCAGGTGTCCGTGTCGAATCAGATGCAGCGGATGTACGAGGTGAGCACCGTTCGGGACAACATGTCGGTCTTGAACCCGCTGACCGACTTCGAACCCATCATCACCCCGCAGGTGGTGAAGACGTGGACGTGGAACCGCAACTACACGGTGAAGTACGACCTCACCCAGGCGCTGAAGTTGGACTACCAAGGCTCGGCGCAGGCGTTGATTTTGGAAAATCCTGGGTTGATTCCTTCTGAAGTGGAGGACCCCGATGGGTACAACGCGTACCGCGAGGAAATCCAAAACAGCTTGGTCGAAGGCGGCGAAGTCACGACCTACAACCACCAGGTGAACGGGACCTACAAGTTGCCGTTGGACAAGTTCCCGTTGACGGATTGGTTGAGTGCAGACACGCGCTACCAGAGTTCGTTCCGCTGGGACCGTGCGCCGTTTGCCCAGGACACCCTCGGAAACACCATCCAGAACAGCCGCAACCTCAGCCTCAACACGCAGGCCAACTTCAAGAACTTCTACAACAAGGTGCCCTTCTTGAAGGAGATCAACAACAAGCGCCGTCCGCGTCCCTCCAACCGCGAGGTGAGCAACGAGAAGCGCGACGGCTTTGGCAACATCATCGACGAGGAGGAGAAGGAGAAGAAGGAGTTGAACATTGTGGAGCACGTGTTGCGCTTTGCGATGGGCCTCCACACGGTGAGTGGCACGTATGCGCGCAACGAAGGCACCATGCTTCCGGGGTATGCGCAGCAGGCGTCGTTCGCCGGGTTTGACCGTGACTTCACAGCACCGGGATTGCCATTCTTGTTGGGACACCAAAACACCGACCTCTACGGCAACGGATTTGGGGCGGGCACGTTTGCGCAGGAAGCCGCCTCGAACGGATGGCTTGTGCAGCAGGCGAACTTGAACAACCAATACACGGAATCGTACAGCGAGAACTTCAATGTGCGCGCCAACCTCGAGCCGATCCGCGACTTCAAAATCGAGCTGACGGCCAACCGGAACATTTCGCGCAACTACCAAAGCTTCTTCCGCTACGACGACGACCTGCAGGACTACGTCAACGAGTCCGCCAACGAGACGGGGAACTTCACGGCCACCGTGTTGACGTGGCCCACCGCGTTTGTGGACGACGACAGCACATACACCAACCCCGTGTGGCAGAATTTCTTGGCGAGCCGCCGATTCATCTCGGAGCGCCAAAACGAGTTGAACTACAACGACGAGCTCAATGAAATTGGGTATGCGCCAGGGTTTGGCCCCATCAGCCAAAACGTGGTGGTGCCCGCCTTCATGGCGGCCTACCTTGGCCTCGAGGCGCAGGACGTGCCGCTCGATGTGTTCCAGGCGCCTGTGCGCCCCAACTGGCGCGTGAGCTACGACGGCTTGTCGAAGAATCCGACGCTGAAGAAGACGTTCAAGCGTTTCAACCTCAACCACACCTACCGCAGCACGATGTCGTCTGCGTACACCACCAACCTCGGTTACGAGGGCGATGAGCAGGGGCGCCCCACTGCGACGGACCAAGGGGAGTACCAAGACTACATCAGCCAACGCCAGTTCAACACGGTGACGATTTCCGAGCAGCTGTCACCACTCGTCGGGGTGGACATGAGCATCAAGACGGCGAACGACAACGAACCGCAGATTCGCGTGGAAATCACCCGCGACCGCAACATCAACCTCGGCCTTTCCAACTACCAGATCACAGAGACCAAGACCAAGGGGATCGTGATTGGGGTCGGCTACAAGTTTGACGATGTGCCCAACCCGTTCTTGAAGACGTACGGCAAGCTGCCCATCAAGATGCTGAAGAAGACGGATTTCTTGGTGCGGTGTGACATCAACATCCGCGAAAACAGCACGGTGATTCGCAAGATGGTTGAGCAGCAAAACCAGGTGACTGCAGGTCAGCGGTTGGTGTCCATCAAGCTCAGCGGCGACCTCGAAGTCAGCGACAAAATGACCCTGCGGGCCTTCTACGACCAGCAGATCAACAAGCCCAAAGTGTCGACGTCGTTTGCGACGACCAACATCAGTTCGGGCATCGCGTTGCGCTTCAATTTGACCCAGTGATTTGGGCCCTGCATGGGTGAACAAATTGGAGGGCGGAGGTGTACCTTCGTCGCATGAACATTCCAGAAAACCTGAAGTACACCAAGGAGCACGAGTGGGTGCGCCTCGAAGGTGATGTGGCCGTGATTGGCATCACGGATTTTGCCCAAGGCGAATTGGGTGACATTGTGTTTGTCGAGGTCGAAACCGTGGACGAGATGTTGGCGGCCGACGAGGTGTTTGGCACGGTGGAAGCGGTGAAGACGGTGAGCGACTTGTTCATGCCCGTCGCCGGTGAAGTGGTCGAGTTCAACGAGACGGTGGAGGACGACCCGTCACTCGTGAACGACGACCCCTACGGTGAGGGATGGTTGATCAAGGTCAAGGTGAGCAACGCGGATGACGTTGCGGCTTTGCTTGATGCCGAGGGCTACAAGGCCCACATCGGCTAAACCCCACGCGTTTTCATGTCGACTGGCGCTCCCCAAAGTGCGGGCTCCCGCGTGTGGGTAGTGCCAGCATGCACCACAGCTGTTTTGGTGGGCATGCACATGCTCCCGGGTTCTGATTTGGACGCCGACACTTGGTGGGCGGCATGGCACATGGACAAGGTGCTGCACACGATTGCCTTTTCTGGATGTGCCCTGACGTGGGCCATTGCCCTGGCCAAACAACGTCGCCTCCAAGAGGGGTGGAGGCTGGAACAAGTCTTGGTGGGGGGTGCGCTCGTTTTCGGCATGGTCCTTGAAGCTCTGCAAGGAGCGTGGATGTCCGGACGAACGTTTGATTGGATGGATGTCGTGGCCGATGTCGTGGGCGCGATGAGTTCCTTGGGCGTCTTCTTCGGCATCTTTGGTCAACGACCGGGCAGAATCGCAAGCGATTGATTAATTTCACCCCCTCAAACCCCGTCTCATGCTTCGCAGAAAGACCCCTCAAGCCGACCTCGAGAACAAGCGCTCCACATGGAGGGCCCTCGGATTTGTGGCTTCTCTCTCCTTGATTTTGTCCGCCCTGGCGTGGACTTCTTACGATGTGGCCATCACCCGTGCCATTGACTTTGAGGCCGACCTGCTCGAGGACGAGGAGATTCCCGTGAACGTGGTCACCCCACCGCCACCGCCGCCGCCACCCCAGCAGACGACCGTAATTGAAATTGTGGACGACGAAGAGGAAATCGAGGAAGAGTTGGAAATCGAGGACATCGAACTCGACGAAGACACCGAAATCGAGATCATCGAGGACGAGGAGGATTTTGAAGAGGACACCCCTTTCATGATCGTGGAGAACATGCCGGCGTTTGGACCATGTTTGGGAATGCGTGGTGACGAGCGCCACCAGTGCACCCAAATGGAGATCATCAAGTACGTCAGCAGCAACACCAAGTACCCGCCCATCGCCAAGGATGCAGGCATCCAGGGCACGGTATTTGTCTACTTCGTGGTGGGCAAAAACGGAAAGGTGCGCGACGTGAAGGTGCTTCGTGAGGTCGACCCGCGTTTGGACAAAGAAGCGGTGCGCGTGGTGGAGAGCCTGCCATCATTTGAGCCTGGCCAACAGCGCGGAAAGTCGGTGTCGGTTCAGTACACCATCCCGGTGAAGTTCATCATCCGGTAACCGTAAACCAGGAGATTTCTTCGAACCACCCATCTACCGCGAGCAGCGTGTAGAGTGCAAAGAGGAGCGCCCCCCAAGGCATTCCTCTTTTCGCATAGAGGTAGATGCTCACGACGTCAATCACCATCCAGTACAGCCAGTTGGTGGGATCGCCTTGAATCATCCACCACGTGCCCACAACGCTGAACACCGTGGTGAAGGCGTCGAGTTGAGGCATGCTGCTTCCGCGGCGGGTCAGCCAAGGGACTGCGAGCCACCACGCCCCAGCACCGGTCGCCAAAGAGAGCAGGTGCGGTGCCCAACCGTGGGTCTCAACGACCCACTCCGAAGTGCCAAACAACCACGCCCCGTATCCCGCCATGGCCAAGTAAAAGAGGTGCAGCAGCGTCTCGGCTTGCAGGTTTCTGCGCCAGCATGCCCACCCCATGCCGACTGCACCCAGGGCCGCAAAGAGGTAGGCGAGGGGCAAGGTCCCATTCAAGTAGAGCCACGTGTAGGCGACGTTCAGGAGGACGCCCAGGACTTCTGCCGCCCTCACCATGGCCACTGACTCAAGACGTGTTGCAATCGTGCCTCAGGGGTGCTTCCCTCTGCCACGATGTGGGGCCGGTGCTTGAGGTGGGCGCGGTACTTCGTCTCAAGGGCAAGGCGATCTTCAAGTTGGGGCAAGGTCCGAAGCGGATCTTCCTCCCACGTTTCAAGCACAGGACACAGAATGTGCAAATCCACCCGCGGATTGGGCGGCATCAAGGGGTGCCAACTGAAGTCGAGTACCGCTTCTGACCACAACCTCAACACCAAGTCTCCCGTGTCGCAAATCACCCCAGGGTGCGTCGCCTGGGCTTGGGCGGCGGCGTCGGTTTGGGATTCGTGAAGCGCGTCAAAGGTGGATTCGGAAACGTTCCCCGAGAGCACATCGTTGTGGGTCCGCGCGTGCTCGGGCACCCAAGCCCAACCCAAGTGGGCAGCCAATTGCTTGGAAAGGGTGGTTTTGCCGGAGCACTCGACCCCGGTCACAACGACCCGGCGGAACGGCGTTGTCAAAACTTCACTCATTCAGAGGGGTACGTTTGAAATCCGGCGTCGAAAGCACAATCACACGGCTCAGAGAAGTTCAATTGCACCTCGGGCAACAAAGCGGTGAGCATGTCTTGCTCCTCCACGGTCATTTCGTTGTGAAGGAGGTCGAGGATTTGGAGTTGTGTGAGGTTGCCCAGAGACGCAGGAAAGGAAGCCAGGAGGTTGCTCCAAAGGCTGAGCACTTCCAAGTCCGAAATGAGGTCGATGTCCAGGGGAATGCCTTGGAGTTCGTTGTCCCCCATGCTGATTTGCGTCAAGTGCGGCATGCGCAGCAGGACCGCTGGAAAATTCCTGAACCGGTTGTGGTCCGCCACCACCGCCTTAAGGTCAGTCATGTCTGTAAGCCAATCGGGGAAATGGTCCAGTCGGTTGCGGTTGACCAACAAATACCTCAAATCTTCAAGCCGTTTCAGCTCCGTGGGCAGGTCGCGAAGCCGTTGGCGGCTGAGGTCCAAGGCCAATACCACCACGCCAGAATCTTGGGCTTGCAGTGCCTCATCCAGATGGTCAAACCAGACGACATCCTCGGGCAAGTCCACAATCACCTCGCGTCGCGCTTGGCCCCAAGACAGTCCATGAAGAGCCCAAGAAAGCAGCACGAATGCCGCAACTCGCTTGAACATGGTTGGGGCTTGAGAGGCGGGAATCATGGTTTCTCAAAGTTCGGTCGAAACGTTCAAACCGCGCTGCTTGATTCGTGGGGATTCGGGCCATGGGGGCTTGTGCCGGCGAGGAGGGACAGGGCCCGCTCGCGGTCGGCCTGCAGGGCCGACTGCAGGTCGTCCCTCGAGGCAAACTTCACCTCGCTGCGCATCCAGTGCATCCACCGCAGGTGGAGGTCGGTGCCGTACCAGTCGCCTTCGGTGCCGATGAGGTGCACCTCAAGGGACGGCCGGGCGTCTTCGTAAAAGGTGGGGCGGGTGCCGACGTTGGCCATGGCGGGATGCCATTGTTGGTCTGGGGTTTGGCACCACACGGCGTAGACGCCCTGAGCGGGCATCAGCTTCAACGGGTCGGACAATTCGAGGTTGGCCGTGGGGAAGCCGAGCTCGCGCCCCATGGCGTTGCCATGCACGACGCGCCCCGTCGTGGGGTAGGGGACGCCGAGCCACGTGTTGGCCTCGGCGACGTTGCCTTCTCGGAGGGCCTGGCGGACCTTGGTGGAACTGACCCGCACGTCTTCCACGCGGTGCGCGTCGAGGGCTTCCACGTGGAAGCCCAGGGCCTCTCCCAACGTTTGCAACGTGGAGAAGTCGCCCGCCCGGTTGCGCCCAAAACGGTGGTCGTCACCGATCACCACAGCCACGGGTTGAATGCAATCGCCCATCAAGCTCTTGGCATACTCCCACGGGGTCATCCGGGCTAGGGACAACGTGAAGGGGTGCAGGACCACATTGTCGAGTCCGGCGTCTTCCAACAAGGCGAGGCGTTCGTCCAGGGTGTTCAAAAGTTCCAACCCGTGGTGTTCGGGGTCGAGCACCGTCCGAGGGTGGGGGTGGAAGCTCAGCAGGGTGGTCTCGGCATCGTATTTGGCCGCAACCTCCCGCAATTGCTGGAGAACAGCGCGATGTCCAGCATGAACCCCATCAAACGTACCGACGGTCAAAACCGTCCGTCGGGCGCCTTCAGAAGGGGTTGGAAATTCAGATGCGTGGTGATGCAATCGCACTGTGCAAAGTTAGGTGCGGAATTTCGAGGCGAACGAACTATTTTTGCCTTCGATTTCACAAGCAAACCACACCAATGTCCGCACAAGGAACCATTGCACAAGTCATCGGCCCAGTCGTTGACATCCGCTTCCCCCAAGGAGTTGCCCTCCCCAAGATCCTCGACGCCCTCGTGGTCGAGCGCGCTGAAGGCAACCTGATTCTCGAAACCCAAAAGCACATCGGTGAAGACACCGTTCGCGCCATCTCCATGGAGGCGACGGAAGGTTTGAGCCGCGGCATGGCAGTCCAAGCCACCGGCACAGGCATCACGATGCCCACCGGCGAAGGCATCAAGGGCGGCCTGTTCAACGTGGTGGGTCAAGCCATCGACGGCATTCAGGGTCGTTCCTTTGGCGAAGGCCGTTCCATCCACCAAGCGCCTCCCAAGTTTGAGGACTTGAGCACCTCGACCGACGTGTTGTTCACGGGCATCAAGGTGATCGACCTCATTGAGCCTTACGCCAAGGGGGGTAAGATTGGATTGTTCGGTGGCGCCGGTGTGGGCAAGACGGTCTTGATCATGGAGCTCATCAACAACATCGCGAAGGGCTACGAGGGCATCTCGGTCTTCGCCGGTGTGGGTGAGCGCACCCGTGAAGGAAACGACTTGTTGCGCGAGATGATTGAATCTGGCGTCATCAAGTACGGTGAAGCCTTCGTCGAGAGCATGGAAGCTGGCGGCTGGGACCTCACCAAGGTGGACAACAAAGAACTTGAGAAGAGCCAGGCGACGTTGGTGTTTGGCCAAATGAACGAGCCTCCAGGTGCACGTGCACGTGTGGCTTTGTCTGGTTTGACGGTGGCGGAGTACTTCCGCGACGGAGACGAGCAAAGCGGCGGCCGTGACATCCTCTTCTTCATCGACAACATCTTCCGTTTCACCCAGGCCGGTTCAGAGGTGTCCGCACTTCTTGGTCGTATGCCTTCGGCGGTGGGTTACCAGCCTACGCTCGCGACGGAAATGGGTGCGATGCAGGAGCGCATCACCTCCACGAAGCGCGGTTCGATCACGTCAGTGCAGGCGGTTTACGTCCCTGCGGATGACTTGACGGACCCTGCACCTGCCACGACGTTTGCCCACTTGGACGCGACGACGGTGCTCTCACGGAAGATTGCCTCACTCGGCATTTACCCCGCGGTGGACCCGCTCGACAGCACGAGCCGAATCTTGACCCCCGACGTGGTGGGCAAGGAGCACTACGATACCGCAGAGCGTGTGAAGGAGACCCTCCAGCGCTACAAGGAGCTCCAGGACATCATCGCCATCCTCGGCATGGACGAATTGAGCGAAGAGGACAAGCAAACGGTGAACCGCGCACGTCGCATCAGCCGTTTCCTTTCTCAGCCTTTCCACGTGGCCGAGCAGTTCACGGGCATCCCTGGCGTCCTCGTCCCCATCGAAGACACCATCAAGGGCTTCAACATGATTTTGAACGGTGAACTCGACCAGTACCCCGAAGCGGCCTTCAACTTGAAGGGCAACATCGAGGAGGTCATCGAGGCCGG
>NYSX01000047.1 GCA_002683345.1 Flavobacteriales bacterium
CGGCCCGTACACACGTAGAAGAAGAGGCAAAATGAACATTCACAATCAAACCATCGATCTCGGCAATGGGCGCGAGATCACCATCGAAACCGGCAAGCTCGCCAAGCAAGCACACGGTTCTGTCGTCGTCCGTTCGGGCGACACCATGCTCCTCGCCACCATCGTCTCTAGCTATGAGCCGATGGACGTGGACTTTCTCCCCTTGACGGTGGACTACCGTGAGAAGTATGCTGCAGCAGGTCGTTTCCCAGGCGGCTTCTTCAAACGGGAAGCACGTCCCTCTGACACCGAAGTGTTGGTCATGCGCTTGGTCGACCGCGCCTTGCGCCCCATGTTCCCAGGGGACTACCACGCCGGAACGCAAGTCATGATTCAACTCATGAGCGCCGACGCGGAAGTGTTGCCAGACAGCTTGGCAGGTTTTGCCGCAAGTGCGGCCATTGCCGTTTCTGACGTTCCCTTTGACGGCCCCATCTCAGAGGTCCGCGTGGCACGTGTGAACGGAGAATTTGTGATCAACCCTCTCCGCTCTGAATTGGAAGAGGCCGACATGGACATCATGGTCGCCGGAACCCTTGACAGCATTGTCATGGTTGAAGGCGAAATGCAAGAAGTCAGCGAAGGGGAGATGGTTGACGCCATCGAGAAGGCGCACGAGGCCATTAAGGCTCAGTGTGAAGCTCAGAACGAGTTGGCCAAGAAGGTGGGCACGTTTGGCAACAAGCGTGAGTACAGCCACGAAACGCACGACGACGCGTTGCGCAGCCGCATCCAAGACGAGATGTACCCCAAGTTCTACGAAGCAGGCAAGACAGGCGCGACGAAAGAAGAGCGCAAAACCCGCTTCTCCGAATTGAAAGAGGCATTCATGGCCACCATGAGCGACGAGGAGAAAGAAGAGAAGGGTGGGTTGGCCAGCGACTACATCAAATCTGCCCAGAAGAAGGCAGTACGTGACCTGATTTTGAACGACGGCCTTCGTCTCGACGGACGGAAGACCACAGAAATCCGTCCCATTTGGACGGAAGTGGATTACCTCCCAGGTTGCCACGGTTCTTCCATCTTCACACGTGGAGAGACCCAAAGTTTGACCACATTGACGTTGGGCACGAAGCTCGACGAACAACTCATTGACGGCGCCTTGGTTCGCAAGACTGAGAAATTCTTGCTGCACTACAACTTCCCCCCATTCAGCACAGGGGAGGAACGTCCCTTGCGCGGCACAAGCCGTCGTGAGGTCGGTCACGGAAATCTCGCGTTGCGTGCGTTGAAGCCCGTCCTTCCCCCGGTGGAAGAGTGCCCTTACACCATTCGCTTGGTGAGTGAGATTTTGGAATCCAACGGTTCTTCCTCCATGGCCACGGTGTGCGCAGGCACGCTTGCGTTGATGGATGGCGGTGTGAACATCAAGGCGCCTGTTTCAGGGATTGCCATGGGGCTCATCACCGATCAGGAATCCGGCAAGTACGCCATTCTCTCTGACATCCTTGGCGACGAGGACCACTTGGGGGACATGGACTTCAAAGTCACCGGCACTGCGGAAGGCATCACGGCCTGCCAAATGGACATCAAGATCAAAGGCTTGAGCTTTGACCAATTGCGCGAAGCACTGGAGCAGGCCCGCGAAGGCCGTCACCACATTCGCAAGGCGATGCTCACGGAAATTTCCGAGCCACGCGACGACTACAAAGACCACGCCCCACGCATCGTGGGCTTGGAAGTTCCTGGCGACAGCATTGGTGCCATTATCGGCCCAGGCGGAAAGATCATCCAGGAGATTCGGGCAGACACCAACACCACCATCAGCATCGAAGATGTGGACGGCAAGGGCATGGTGGAGATCGCCGCGTCAGACAAGGCAGCCATCGAAGCCGCGTTGACTCGCATCAAGCAAATTGCATTCCCTCCAACCGTAGAAATCGGCGAAGAGTACGAAGGCAAGGTGAAAACCATCATGCCGTACGGCGCCTTTGTGGAGGTGTTGCCTGGCATCGACGGCTTGTTGCACGTCAGCGAATTGGATTGGAAGCGTGTGGAGAACGTAGAAGACGTGTTGAAGGAAGGAGAGATGGTCAAGTTCAAGGTGGTCGGTCGCGACCCCAAGACGGGCAAGATCAAGCTCAGCCGCAAGGTCCTTCTCCCCAAGCCTGAGGGCTACGTGGAGCGTCCCCCACGCGGAGACCGTGGAGACCGTCCCCGCCGTGACCGTGGCGACCGCCAACGTCGCGACCGCGGACCACGTCCTGACAGCAACGGATAATCACAAAATCCGGAGGTTGTAAACCTTTTTGGAGTTTGTTCCGTTGAATTTGTATTGAACCTTTTGAATTGCACCCATGAGGCAGCTAAAAATCACCAAGCAAGTCACCAACAGGGAAACAGCTTCCCTGGACAAGTACCTTCAGGAAATCGGTCGTGTGGACCTGATTACCGCGGAGGAAGAGGTGGAACTCGCCCGGAAAATCAAGGCTGGGGACCAAAACGCGTTGGAGAAGCTCACCAAAGCCAACCTCCGCTTCGTGGTCTCTGTGTCCAAGCAATACCAAAACCAAGGTTTGTCTTTGCCTGACTTGATCAACGAGGGCAACCTTGGCTTGATCAAAGCCGCACAGCGTTTTGACGAAACACGTGGTTTCAAGTTCATCTCTTACGCCGTGTGGTGGATTCGTCAATCCATCCTTCAAGCGTTGGCGGAACAAAGTCGAATTGTCCGCCTTCCCCTGAACAAGATTGGCTCGATCAACAAGATCAACAAGGCCTTTGCCCGTCTCGAGCAGGAATTTGAGCGTCCTCCAACCGCTGCGGAATTGGCCGAAACGTTGGACATGACGTTGGACGAAGTGAAGCAGAGCATGAAGAATGCGGGGCGTCACGTCTCCATGGATGCGCCCTTGAAGGACGGCGACGAGAGCTCGAGCAACATGTACGACGTCCTGCAAACCGGCGACACACCGAGCCCGGACACCGATTTGATGACGGAGTCTCTCCGCAAAGAGATTGAGCGTTCACTCCGCACATTGACCCCGCGTGAAGCGGACGTTGTGCGTTTGTACTTCGGATTGAATGGGGAACACCCCATGACTCTCGAGGAGATTGGGGAGCGTTTTGACCTCACGCGTGAGCGTGTGCGTCAGATTAAGGAGAAGGCCATTCGCCGTTTGAAGCACACGAGCCGCAGCCGAATCTTGAAAGGCTACCTCGGCTGATTCAATCCACAAAGCGCTCTGCGTCTGGCTTCAGAGAATGCCAAAGATGCAGAGAGGCGAGGGTCCGATAAGGACGCCAAGACAAAGCCCGCTGGTCATAGACCGCGGGTTTTTGTTTTGGTTCAAGGTTCAAATGCGTCTCCATGGCCACCCGAAGGCCTAGGTCACCGCTCGCGAACACGTCAGCCATCCCGAGTCCAAACATGGCGAACATGTCCACACTCCACGGTCCGATGCCTTTGATTTGGAGCAAAGTGGCACGCGCATCCTCCCAGGGCGACTCGAGCAAGCGATCCAAATGGACAGCATCGGTGCCGGCAAACTGGGCAATGGCCATGACGCTCCGGCTTTTGGCGCCACTGAGTCCTGCACGACGAAGGACGTCCGGCCCCGCAGCCGAGACCTGCTGGGGCGTCACGTGTCCATCCAAGGACGCTTCAACGCGCGACACCACGGTTGCCGCAGCTTTGACACTCAATTGCTGGCCTGCCACGATGCGCACAAGGGCCTCGAAGGGCGGTCGGGGTGAGGGCAAGTGCAAGGCGGGGTGCCTCGCAATGACCGCATACATCTCAGGGTCCTCCTTTTGCACAAGGGCACGAAACTCTTCATCCATTCGTTCCATCATCGATGCAAGTTGAACATCTTTGCACCATGAGCCCAGCGTTTCGACCCCAAAACATCCACTTGTTGTGGTTGGTGCTGTTGGCCAGCCTGGCCGGAATGGCCTTGAATGGTTGCCAACGCGAAGTTTGGGACTCCAATCCAGATCATGCGCTGCGCCTTTCCACGGACACCTTGTTTTTTGACACGGTCTTCACCACGGTGGGCAGCATCACCTTGCCACTCAAAGTCTACAACGATTACGACGGCATCTTGCTGATTGACGAAATCTCACTGGAATCAGGGGTCGTCAGCCAATACCGCATCAACGTCAATGGCGCCCCGTTGACCAACCCCTCACAACCTGTTCGTGACGTTCCGCTTCAACCCGGAGACAGCATGTATGTCTTCGTCGAGGTGACCGTCGATCCCGACGAGGGTGCTGGGAGCGTCCCGTTCTGGGTCATTGAAGACTTGCGCTTTTCCACCAACGGCAACGACCAATTGGTCAAGTTGATGGCACGGGGGCAGAATGCAGTGTTTCATGGAGGGCCCAACCAATTCACCACCCTCGCATGTGATGAAGTGTGGACCGCCGATCTGCCCCACGTCATCTACGGACAAATCGTGATTGACCCCGGTTGCACACTCACCTTGGAGCCAGGCGCGCGCGTGCACGGCCACGATGGTTCTGGAATTTGGGTGAGGGGAGGGACCTTGCTTGCTGAAGGACTGTTGGACAACCCCATCACGTTCAGTGGAGACCGGCTTGACGACGACTACATCGACACCCCTGGACAATGGGGGCTCACCTTTGAGCTGACCGACACCCTCTCCGGAAGTTTGGTCAATTACTCGGCCTTTCGCGGGGGGATTTGGCTCGACCGCGCGGTCGAGTGCCAAATGGAGCATGTCGTGCTGTCGCAGGCCACAGTTGGACTTTGGGTGGACAGCGTGGGCGTCGGTGCCGATTATGCCTTGGACATCCGAAACAGCGTGATCACCCAAGCCGAATCCATTGGATTGCTCTCGCAATCCGGACACATTCGAGGGTTCAACAACTTGTTTTCCAACTGCGGACAAGCCTGCGGCTACTTCGCGTTGGGAGGGAAGATTGAAATGCACCTCAGCACGTTCGCCAACTACGCGTCAACAGGGTCTGGGTTGAGACAGTTCCCCACGCTCTACGTGAACGATTGGTATGAGGCTGCGGACAACAGCATCCAGTGGCGCCCCTTTCACCCCGATTCAGAGTTCCGCAACTGCATTGCCTACGGCAACAATGCGAACCTGACGGATTTCAGTGAAGTCATCCTCGACCTGTGGGACGCAGAAATCTATGTCGACCCTTTGTTCACAGCCTCTGCCATCCATCACCAGGAGAAGAACTTCCCAACATGGATGATTGACGCCCAAACCACGGTCAACGAGTTGCCTCCCTTTGTCAACCCGGCACTGGTAGATTTCCGCATCGAGGGAACGGCGTCGCAATGGACGGGCATCCCTTCAACCCCTGAATTTTCAACGCTGGAAGTCAGTGTGGATTTGTTGGGAGAACCAAGAAACACCTTGGCCCCGACAAAAGGGTGCTACGAAAGGGTGCCCTGAGGAAACCTTCTTGCTGTGACTTGCGTAGAGTGCCCAGAGTACGCAAGTCATGACCACCAGCATTCTCGAAGCATTGATCCAATTGTTTGCCCTGTTTGCCGCCGGACGCGGGAAAGAGGGCATTGCGCTTGGACGTGCGCATGCTGCGAGATACATGCGGAATCAACTCCCGAAAGCCCTTGTAGACGACAGTCTCGCCCGCTTCGACGAACTCGTCGATCAATTCCAGCGCATGCCCGGACAGGGAGAGGAGATGAAAGCCAAGCGGCTGGCCAAGTTGAGCGTCAAGCTCCTTCGCACGTGCAGCCAAATCAACAAGGGCTTGGAGTGGCACGAAAAGCACGTGGTAGTGGTGCGGCTGCTGGAGTACCTCAATGAAGTGCCCGACGGCGAAACGGGGCGACTCTTTCTCAAAACCGTGTCTGACAGTTTCTCCATTCCACAGGATCGTCTTGAAGCGTTGCGAAACATGGTCGAAGCGTCCATCGCACAGCCGCGCTTGAATGTGCCGGAATTGTTTGAATTGGGCGGGGCTTTTTTGGGCAAGCGCTTCAACGGCAGATTGATTGGGTTGCACCTTGAAGAGGGCAACCTCTTTCTGCTTCGGACCGCCGACGAAGGCATCCAGCGGGTCAACCACCAGGATGTTGGAGCCGGCCGCGTGGCCTTGCTCGCCCCTGGAGGAACGTTCAGGGACAGCATGGGTGGCACCCTGTTTCACAGTGAGCTCGTGGCCCACCGCAACAAATCGATCTCGGCACAAGACAGTCTTGTCCTCCGTGCTGAGGACGTCAGCCACTACTTCAATTTTCCACACGAGCAGGCCCTTCACCAATTCAACCTTCAAGCCGAAGGGGGACAGTTGGTGGGAATCATGGGCGGCAGTGGTTCTGGAAAGTCCACCTTGCTCGGCGTCCTCAATGGGAGCACCAAGCCATCTTTTGGATCGGTCACCATCAACGGCGTCGACATTCACGACAGCCGCAATGCCGTGGCCGGATTGATCGGACATGTGCCTCAAGAGGACGTTTTGATTTCCGAATTGACCGTCCGCGAGAATTTGGCATTCAATGCCCAACTGAGTCTGGGCGCACTTTCTGCGGAAGAACAAGAAGCTCGAATCGACGAAGTCCTCACCCAACTGGGTCTTTGGGACATTCAGAATCTGCGTGTGGGTTCGGTGCTGGACAAAGTCATCTCAGGCGGTCAACGAAAGCGCGTCAACATTGGCTTGGAATTGTTGCGCAACCCGCCGGTCTTGTTTCTCGATGAACCCACAAGTGGACTTTCAAGCCGGGACAGCGAGCAGATCCTCGACCTGCTGAAGGAATTGACCTTCGCGGGCCAACTGGTGTTCGCCGTTCTCCACCAGCCCAGTTCCGACCTCTTCAAGATGCTTGACAAGTTGTTCTTGCTGGATGTGGGAGGGCATCCCATTTTTTGGGGCA
>NYSX01000048.1 GCA_002683345.1 Flavobacteriales bacterium
CTTCTCGACGTCCGACTCCAGCCCGTGCTCGCGGATGTGCTTTTCACAGCGCTGGTCGATGGCGGCATTCAGGAAAAAGCCCAACATCACCGGCGCAGGGCCGTTGATGGTCATGGACACGCTCGTTTGGGGCGCACACAGGTCAAACCCGCTGTACAATTTCTTCGCGTCGTCGAGGCAGCAAATGCTCACCCCGGAATTGCCCACCTTGCCGTAAATGTCCGGGCGCAGGTCGGGGTCGCGGCCGTACAGCGTGACTGAATCGAAGGCCGTGGACAAGCGCTTGGCCGGCATGCCGAGCGAGACGTAGTGGAAGCGCTTGTTGGTGCGCTCAGGGCCGCCTTCTCCCGCGAACATTCGCGTCGGGTCTTCGCCTTCCCGTTTGAAGGGGTAGATGCCTGCGGTGTAGGGGAAGGATCCGGGCAGGTTTTCCTGAAGGTGCCATTTGGCGAGGTCACGCCAGCCGCTGAATGCGGGCAGGGCGACCTTGGGGATGTCTTGGTGAGAGAGCGACTTGCTCGTCGTGGGAATCCGAATGTCCTTTCCGCGCACTTGAAAGACGTATTCCGAGGCGGCATAGCGCGCTTGCAGCTCCGGCCACGCCTTGAGCCAGTCGTAGAGCCTCGCGTCCAAATCGAGCTCGAGTTGCTTTCGGGCTGCATCCAAAGCGTCGGACGCTTGGCCTTCCACTTCCGTGGAGGCCGTTTGCACGGCTTGCACGCGTCCGGCAAGGTCCGCTTGCTTGTCCACCCACCGGTCATAGGCACGGTTGGTCTCTGCGATTTCGCTGAGGTAGCGCGTGCGGGCAGGGGGGATGATGAAGACCTTTTCGCTGGTGCCTTGCTCGGCGGCAAACGTCGAAGTCAAATCGGCGCCTGTCTTTTCCGCAAGCGTATTCATCATGCGACGGTACAGTTCGTTGGTGCCAGGGTCGTTGAACTGCGACGCGATGGTGCCCACCACGGGGAGTTCGTCGTCTTGGGCTTCCCACAGATCGTGGTTGCGCTTGAATTGTTTGCGGACGTCGCGCAACGCGTCTTGCGCGCCCCGCTTGTCAAACTTGTTGATCGCCACCACATCCGCGAAGTCGAGCATGTCGATTTTCTCGAGCTGTGTGGCGGCCCCAAACTCGGGCGTCATCACGTACAGCGACACGTCGCTGTGGTCCATGATTTCGGTGTCGCTTTGGCCGATGCCACTCGTTTCGAGCACAATCAAATCAAACTGGGCCGCCTTCAAAATGTCGAGGGCCTCTTGGACGTGACGCGACAGCGCGAGGTTGGATTGGCGTGTGGCAAGCGAACGCATGTACACGCGGTCCGAGTGGATGGCGTTCATCCGGATGCGGTCGCCGAGAAGGGCACCTCCGGTTTTTCGCTTGGAGGGATCGACGCTCACAAGGGCGATGCGTTTCTCGGGGAAATCGAGCAAAAAGCGACGCACCAGTTCGTCCACCATGGAAGACTTTCCTGCACCACCTGTGCCCGTGATCCCGAGGACGGGAACAGTGGGGAGGGAAGCGCGCACCGGTTCAAAGGCCTTGCCGAACGCCTCGGCGTTGTTTTCCGCAGCGGTGATGCATCGTGCGAGGTCGCGCACGTTGCGCTCGCCCAACCTGTCCATGGCGCCGTCGAGGTCGTCCAAAGAGGGCACCGTGTTGAAGTCCGCCTTCTCAATCAAATCGTTGATCATGCCCTGCAACCCCATGGCGCGCCCGTCGTCCGGGTGGTAGATGCGTGCGATGCCGTAGGCGTGAAGCTCTTCGATTTCCTCAGGCAAAATCGTTCCCCCGCCGCCGCCAAACACCCGAATGTGTCCCGCGCCCCGCTCGTCCAGCAAGTCCTTCATGTACTTGAAGTACTCCATGTGTCCGCCTTGGTAGGAGGTCATGGCAATGGCCTGGGCGTCTTCTTGAATGGCGGTGGTCACCACCTCGTCGACGCTGCGGTCATGCCCGAGGTGAATCACTTCGCATCCCGTCCGTTGCATGATGCGGCGCATGATGTTGATGGCCGCGTCGTGCCCGTCAAAGAGGCTGGCTGCCGTGACGATTCGGACTTTGTGCTTGGGGGTGTAGGGTGTGGCGTTCTCCATGTCGTTGCGTGGGTCCCTGCGAAATTAGGCCAAACCCTGCGCCGCCCTGTCACCCCGCCACAGCGTCCACCCGCGGCACGGACGACAGATCTCCGTCCCAAGGCCAGTCGTCCAAGACGGCTTGCCAACCCTCGGGCACAGCTGCGGTGAGGGTCAACGTACGGTCGCCCCCAGGATGCCCCACGGCAAGTCGGCCGGCGTGCAGCAAAAGCGTATCAACCCCGGCATGGCTGGCCACAAACCGGTTGTGCTTCTTGTCGCCGTACCTCGAGTCGCCCACGATGGGGTGCCGCAAGTGCCGGAAATGAAGCCGAATCTGGTGGAAACGCCCTGTCGAGGGCCGGCACTCCACCACGCTGTACCGCGCGGTTTCATAGGGCCCGACCGGGTGAGGGAGTTCAACGCGGGCAAGGGTGCGGTAGTGGGTTTGGGCTTCCTTCGGCGCAGGATTGTGCGCAGTGGGCAGGGGCTTTTCCACCAAGCCTTCGTCCTCTGTCCAGCCACGAACCACGGCATAGTAGGTCTTGGACGTGCGTCGATGCACAAACTCGAGCTTCAGGGCATTCAACGCATCCCCCGGTGGGGCAAACAACACGATGCCGCTCGTCGGCTTGTCCAAACGGTGAACGGGTTGCAACCATGCGTCGCGTTCCCGGGTTTTGTTCAGGAGGTCCCGCAAGTTGTGTGGCTCATGGAAGTCAATGTCCGTGCGATGGACCAGCAAACGGTTGGTTTTGACTACCGCGCACACGTGCGCATCTTCGTGCAACACCCGGAAAGAGGGCGGTGCATCTGGCGTCTCGGCTTGTCCGAGGTTTGGGCTGGTTGAAGAGTGGTCCAAATCCGCTAATTTGCAGGCCAAATCTACCCTCCCTCCAAGGAGGAAACACCGAATCCTGGTTCTTTCGATGAACAACATGAAGATACAGTCCTGTTTTCGCCACGTATGGGGCCTTGCATTCCTTCTGGGAATGGGGCAAATCGGGGCGTTCGGCCAAGCCATTGGCGTAGAGGTCGTGGTGGACACGGCATTCTACGGTCCCAACACGCCCACACCTGAGGACACGTTTGATCCCGATGGCGAGCTTGACGGGTACGTCAGTTACTTGGTGTACGTGAACTTCACGAACCCCACGGACGTGTTGAGTGCAATTTTTTCGGACGTCAATGTTTACCCGCAAGGCGGTCCGATGGGCATTGGTGCCCCCTGCGGTTGCTGGAATCCAGATGAAGCCTTCATGACGATGAATGCAGGCAACATCCCTCTGCTGTGGAACACAGTGCCTGGATACGAGACGTATGAGTACGATACTTTTTGGACCATTGGGATGTTGAGCGGAGATGCTCCTGGCAGTCTCCCCAGCTTTGTTTCAGATCCCCCTTTGTCCGATGGCAGTGAAATCTGTGATGCCCAAATCGAGGACGGCTCGGCTTTTGTGACAGGAACGCCGATCAATGCCATTGCAGGAGACGATTTGAAAGTGGTCATTGCCAGGGTCACAACCTGTGGCGATTGGACGCTGAACGTCAACCTTCAAGTCTTTGTGGAAGGAGATCAATCCAACAACCAAATCTTTTTCCTGGACGCAGACGGAAGTGGAGCCATCACGGTGGAGAATCCATGCGCGGGTTATGCCACAGAGGAGGCCAGTTTGTCGGGTTTGACGACGGCATGTGCAGGTTTGACCACAGACGTCTCCATGGAGTTTCTGGGACTCTCCCAATCGGAGGAGAACACCACCTACAGTCTTTGGACTTCTGAGGACAATTTCGAAAGCGATTCGACTTTGATGAGTGAAACAGCCTCAAACCTGTTCCCCGGTCTGTTGGAAGGGGATTACAAGGTTTACGTGGAGAATGAATTCGGGTGTTTGGACACCACGGTGTTCTCCGTGACCTCGCCCGACCCCATCGAAGCCGCCTTTGAACTCGCAGACAACAACTCGTGCTTTGGCGAAGCTGACGCCTTGATTGTGTTGCCAGATTCAACTTTGGTTGGGGGCACGGGGGCGTTGCTCGCTGTTGCGGAAGACCCCCAAGGTTCGACCCTCAATCCAGTGCTCAACGACGGCATCTACGCTTGGGATGGCCTTGTGTGCTTTGACGGAGATGGAGAGTTTGTGTTTACGGTGAGCGATGCCAACGGCTGCACGCGGAAGGACACGCTCTATGTGAACTGTCCGGAGCCTTTTGATGTCGCGTTCGAAAGCGGAGATGTGGTATGTGCAGGCGATGCAGACGGATTCATTGCGGTGGAGGCGTCAGGCGGTTCTGGGTCGCTGTTCTTGACCAACTCCACGGAGACGGTCCCCGCGGAAGAAGGGTTGATGGATTTGGGTCCTTCGATTTACCAAGTCTACGTCTTGGATTCACTAAACTGCTCGTCAGACACCGTCGTCATCCAAATTGACGAGCCTGCGGCCCTGGAGATCAATATTGGGGACATCACCAACCCCTCGTGCGGGTTGGATTGCGACGGAGAAGTGGCGCTGACGGCCCTCGGCGGTTCTGGCGACCTGGACGTGAGCTATTTCAACACGACCACCGGTGGCTTTTCGGCTGATTCGATTGGCCTCTGTGCCGGAGACTATGTGGCGACCGTCACGGACACTTCCGGGTGCCAATTGACAGCGCTCTTCGAAGTGGAAGCCCCGGCACCTTTGGACTTTTTGATTGCGCCCTCCAACGCGACATGCACGGGGATGAGCAACGGCTCGGCGGACATCTTCCCTATTGGAGGTACGGTCAGTGACCAAGAATACGATTGGGTGGTCATTGACACCGCGGGCAATGTGGCCAACCTCAACAACTTGAGCGAGATGACCTACACCGCCTTGGTGACAGACCAGGTCGGATGCAGTTACGCCGAGACCTTCGACATCGGCATCGACTTTGTGACCGACATGGAGCTCAACACCTTGACGTCGCCAGTGACCTGTTGGAATGCGGCAGACGGCACGGCCACAGTGAGTGTCAATGGGGGAGAGGCGCCATTCACGTTTGAGTGGAGCGACCCATTTGCCCAGACGACCTCCACGGCAGTGGGATTGACCGAGGACACCTACACCGTCGTGGTGACCGATGCGTTGGGATGCCGTCGGACGGCATCGCAATCCGTCGATGCCATCGAAGGGTGTCTTTTCATTGCGGATGCTCTCACACCCAACGGCGACAACAAAAACGACGACTGGGTTGTAGGGGGGCTGGAAGACTTTCCCGATTCCAAGTTGATGGTCTTCAACCGCTGGGGCCAAAAGCTCTTCGAAACCGAAGGAGGGCAAGAGCGTTGGGACGGCCGCTTCAACGGCGCGCGTCTCCCTGTGGCAGACTATTACTACACGATTGAATTGTACCCCGAGGCGTTGCCCATCCGTGGAACCGTAACCATCAAGTACTGAGCACCATGAAAAAGACATTTCTCTTGTGGGTGGCCCTGGCGGCCACGACGTGGACCGCTCAGGCCCAGCAACAGCTTCGCAGGTCTCAGTTTGTGACCAACACCTACCTCGCCAACCCTGCCGTGGCAGGGACGGAGCCCGGAACCATGCTTTCAACGACTTACCGGAACCAGTGGGCGGGATTCAGCGGTGGACCCACCACGATGTTGATCAGCGGTCACCGTTCCTTGCCCAACGGGATTGGCGCAGGACTCATCCTGTACAACGACGACATGGGTGGGGCCATTTCACAGTCAGGCCTGGAGTTGACCGGTGCGTACAGCGTTTTGCTCAACAATCAGGACGCGGTGTCCTTTGGGTTGAGCATGAAGGGCAACCAGTTCGTGTTTGACGGCACCGACCTCCAAGTGTATCAGACAAACGACGAGAGTCTGCCAGAAACCATCGAGTCTACGTTTGGTGTGGATTTCAATGCGGGGATGATGGTGTATGGAAAGGACTATTACTTCGGCATGGCGGTCTTCAACTTGATTCAAGACAAATTGAATTTTGCAGGTGTGGAAGACGACCAAAACCGCCTTATTCGCCACTATCACTTCATGGGATCCTACCTCTACAACGTGAGCCGTTTGGTTGCGGTGCAAGCGAGTGGATTGTTGCGCATGACCGAGGTGACTTCGCCGCAGTTGGACATCAATGTCCGGGCCATTGTGAACGGCACGTCGTGGTTTGGCATGGGGTTTCGTCCTCAAGACGCTTTTGTGTTGAGCGCAGGTTTGAATTACGACGCATTCACCTTGGCCTACAACTACGACATCACGGTGGGGGACAACATGCTGAGTGCCCATTCACATGAATTGTCGTTTGGGTATTTCTTGCCCACGCGCTCTGGCTTCCGAAGCCGTCCGAGCAGTGGCCGCGGGGCGCGATCCAACGACCGCATCTTGAAGTAACGCGCGCACTGATGTATCTTCGGGCGAGCACTGCTCCAAACAACAACGACAATGAACAAACTCTTGACACTCGGCTTGGCGCTGGCAGCGACCGCTTCAGCTTCGGCACAATTTGTCCGTCTCGAAGTGGACTACATCGACAACATGGGCAAGGTTCCAGGTGACACGTACCGCGTGTATGCCGTGATGGAAAACGAAGGCGACATCCTCGATGCGGTGTACGGCGAAGCTTCGGCAGCCTTGAAGGTGTCTTCCACCAAGCCCTTCTACCAGCACCCCAAGGGTGGGGCGTTGTCCGCAGACATTCAGCGTTACGACACCACGCTCGACGAGACCTTGCTCTACGATTCATGGGTGACCATCGGTGCGGAAGACAACTACATGAATGCCGTGTCTGGCTTCATCATGGAGGACGCCCTCGCCGTGTTCGACCAAGGAAACGAGTTGGCCACCAATGACGGAGCGTGGTTTGTCACGCCTGACAAGCGTCAGGCGGCTGCGGGTCCTTCGAAGCGCATTTTGCTCATGCAACTCACCTCACAAGGCGAGATTTCAGGACTCATCAACCTCCACGGCCGCACCAAGGCGGTATTGGACAGCGAAGGCAATCCTGTCGGTGCACCTGAAGTCATTCAAAGTGAAGGCTTGACGTTTGTCTGCAAGCGTCCCCGCTAAGACGAAGGGAGCCAACAGGCATCAAAAAAGAGGTCCCCATCAGGACCTCTTTTTTTGTGGCTCACTCCGTCGGTTTGACAGGTGCCAGCTTGGTGTCGATGCTGTCCCTCGGGACAAAGTCCAGCGCGACGCTGTTGATGCAATAGCGCAATCCAGTGGGCGGAGGACCGTCCTCAAAGACGTGGCCAAGGTGCCCGCCACACGCATTGCACACGACTTCCATGCGGCGCATGCCGTGGCTCAAATCCATGCGCTCCTCCACGCCTGTGGTGGCCGAGGGCTCGTAGAAGCTGGGCCATCCGCTGTTGCTTTTGAATTTGGCCCCGGAGTCAAAGAGTTGGGCGCCACATCCCATGCAGACGTACACACCGTCTTCGTCGTGAAGCCAAAACTCACCTGAAAACCGCGGCTCGGTGCCTTGCTCGCGCAGAACGCGGTAGGCGTCTGGGCTGAGGACCCCGCACCAGCTCGAGGCCTTCAAGCTGTCGGCAGGCGTATTCGACGTGGGGGCGTCTTGCTGGGCTTGGCATCCAGAGAGGACCGCCACAAAGGCCAAACAGCACAGGGCAGAAGCCAAGGAGGTGTTCATGGTTGTTGCAGTTTGGGGGCGAGGTGTTTTCCTGTCACAGATTGCATGTTTTGTGCCAAACTCTCAGGTGTGCCTTCATGCACAAGCGTGCCTCCATGCTTTCCGCCACCGGGTCCCAAATCCAAGATGTAATCTGCGCATTTCAGCACGTCCAAGTGGTGTTCAATGACCACCACAGAGTGGCCTTGCTGCAACAGTGCGTCGAAGGACTCAAGCAGTTTGGCGACGTCGTGCACGTGCAGGCCCGTTGTGGGTTCGTCAAACACAAACAGGGTGTGGCCTTGTCGGTCGCCACGGGCGAGGAACGCCGCCAGTTTAATGCGTTGCGCTTCGCCACCACTCAGCGTGTTGGAGCCTTGGCCGAGCGCGACGTAGCCGAGCCCCACGTCGTGAAGGGGCTGGAGTTTGGCCAAAAGGCGTCGAATGGTGGCTGGCGGCTTTCGCCCAGGTTCGGGAGCAAAGAAGAGGAGGGCGTCGTCCACGGTCATCGTGAGGATGTCGTGCACGTTTTTGCCTTGGTAAGTGACTTCGAGGACGTGGTCCTGAAAACGCTTGCCCCCGCAGTCTTCGCAGACCAGCTTCAGATCAGCCATGAACTGCATGCCCACGGTGACGTACCCTTCGCCCTCGCAGGACTCACAACGTCCCCCTGAGATGTTGAAACTGAAGTGGGAGGGCTTGAGGCCTCGTGCTTTGGCGTGAGAGGTGTCCGCGAGGAGCGAACGGATCTCGTCAAAGGCCTTGACGTAGGTGACGGGGTTGGAGCGGGAGCTTTTGCCGATGGGGTTTTGGTCCACAAATTCGAGGTGCTCCAGCGTGCGCAGGTCTCCTTCCAAGGCAGCGAAGCCCTTGGGATTGCCGCCGAAGCCATCGAGTTCTGCTTGGATGGCAGGCACCAACAATTGGGTGATGAGGGTGCTCTTGCCAGAGCCGCTCACGCCACTGACGGCCACGAGGCTGCGCAACGGGATGGTGGCGTCGAACCCCTGCAGGTTGTTGGCGCGAGCTTCCCGGATGACAAGCTTGTCGCCGACGGGGCGCCGTTGCTTGGGGACCTCGATGGCACGGTGCCCATTGCGGTACGCCGCGGTGAGGGAGGGGTGGTCGGCGTCCAATCCGGAGAGCCCGTCGTGGGGACCGCTGAAGACCACTTCACCTCCAAAAGATCCGGCATGCGGCCCCATGTCCACCACATGGTCCGCCGCTGTGACGATGTCGTCGTCGTGCTCGACGACCACCACCGTGTTGCCTTGGTTCCTCAGCCGCTGCAGCACGCCGATGAGTTGGGCGGTGTCCTCGGGATGCAAACCAATGCTGGGCTCATCCAGGACGTAGGTGCTTCCCATGAGGGTGCTTCCCACGCAGGAGCTCAGTGCGATGCGCTGGGCCTCTCCACCGCTGAGTGTGGGGCTGCTGCGCATCAAGGTCAAATAGCCCAACCCCAAGTCCGACAGGCATTGAAGTCGGGTTTCAATTTCCCAGAGCAGGCGCTCGGCGATGTCTCGTTGGGTGGAAGAGAGCGTCCACGACTTCATGGTGACCAGCGCTTCCTCAATCGGCAACGCCAAGAGTTGGGGCAAGGTGATGTCGCCGATGAACACGTGGTGGGTGTCCTTGCCGAGGCGGGTTCCTTTGCAGGTGTCACAGAGCGTCCGGCCGCGGTAACGGCTGATCATGACGCGGTTTTGGATTTTGTAGCTCTTCGCCTCCAACGTGGCGAAGAAGTCTCGAATGCCACGGAAGTGGGGGCACCCCTCCCAAACCATGGCCTGTTGCGCCTCCGTCAACGCATGCCAGGGCGTGTGAACGGGCAGCTCGGCGTCCGCGGCGGCCATCACGAGTCGGTCGCGCCACCGGCCCGTGCGCTCGCCTCGCCACGGGGCCACCGCGCCGTCGTAGAGGCTTTTCGTGGGATCGGGGATGACTTTGTCAGGATCGATGCCGAGGACATGGCCGTACCCTTCACATGTGCTGCATGCACCCACGGGGCTGTTGAAGTTGAACATGTCCGGGGTGGGCTCGGGAAAGAGGATGCCGTCCCGTTCAAACCGGTCGTTGAATTCCTTGCAGGTGGGCTCGTCGCCGTCGGTTGCGCTCCAGATTTGGCAACGTCCTCCACCTTCGAAGAAGGCCGTTTCAATGGAGTCGGCCACACGGCCGGGGTCTTCTTGGGCGGACTTGGGCGAAAAACGGTCAATGACGAGCCCAAGGACATCTTGGGGCTTCACGTCCTCGAGACGCACCGCGCCTTGGGCGGTCCAAGCGCGGGAGTATCCTTGCTGTTGGAGGACGCGCAGTTGGTCCTCGGCGGTGCGGTCTTCCCGGGCTTGGAGTGGGGCGACCAACATCATGCGCGGCTCGGCGCTGTTCAAGATGGCGTCGACCACGTCCGTGACCGTGTCCTTACGGACCACCTCGCCGGAGACCGGAGAGCGCGTTTCGCCAATGCGGGCGTACAACATGCGCAGGTGGTCCAAGACTTCCGTACGCGTACCCACGGTGCTGCGGGGACCGCCCGTTGCACTGCGCTGTTCAATGGCCACGGCGGGGGAGAGGCCGTCGATGCGGTCCACGTCGGGCTTTTCCAAACGGCCCAAAAATTGACGGGCGTAGCTGCTGAGGCTTTCCACGTAACGGCGCTGGCCTTCGGCGTACAGCGTGTCGAACGCGAGGCTGCTTTTTCCTGAACCGCTCAACCCCGTCACCACAGTCAGTTTTTCCTTGGGAATGCTGACGTGGACGTCTTTGAGGTTGTGGACGCGGGCGCCTTGTATGTCAATCTTCATTGCAGTTTTTAACAGCGTGAAGGTACCTGAGGTTTGGACTGGTCAGTTAAAAAGAGTACTTTAGGTCTTGTTCATGTGAACGACTTTTAACGCATTGCCATTCGACACATTCGACTCTAGTTCCATTTCATGAAGCCTTGACTCGGGAGCGCCCCGACGCACAGGCATGAAGTAAAGAGTTGTGTCATGCATGCATCCCTCACAGACCGCGAGTTAATCCGCGCCTACAGAAACGGCGAGGATCGCGCATTCGAAACATTGTTGAACCGCTACCAGCAGGGGGTCTTCACCAAGATCCACTTTGTGGTGCGCGACGAAGAAATCGCCAACGATTTGTTTCAGGACGTCTGGATCAAGGTGGTCCAAATATTGAAGACGGGCCGCTATGTGGAGGAAGGGAAGTTTGGTGCGTGGGTGATGCGCATTGCACACAACGCAGCCATTGACCACTTCCGTCGGAACCGCAAGCGTCGCATGGTGCGTCCCACGGAGGAGTTCGACATTTTTGAGACGCTGTCCCATGATGCTCCGAGCGTCGAGGACCGCCTTGTCGAAGATGAAATCATGGCCGAATTGCGCCAGCTCATCCCCGCGCTGCCGGAGGAGCAGCAGCAGGTCGTGCACATGCGAATGACGCACAATTTGAGCTTCAAGGAGATTGCCGAAGAAACCGACGTCAGCATCAACACGGCCTTGGGCCGGATGCGGTACGCGTTGATCAACCTTCGGAAGATGGTGGAAGACCAAAACCTCACCCTGACCCCGCGCTGACAGGCGCAGGAACCCTGAAGAGAGGCAGGGCAGGGCGATTTTGTCAAGGGCGCACACAATACGGTGCGCCCTTGTCCGTTTCAAGGGGGAACATCAACCCCCCGTTCATGAATTCATTCTTCTCTGACGACCTCACTTCTTGGACTTTTTCTTCAAACGACACCGCCGACGCGGCGTGGGTGAGCCCACGGCCCTCAAGCATTGCGAATGTGTTGCGTTACGCGCAAGCCTTCGATGGGGTGAAGACCTCCCTGGGGACTGCGATTTGTTTGAAAAACTGACGCACGACCGTGTCACACTTGCGCCACCCACGTCGGGTTGCGCAGCACTTCTTCCCTGAGCCGGGCATCGAGCGTGGAGCTTGGTGCGACGGGGTGGAGGCCTTGGGTCAATTCATGCAAGCAGCTTTGGCCTTCTGCAGTGCGCAGGTGGTCGTTGAGGTCGTTGGCCTCCACAAACCCATAGCCTCGGACGTGGCCTTCCGCCACGGCAATGATGCCGCGCTCGTCGGGGGTTCGTCCCGACTCAATGAACCATCCCGAGGCCACGTCACGCCACGTCACCATGGCGGCCTCGAAGTTGGCTTCATGAACTTCTCGTGGCACAGGCTCGGCCGAGCTCCACGCCCCCAATCCCAACAACTCTGGATTCAAATCATGCGCCGCCACCTGCTCGTGCAGCCACGCGCGGGCACTGGCCTCTGAATGGAACGTGCGGACGGCATCTCGCGCGCTCGCTTGCGTGCGGATCGCCAACCGGCTTCGTCCTTGCCGGTCGCGGTAGAACACCACCGTGCGGTAGGCACGGGGTTGCTTTTGGGCGCGGTTGAGGGGAGGCCAATGGGCACGAATTCGCACGTCTTCCATCACCGCAGCCATCCATTCGCTGCCTGCGAGCTCGTGCTTCAAGCTGCGCATCTCACGGAGCAGGATCTGGCGTTTGCGAGAGGCAGTTGTCCCTGAGAAGTGACTGCGCACGCGCTGTTGCAGCTTGATGCTCATGCCGATGTAGAGCGGCTTCCCTTGGCTGTCCAAAAACCAATACACCCCCGGTTCGTCTGGCAAGGCGTCAAATTCCGCGGCGGCCACGTGCTGGGGCATCCAGTTTTCGCGCGTGCCGCGCTTCAGGGCATCCGCGATGGCGGCTTGTCCGCGTTCAGACGCCGCGATTTGGTGGAACAGCTCGACCGTGGCCTCGGCGTCGCCCATGGCGCGGTGCCGGTCGACGTGCCGGATGCCCTTGGCGTCGCAAAGGGCGCCGAGTCCATACCGAGGCAGTCCCGGAAAGGCCTTGCGCGACAGGCGGACCGTGCAGAGTTTGGGCCGTTGCCACGACCGGTCCATGGCTTCAAAGTGACCCCGGATGAAGGCGTAGTCAAACCCCACGTTGTGGGCCACAAACACGCAGTCCTTCAGGAGGGCCTCGACCTCGTCTGCGACGTCGGCAAATCCAGGTGCGTCTTCCACCATCTCGTTGGAGATGCCCGTGAGGGCTTCAATCCGAGGGGGGATGTGTTCGTAGGGGTTGATCAGGGAACTCCAGCGTTTAAGCTCTTGTTGGCCATCTGTGACGACAATGCCAATCTCGGTGATGCCGCGCGATTTGGCGGATCCTCCGGTGGTTTCGATGTCGACGATGGCGTACTTCACAATGCGAAGATGGGCCGGCAGTCCGCAATGAATGTACGTGCAGGGTATGTTTGTGGCATGAAGGAGGTTTGGCTGTGGGGGGCATTGGCCCTCGTCTGGGGATGTGGCTCGCCTGAACCGGTGAAGGAGGATGTGCCCGCGCCCCAAGCGCCTGAAAAGGCAGTGGAGGTAGACGAGCGGATTCGCCGGTTGGTGGCGTCGGATTTTCCGACGTTGACCGACGACAACGCCGTGGCCTTCTTGACGGAGTGGGGGCAAACCCAAACCGAGAACCGCATCGCCCTCGACACCAAACACGGCCGCATCGTCGTCGAAGTGTTTGAGGACGTGCCCGTGCACCGCGCCAACTTCTTGTACAAGGTGTACCGCCGGTACTTTGACCCCGCGGAATTCACCCGCGTGGTGCCTGACTTTGTGGTGCAAGGCGGCAACAGCGAAGAAGAAAGGCCACAGCAATTGCGTTTTTTGATTGGCCAGCACACGCTGCCCGCCGAATTCCAGGACGACAAGATCCACGTTCGTGGCGCCTTGGCCATGTCGCGCAGCTACATCGAAAACCCGGACAAGCGCTCCTCAGGGTACGATTTCTACATCGTCACGGGCCGAACCATCGGTCCCCAAGAACTGGGCAGGATCCAACAGGACAAGGGCCGACGCTACACCGAGGCGCAGGCCCGCAAGTACGCCACCCAAGGCGGGGCGCCGCACTTGGACGGGGAGCACACCGTGTTTGGGCGCGTGGTCGAAGGCATGGACGTGGTGGACCGATTGGCCGCCACCCCGCGGGACGGGAGCGACTGGCCGGTCGAGCGGTTGGAAGTGCGCATGAACGTCCTGAGCGAAGCGCCTGCGCTTCATCCTTGACGGTCAGGACGCTTTTTGGTCCTCCCGGAAGTGCCGGGTGAGGGCGCGCAGGGTGGCCTGCTTTTGGGCGAAATCGCCTTTCAACTCGCGGCGCAACGCCTGCAATTCGTCCAAGTTGGCTTCCACGTCTTCGGGCAACACGTCCTCGAGCCACTCGCGCATGCGCTTGGCCAAAATCGGTGCCTTGCCGTCCGTGCTGATCGCCAGTTTCAACGAGCCGTTGGTCACGATGCCCCCCATGTAGAAGTCACATCGGTCGGGGACATCGGCCACATTCAGTAGGTGGCCCATGAGTCGCCCCAAACGCTCGGACCAGCGCACTTCGCGCGGTTCGATGGTGGCGATGATGCTGACGTCGTTGCGTCCCACATCCCAAGGCCAAGCGCGCCAACGGCGAATGGCCCGGACGTGCTCATGCTTGTCGATGAGGGCCTGAACAGGTTCGGTGAACGCGTCAGCGAAGACCCGCACCCGAGCATGGGGGCTGCTCTTCAGCAAGAAGTGCAGTTTTTCTTCGGCGATTTCAGACCCTCCGAAGACGTTGAACGTGAGACTTTCGGGTTTCAGGAAGATGGGGAACTTCGTATTCATGGGTAAAGGATGGGGTGATGGAACGGAGGTTGGAGGTGGAGGGTGTCAGTTGATGGTGGACGACTTCGCCGATGACCAAAAGCGCAGGATCGGGCAGCGATTCCACGTCGGCCGTGAGCCACGCGTTGGCGCTGTGGATGACGCACTGTTGTTGTGCGAGACTCCCTTCGGAGACCACGGCGATGGGCGTGTCGGACTTGCCGAGTTGAACGAGGTGCTGGGCGATGTCGCGGATGCGTCGGCGGCCCATGAAAACCACGAGGGTGGAGGAGGTGCCGAGGGCGGCCACCAAGTCGGCGGTCAGCCGGCCATCCTGTCCCGTGGCGGTGCCGAGCCACGCCGAGGAGGCCACGCCGCGAAGGGTGAGGGGGATGCCCGCAAGTCCCGCGAGGGACGTGCCACAAGAAATGCCCGGGACGTAGGTCCAGCCGAGGCCGAGTTGCTCCGCAAATTGAAGCTCTTCGCCGGCCCGTCCGAAGACCATGGGGTCGCCGCCTTTCAGCCGAACGATTCGCAAGCCTTGCCGGGCGCCACGCTCAATCCAGTCGTGGATGAGGACTTGGGGCGTGCTGGTTTGGCCTGCGCGCTTGCCGACACAAATCAGCGTGGCATCGGGATGCGTGAGGTCGAGGATGTCGCGGTGGACCAGGCTGTCGTAGAGCACGAGTTGGGCCTGGGCCAGGACTTTGGCCCCTTTCAACGTCATCAGGTCGGGATCGCCGGGACCGGCGCCAACCAGCCACAGGTGAGGCTTGGGGGGGGTCACGGGAGTGCTCATGATGCTTTTGCGGTTGAAGTGTGACGGTCGAGTTCGTCGAGGAAGGCCTGCGCCGTTTGGACGTAGGCTTCGGCAAACGCCTGGGTGTTGGCGCCTCCGAGGTAGGAGAGCACCTGGGCGGTGAAGGAACCGGCCTCGGGTGAAAAGACGCCTGTCGCGACGAACACCCGGTCGAAGGACGCCAAGATGTCGGCGTAGGTGTTGGTCTTTTCGCCCTCCTTGACGAGAAGGGCCTTGGCGCCGGCGATTTGGGCGGCGTAGGCGTGGTAAATGGCTTGGCCCCATCGCCCTTCTTGCATGGCTTCGAGTCCCAAATCGAGTTTCTCGCGGGCCTCGAGCAAGAGGGTGGAGACCAAGTCAATCACGACCCCGGCGCATTCGCCGACCCCGATTTGGGGTTTGAATGCGGTCTCACTTCCCCAGTCCACATAAAGGTCCTCGGATGTCCCTTCCACGTGCTGTTGAAGCAGGTTGTAGTGGTAGCGGTCGCCCACGCGCAGGAAGTAATCGGCGAACGTCTCGTGCGGCAGCTGGTGCTGTTCAAAATCGATGAGCACGGTGCGGAGGGCAGCGGGAACGTGTTTGGTGGGGAGCTTCAGGATCTTCTTCCCGAACGACCACTCGCCGTTCGTCCGGCGGCCGCCACCCACCAAAATCTGCATGGCGGGCATGGTCGCGCCTTCGCGACGCATCGAGCTGCCGTGAAGTCCAAACGACGCAATGCTGTGTTGTCCGCACGCGTTCATGCATCCGGAGATTTTGATGTTGAACGACCGGTCGAACATCAAATGGGGGAACTCCTCCTCTAGGGTGTGTTCGAGCACGGTGCTGAGGTGCGTGCTGTTGCTGATGGCGAGGTTGCAGGTGTCCGTACCGGGGCACGAGGTCACATCGACGCCGGACTGGAAGCCCAGCGCGTCCCAACCCAAGTCGCGCAGGATGCGGTGCACCACCGGCAAGTTGGCTTCCACGACGTCGGGCAGGAGCAAATCCTGGCTTTGGGTGACGCGGATGGTCCCCGAGGTGTAGGGGGCCAAGGCGTCGAGCAGGTCTCGCGTGCGCGCAGTGGTTTCGTCGCCGAGGGGCACGCGGATGCCTACGGCAAAGCGGCCCTCTTGTTTTTGGGCAAGCACGTTGGCCTTGCGCCAGGTTTCGTGTCCGACGGGTGCGGGAATCTTCTCCACGGTGGCGGGGGCGACGGGGATGTGTTCCGCATGCGCCACGTCCGGGAAAGCCCCCGAAGGCATGGCGCGCTCTCGCGCAATCGCCTCGAGCAGGGCGTCGCGCCCCATGGTTTGGTAGAGGAACTTGAACCGCGCCTTTTGGCGCTTGGCCCGTTCTCCGTCGCGGTCAAACACCCGGAGGATGGCCTCGGTGATCGGGATGAGTTCGTCGGTGGGCACCCACTCGTGCAAGACTTCGGCAGGGGCAGGTTGGGCACCGAGCCCTCCGGCCACCAGAAGTTTGAATCCAAGCTTACCCGCCTCGTTCACCGCGGGCAGCACGCCCAAGTCGTGCATCACGCCGAGTCCGGTGTCTTCGTCTGAACTTGAGAAGGAGACCTTGAATTTGCGGCCCATCTCTTGGCACACCGGATTCCGGAGGAAGAAGCGCCACAGTGCCTCGGCCCAGGGCAAGACGTTGAATGGTTCTTGGGGATCCAATCCCGCGAGGGGGGAGGCTGTGACGTTGCGCACGGTGTTGCCGCAGGCCTCGCGAAGGGTGACGTTGCTCGCTTCGAGCTTGGCCCACAGCTCCGGACTGTCCTCCAGCTTCACGTGGTGTATTTGGATGTCTTGACGGGTGGTCAAGTGGTACTTCCCTGTGCTGTATTCGTCGCACACGTCGAGGATGGCCCTGAACTGATCAAACGTCAACAGGCCCATCGGGACCTTGATGCGGATCATTTGAACGCCGGGCTGACGTTGACCATACACCCCGCGGGCCAGTCGGAGGCTGCGAAAACTCTCCTCGTTGAGCTGGCCTTCCCGGAACAGCAAGATCCGACGGTTCAGGTCGAGGATGTCTCGCTGGACGATGGGGTCGTCGATTTCATTGATGAAACTGAGCATGTTGTTTTGTGTTTGTCAAGTGTGGTGCAACAAAAAAGGCCTCCGGTGAGGGAGGCCTTTGTCGAGTCTGACGCTGGAATTCATGTCATGACGCAACTGCAAACCTTCCCCTACGGGCGGTTGGACAACAGCAGCAACATGCCATGAAACAAACGTTTGGAATCAAAACCATACCGTAATATACGAAACCCATCGGATTTGTAGGGTTATTGCGAGAACAAATTGTTCGCGACCTTTGAATCATGACGTATAGGACTTGGAACACCGCGGCAGGATGGATGGCAGCCTTCGCTTTGGCATGGACGCCTGCTTTAGTCTCAGGCCAAATGAGGGTCTATGGCGACGACGACGACGATTATTCCTACGCGTCGCGGGAGGGGTTGGAGTTTGGGGTGAACATTGGCGTGTACCGCGGCTTTCCGCAAGCGGCCTATTTCTATGACGGGGCCGGAGACCACGAGCTGTCGGATGCGGGCGCGCAGATTTGGGGCATCCAAGAACGCCTGCAGCAGTTGCAAGGGCAGCAACTGACGCATCCGGTGACGGGCATATTGAATGAGTTTCCGGCGTGGAACATCTACAGCTTGCCCTTGATGCAATACAAGCCGTCGATGTTTTTTGGGCTGAAGGCGGCCAAATTCTGGAACCCCGAGACGGCCTTGGTGTGCCACGTCGATGTGGCGCAGGTCACGGCAGAAGGGGCGTGGTCGCTCAGCACCGGGTTGTTGCCGGACCAAGGACAAGGCAACGAAGATGTGCGGACGTATCCCGTCATTGGCAAGGAGCAACGGTTGAACATCGCCCTGGGCTACAGGACGTCCATCTACATCACAGAGGGCGCCTCCTGGGCATTTGAATTGGGGGGACTGGCCAACGCGGTCGCCATTGAGGAGAACTACATCGTGATGTCGCCCAATGTCGGCAACGCGTTGTATGAAGTGAATTTGCTCACGGCGATCGGCAACGGGGCGGGCGGCCAATTGTCCCCTGCCAGCAACGTGCTGACCCAATGGGGCACCGGCTTCTATTCCTCGCTCGGCCTCGCGGTCGAGTTCGAAGAGGGGGGACACGTGGAATTGAATGTCCGCGCCAGCCGCGACAACATCAACCTCGGCACGGAGGCGTACAAGGGATGGAACGTCGCGGCCTTCCTCACGTGGATGATTCCTTCTCAGTTGGGCGACTTCGTGCGCGCGTCCTTTTAAGGCGCCCGTTGAGGGCGTCCGTCGGGGCAGGCAGTGGGGTAAACAGTGGGGTAAACAACAATGGGGTGTGGCAAACCCGCGAGACTCTCTTGGAGGGGCGGGGAAGAGTTGGGTGTAAATTCCACCCATGCAACAACGAATTTTGATCACTGCCGTCCTTGCAGGATGCATGATGGCACCTTCGGCCCAAGCGCAAAAGCAAGCGAAGAAGGAAAACCCCTTGTACACCTTCAAGACGTTGGCCGATTTGACCGCCACGTCCGTCAAAGACCAATGCCTCACGGGCACTTGCTGGAGCTTCTCCACCACGAGTTTCCTCGAAAGCGAGGCCGCGCGGATCAGCGGCGAGGTGGTTGACTTGAGCGAAATGGCGTCGGTGCGTTACACCTACCCGTTGAAAGCCGAGATGTACTTGCGTCACCATGGCCTGCATCAGTTTGGCCCCGGCAGCTTGTGCCACGACGTGTTGAACGCCGCGGCGGGCTACGGACTGGTTCCCGAATTCGCCTTCACGGGCCTCGACGCCGGCGAAACCGAATTCAACCACGGCGAGCTCGATGCGGTCTTGGCCGCGGCTGTCAAGGCCATGTCCGAGCAGAAGGTGTTGTCGGACGACTGGCGCGATGCGGTGGACGGCATTTGCGACGCCTACTTGGGCAAGTTGCCTTCCTCGTTCCAATTCGACGGCAAGACGTATACGCCGGAGTCCTTCCGCGATCATTTGGGCATCAACCCCGCGCAATACGTGTCGCTCACCAGCTTCACCCACCATGCCTTTGGGGAGACCTTCGTGTTGGAGGTGCCCGACAACTTCTCTCGTGGACAGTACCTCAACTTGCCCATCGAAGATTTGACGCGCGTCACGCGCAAAGCCGTGATGGACGGCTACACCGTGGCTTGGGATGCCGACGTTTCAGAGAAGGGATTCAGCTTCCGGAACGGCATGGCGCTCATGCCGGCAGAGGGCGAGGAGGGGAAGATGTTTCAAGAGGTCATCGACGAGGCCAAGGTCTCTCAGGCGTCGCGCCAGGAGGGCTTTGAGAACCACACGACCACCGACGACCACTTGATGCACATTGTCGGTTTGGCCCAAGACCAAAACGGCAACGAGTACTTCGTCATCAAGAACAGCTGGGGCGACGGCAACCCGTACGGCGGACGCCAATACATCAGCATGGCGTATTTTAAAGCGAAGACCATCGCTGTGACGTTGCACCGCGACGCCATGCAAGGCGGCGGGAAGCGACGCT
This sequence comes from Flavobacteriales bacterium, assembly GCA_002683345.1. GTDB lineage: Bacteria > Bacteroidota > Bacteroidia > Flavobacteriales_D > Sanyastnellaceae > UBA11663. The sequence continues at coordinate 19,676 of NYSX01000048.1, forward strand.
AAGGTTTCACCCAACTGACCCACCATGACCTCCTTTGTTCCCGCGACCAAAGACCTGCAGCGCCAGTGGCGCTCCCGGTTGTTCTTTCACTTGGACGGCCTCGCCTTGAGTGGCGTGGTTCCCGTCTTGGACGTGAGTGGGGTGTTGGAGGAGGTCCTCCAAACCGGGGGCGATGTGGATGAGTTGGCGTCGTTGTTTGGGGCCAACCCCGGGTACTTGAACGTGGGGTTGCGGATGCTTTGCTCGCAGGGCATCCTCGACGCGCACTACGGCGAAGACAAAGTCACCTACGTCCCGCACAAAGACGCGGACGTGGCCCATTGGGCGCGCGACCGGCACCTCTACACGTTGGGGCGATCATGGTTGGAGCACAGCGTGGGCATGTGGAACCGTCCGCAGGAGCCGCTCTCTGCCGAGGCCCTGAGCGTGATGCGGGCCCTTCTTGGGGCGGTCATGAGTGGGGGAGGTTTGGCCGACCACACCGCAGGCCAAACCCTCAGCCTCGAACAACGCCTCCGCGTCCACCTCGAAGGCGCCCTCGTGGCGCCGTGGCTCGTCATGTTGGGCACGGCCTTTGGCACCGAGGCCATGACCTCATGGGACGACGTGTCCCGCGCCTCGTCGCAATTGCATCCGCAATTGCAAGAAGCATGGTCGGAAGTGATGCACGCCCTTGGATGGTCGGACAGCCAGGTGGGGGCGTTCTTCTTGCAGCGCGCCGCTGCGTATGGCGTGACCACCTCGTACACCCAAACCTTCTTGTGGGCCAAGGAACTCTTGCTGGGCGAGGGTTCATGGCTGTGGCGCACCGAACCGGGTGAAGCCGAAATCCACGTGGACCGCACCCTCAACGTGTGGGGGTCGGGCGGCGCCCACAAGGCGTATTTCTCCCACCTCGACCAGGTGGTCAAAGACGTGTTCAACGCCCCCCTCGATGAACAGCCGCTGGGGTTGTGCGACATGGGATGCGGCAATGGCGCCTTGTTGCTGCACATGCGCGAGGTCATCGAGTCCGACACCTTGCGCGGACAACATTTGGACACCCACCCGCTCATGCTTGTGGGCGCGGACTTCAACCAAGAGGCCCTTGTGGCCACCGCAGACCACTTCCGCCAAAAAGGCGTGAAGGGCCATTTCATTTGGGGAGATATCGGCGACCCCGACCGCCTCGCACTCGACCTGTACGAGATGCACGGCGTGCGTCTGGGGGATTTGATGAGCGTCCGTTCGTTCCTCGACCACAACCGCGTCTACAATCCGCCCATCATCGACCGCCCTGAGGCCCCCGTGTCTTCGGGTGCCTTCGCCTTCCGCGGCAAGCGCCTCAAACTCCGCAACGTGGAGCAAAGCCTCAAGGAGCACTTGATGAAGTGGTCGCCTTACGTCGCCCAGCACGGCCTGCTCATGATTGAGCTGCACACGGTGGCTCCCGAGAACGCGCGCCTCATGCAGGGCAAGCTTCCGGCCACGGCCTACGACGCCACCCACGGCTTTTCTGACCAATACATCTTGGAGATCCCCGTCTTTGACGCGATGGCGGCCGAAGCCGGGCTCGAGATGCAGGCAGAGCACAGTCGCACGTTTCCCTCCAGCCTGCCCGCCACGGTGAGCTTGCGCTTTTTCCGCGCCTGACCCAACCCAATAGGACTTCACCTGCGTACTTTTGCAGCGCCGAGTGCGGGGAGATTTCACCCCCATGCCGTTATCCACAATTGTTTGTAAGTGAGGTGGATACAATGTGAATTTCGGAAAGTCGATTTTTTTTGGTTTGAGACATGCCTGTCCCTTCTTTGTGTCAGCAAGGAGGTCAAACGGCAACACCCACGGTCCTCTCGAAAGGCCTCTTCGGAGGAGAGACGAAAGACACCGGTTGCCACCCGACTTGGTTCGCCAAGAAGGATTGACCCGCTCCACGCACGACGGTTCGCCGGCTGCGGAGAGTGATTTCCTGAGAAATGCCTTGTCGCCAGCAAACAGCGGTTTGCTGGGAGAGTCCTGAGACGCGTTCGGACGCAAGGAAGAACGAAAATCAAGGCTCGATAGACGATCCTCGAAAGAGGGACGTTGAAAGACCAAAGGGACGAGGACCCACCGCGGCACCATCACGGTCCGCGAGCAGCCCACCCGGACGGGGAAACCCGGCCGCCCATAACTCTGAAAGGAGGGAAGGGGAGCCTGACTGCCGCAAGGCGGTCCTGTGAGGTGGTGCTGAACAACTCGAGTCGGCCCATGCCACTTCGGTGACAGGGCAGGGCGGTGACGAACTCCCCCGGAGGACCAGCAGCGGCGCGCAAGTGACGTTGGTTCCCGAGCTTCGGCAAGGGAATGCCTCTTCCATGAGCAGTCACGGAAGGGCCTGGAGGATCCGCATCGGCAGTACGGAGACCAAGCGGCAACGCTGGAATCTTGCCGGTGCGGATTTCTTTTTTTCGTGAGTTTTTCGAGGGGGCGCTTGGTGGGGAAAGAAGCCTGTCTATCTTTGCCCCCCGATTGACCCTCGGTCATGACGAACAGGGCCCTGTAGCTCAACTGGATAGAGCATCGCACTACGGATGCGAAGGTTTGGGGTTCGAATCCCTACAGGGTCACCGAGAAGCCTGGTTGCACAAGCAACCGGGCTTTTTTGTGCCCGCCAAGTCTGAGTTCACTCAAGCGAAGGCAAGGCACAAAAAACGCCCAAGAACTGCGCAGCAGTTCCAGGCTTCATGCTCGGGCACACCACCCCACACCGGGGATCACAGCGTAATCCTTCGAGCCCTTCGTATCTTATGTGTCCCAAAACCAAACCAATGAAGCACTTAGTCTTCGCCATTCTCCTAGTAGTGACTCTGCCGGTTTGCATGTTGTCACAAACTGATACAGTCGGCTGCACGGTACCAACGGCTTGCAATTACGATGAATCCGCGACGATATCAGATCCGTCGTTGTGCGACTTTGAGAGTTGTATCGTCTATGGATGTACAATAGAAATAGCCTGCAATTTTGACACACTGGCAACCGCCAATGATGGGACATGTGATTTCGTCTCTTGCCAAGGGTGCATGGATCAAGCCGCTTGCAACTTTGACCCTGATGCGACGCTTGAAAATGGCGCCTGTGCGTTCAATGATTCTGATGCCGACGGGATTTGTGACGACGTCGATGACTGCATTGGCCTGGTGGATGCATGCGGCGTATGCAATGGCCCTGGCGACATCTACGAGTGTGGATGCGCTGACATCCCCACCGAGGACTGCGATTGTGATGGAAACCAACTCGA
>NYSX01000049.1 GCA_002683345.1 Flavobacteriales bacterium
AATGAGATTGAAAACTGCCACCCCTTCCTGCGCCAAAGCAACTGGCGCACGCGCAACCTCGTGGTGGCCGGCAACTTCAACCTGACCAACGTCGACGAGCTTTTTGACGTGCTCGTCAAGCTCGGCCAGCACCCCAAGCAGAAGTCCGATACCGTCACCGTGCTTGAAAAGATCGGCCATTTCCTCGACGAAGAAAACCAGCGTCGGTTCGAAGCGCTCAAGGCAGAAGGGCTCGACAACCAAAGCATTTCAGAACGCATTGCCGACACCCTTGACATGGGTCACGTGCTGCGGCGCGCCTCCACCGACTTTGACGGGGGCTACGTCATGTGTGGCATGGCCGGACACGGCGACGCCTTTGTGATGCGCGACCCCAATGGCATCCGTCCTGCCTTCTGGTACGAAGACGACGAAGTGGTCGTGGCTGCCTCGGAACGCCCCGTCATCCAAACCGCGTTCAACGTGCCCGCCGACCAGATTCGGGAAGTGGACCCCGGCTCTGCATTGATCATTCAGCGGAACGGGAAGGCCCACCTCGAAGAAATCCGTCCTGCAGGCGAACGGAAGGCGTGCAGCTTCGAACGCATCTACTTCTCTCGCGGAAACGACGCCGACATTTACCGAGAGCGGAAAGCCTTGGGAAGCGCCATCGTTCCGCGCGTGCTCGAGGCGGTGGAACACGATTTGGATCACACGGTCACCAGCTTCATCCCCAACACCGCGGAATCTTCCTTCTACGGCCTCGTCAAGGGGTTGGAAGAACACTTGAACGCCAGCAAAATCGCGCGCATCAAAGGCCTCGGCGCCGACCCCGACCACGCGGAAATCGAATCCATCTTGAACGAACGGCCTCGGGTCGACAAGATTGCCATCAAAGACGCCAAGCTTCGCACCTTCATCACCGAGGACAGCTCGCGCGACGACCTCGTGGCCCACGTGTACGACATCACCTACGGCACGGTCGAACGAGGGGTCGACAATTTGGTGGTCATCGACGACAGCATCGTCCGGGGAACGACCTTGAAGAAGAGCATCCTTCGCATCCTCGACCGACTTGGTCCCAAGCGCATTGTGGTGGCGTCAAGCGCACCGCAAATCCGGTACCCCGACTGCTACGGCATCGACATGGCGCGGATGGGTGATTTCATTGCGTTCCAAGCCGCCGTGTCCCTGCTCAAGGAGCGAGGCATGGAAGACGTCCTTCAAACCACCTACGAGGCGTGCAAGCATCAACTGACACTTCCACTCAAGGAGAACGTCAACCAGGTCAAGGCCATCTACGCACCCTTCACGGACGAGGAAATCAGCGACCGCATCAGCGAACTGCTCACGCCCGAGGGCATGCTGTCGGAGGTGAAGATCATCTTCCAAAGCGTTGCCGGCCTGCACGAAGCATGCCCCGACCACCTCGGCGACTGGTACTTCACGGGCGACTTCCCGACGCCTGGTGGACACCGGGTCGTCAACAAAGCCTTTGTGTACTACATGGAAGGCAACGACGCGCGGGCATACTGACCCGGTGCCAATCAGGCGAAGTCAGACCTCTTAATGCGTGATGAGGACGCGACGCGTGGTGCGTGAGCCTTCCACTTGAAGGAAATGCAAGCCAGCAGGCCAGGTGGACACGTCCCACGCTTCCCGGTCTGAGGTGAGCTGACGGCGCTCGACGGTTTGGCCTTGGAGGTTGAGGACGCGCACCCACGATCCCGCCTTGGCCACCACGTTCAGGGTGTGCTTCGCCGGCGAAGGGAAGGCTTCGAGCGACGCCGCAAGGGGCAGGTCAAAGCCTGCTGCCGCATCGACCAAAAATTCAGCGCCCGAAAAAATGACCGAACTGTCACCGTCGACGATTTGGGTGTACGTGTAGGTTTGGGCCACAGGCAGCGGCATGTCCGGGGCCCAGTATTGCGACCCCTCGGTCAGAATGCTGCCACTTGAAGCCACGCTGCTGTCAAACACGGCCACATTGGCTTGAATGCGCATGGTGTTCTCAAACACCTGACCGCCCGGAAGCGTCAAGGTGCCCAACTCGACCGCCTCCATGTCCACCGAGTAATCGCGCACGTAGGCCAGTCCCGACACCATGAAATCAAACACGAGTGTGTCCTGGTGGACATCACCAACCTCCATGGGGTAGGGCAAATATTCCACAACTTCCGGGTGCACGATTTGTGCGCCCGACGCGCCGTCCACACCCCCCCAAAACCCGAAGTAATCTGGGTTGTATTCGTAGAAAGCCTCATTGATCCCACCCGTTTGACCTGGCGTTTGCTGAGAGAAATCCGCTTGTGAGAATTGGTCTGCATATGCGGTACTGTCCGCTGGAACGAAATCAAAGTTCACGTTCTGGATGGAGGACGCCGCGGACCAATCAAACCCCTCGGGTTGAAGGTTGGTCACGCCATAGACAAAGGAGAACCCGTGGTCGGGCAGGTTGGGTTGAGTCAGCTGAGCCTGAGCCGCCAAAGTCAAGGTGAACAAAACGCCGAACACGGCATGGCGAAGTGTGGTTTTCATGAAGACAATGTACCCATTTAGATTTGCATGGTGAACGCACCCACACTTTACTACGACGGACCCTGCCACCTGTGTCAGCGCTCGGTTCAATGGGTGCGGCGTCGCATGCCCGAAGTGGAATGTGTGCCGCTGCAAAGCGAGGAAGCCCATAGCGTCCTGCCCTTGGAATGGACCACGCCCCCGCTTCTCGGGGTCGTCGTCGTCGATGGCCATGGTCAAATCCATGTGGGACACAAGGGGCTCCATGCCTTGGCGTCGCACGCCAAGGGTCCATGGCGCTGGTTGCTGCGCCTTGTGCCTGGTTGGGGTTACGCGCTCGTGGCGCGTACCAGACGCATTTGGGGCCGGGACGACGCCTGCTCGGTGGGCTGACGCTGTGTGACTTGGGTGGTTCGGTCATCTCCAAAGCCGGCGGTACCTTCGCGACCATGAATGCAATTGTCGAATGGATCAGTCAGCCGTGGCCTTGGTACGTGGCTGGACCCATCATTGGATTGATGGTACCGCTGCACCTCATCCTGTTGAACCGAACGTTTGGAATCAGCTCGTCGTTCCGCCACGTGTGCGCGGCGTGCATCCCCAACAACCTCGACTTCCTGAAGTACGACTGGAAGTCTGAATCTTGGAATCTTGTGTTTGCCGGAGGCGTGCTCATTGGCGCGTTCTTGGCGACCACCTTCTTCTCGACAGACGAGCCCATTGCGCTCAGTGAAGCCGCCGTGGCGCGCATGGGCGAGATGGGCATCCGGGACTTGTTGGGCCAACACCCTGCCGAGTTGTTTTCGTGGTCGTTCATCGGAAACTGGCGCACATTGCTGCTCGTCCTGGGTGGCGGGTTCCTGGTCGGTTTCGGCACGCGCTATGCGGGCGGTTGCACGTCTGGGCACGCCATCATGGGCCTGAGCCATTTCCAGCTCCCCTCTTTTGTGGCCGTGCTTGGATTTTTCACGGGCGGGCTCATCATGAGCTGGCTCGTCCTTCCCCTCATCCTCACTTGAACCCTGCAACCATGAAAAATCTCATTGCATTGGTGTTGGGCACGTTGTTTGGCCTGATCCTGGTCAAAGCGGAAGTCCTCTCGTGGTTCCGCATCCAAGAAATGTTTGCCTTCCAGAGCTTCCACATGTACGGAATCATTGGAAGTGCGGTCGGTGTGGGAGCGCTCAGTGTGTTCTTGATTCGCCGAATGAAAACCAAGAGCATTGAAGGCAACGTGATCGAATTGAAAGACAAGGCCCCGCGTTACACGTCCGCCTACTTGGGCGGCACGGCGTTTGGGCTCGGTTGGGCCATGACGGGCGCGTGCCCGGGCCCGATGTACGCCTTGATTGGCAGCGGGACCACCATCATGGTGCTCGCCGTCGTGGCCGGGGTGGTGGGTGTCCTCACCTACGCCGCGCTTCGCGACAAACTCCCCCACTGAGGGAGCTTTCCTCTCCAGGGCTTTTGGGCCCTCAACGCACGACGAGGCGGCGGGTCACTCCTGTCGCCTCATTCTGTACCAAGTAAATGCCGGGCGCCCAACCTTCCGTGGACAGCGACGTGCCACGGACCCCCATGTGCTGCCTTCCCGAGGCGTTCCACACGAACCACGTGGCTTGGGCGTCTGCCCCCAAGGTGATGGTTTGGCCTGCATGTGCAGGGTTGGGGAACAAGGGAAGGGTCTGGGTCAAGGTCGACACGCAGTCGGTGCCGCCGTTGTCAGGCTCTGAGGGCGCGGTCCCTTGGTAGCGCACCACCGTGGGCACACCCAAGGTTGTGGACACCTCCATCCAAGGCATGCCGCCATCTCCAAGCCAGGTGTAGGTGACGGTTTCGCGCTCAAACGCGAAGCCCTGACCGGCCAAGGCAACGTACACACTGTCGTCGCTGGAGATGGTTGACTTCAACCGAAGCACCTCGTGGCTGGACCCGTCCGGCAACAACAGCGTTCCGTAGCCGTCCACTTCCGAGTACCGATCTTGGTCCACCGCGTAGGTGAACGTTTCGGGCACCTCCACCGCGTAGGCCGCTGTGGACTCCAACGTCGCGTCCACCGTCAACGGCACGGGATGCACTTCGTCAATGTCGTCAAACGGCACCGGCAATTCAATGCCCGACACGGACAAACCGATGCCCACCTGGTTGTAGGTACCTCCAGCGTACTGGTGGTAACCGACCACCTCATCGAGTTCAATGGGCAAGCCGCCACCCACATCTCCGCCGAGGTCGCCCAAATCCGGGATGTTCAGGAACGTGTAGAAATGGTCGGCTTGAACCTCGGGGTAGAGGAACGCATTGTCGAAAGTGAACAACGCCGTGAAGGACGCCGAGCCGATGTCTTGCACACCCACCACGGTCGAATCCATGGGTTCGAGTTCCGAGAAATCCCAAATCCACCCGGGGCCCGACGCTTCGAAATCCAAGAGCAAATCCGGCGTGAGGTTTTGGAACACGTGGTCGGTCCCGCCTTGCGGCAGGTCCGCTTGGTTGACGGTGATTTGGCCATGTGCATGGTCTGCCACCATCCACGCCACGAACGTCGCCATGGCCACGAACAGAATGTGCTGTCTCATCCAATGAAGGTACGGGGCTTTATCCCTACTTTGGGTTCATGAGTTTAGGTCGTGTCCTTTTGAGCTTGCTGCTCCCTCCCCTCGCGGTGTACGATCGCGGATGCGGATCCATTGTGATCGTCGCCATCCTCACCTGTTTTGGGTGGGTTCCGGGCGTCATTGGGGCCCTCGTCATCCTCAACAAGAACGACATGGTTTGACACAAAAAAGCCCCGCTTGATGCGAGGCTTTCTCTGTACCCGGGGTGGGAATCGAACCCACACTCCTTGCGGAACGCGAGTTTGAGTCGCGCGCGTCTACCAATTCCGCCACCCGGGCTTCTCGGCAAGGAGGACGCAAATGTAAGTCAGTTCTCTTTGTTCACCATGATTCGACGCGTCTTAGCTTTGAAGTCATGGCTGAAAAGCGCGTGTTGATTGTGACCTACTACTGGCCTCCCTCGGGAGGTGCAGGGGTCCAGCGCTGGTTGAAGTTCGCCAAGTATTTGCCCAAACACGGTTGGTCTCCAGTGGTTTACGTGCCTGATGGGGCCCATTACCCGGCGCTGGATCCCGGCCTGCAGTCGGACGTGTCTCCTGAAACCGAGGTGTGGAAGGGGCCCATCGTTGAGCCCGCTTCGTGGCTCGACGCCATGAAATTGGGGCGGTCCCAAAACCGGTTTGGGAGTTCTTCCAGCCCTTCGGGAAAGAAGAAATCCGGCGGACTCGTCCAATGGATTCGGGGCAACGTGTTCATCCCGGACGCGCGCATGTTTTGGATTCGGCCCTCCATTCGGAGGCTGAAAAAGCGCCTCGCGGAAGCTCCGGTGGACGCCATTGTCTCCACAGGCCCTCCGCATTCGACCCATTTGATTGCCCTCGGATTGAAACAGGCCTTTCCTGACATTCCGTGGGTGGCGGACTTCCGAGACCCGTGGTCCGACATGGACTACTTGGACGATTTCAATTTGACGGCGCGCAGCCGTGCCCGGCACAAGGCCTTGGAACGGAAGGTGGTCGAACATGCGGATCGGGTGGTGGTCACCGCACCCTCGGCCGCTGGGTCCATCTTGGGACGGCCCTTGCAAGACAACGACCCCAAGGGCGTCTGGATCCCCAATGGGTACGATGCGGCGGACGGATTTGGCCTCGAGGCGGCGCCCGAAGACGGGCCCTTTGTGCTTGGCTTTTTTGGGTCGTTGTATGGAAGCCGGAACGCCCCTGGACTGTGGCGTGCCATCCGGGACCACAACGCCCGTGCCGAGACCACCCGGCCTTTGCATTTGGTCTTCTACGGCGCCCTCGACCCCGCCATCCAAGCCGAACTGGAGCAAACCCTTCCTTCCAACGCGTGGCGGTTCGCCGGGAGCGTCTCCCACGACGCGGTTCCCCAAGCCATGTCGCCTTGCCATGCCCTGGTGATCCTCCAAAACAACAACGAGACCGGACGCCGCACAATCCCGGGCAAAGCCTTTGAATACCTCGCCACAGGACGTCCTTTGATTGCCGGAGGCGCCCTGGACAGCGACCTCGAGCGCTTGTTGGGGTCTTGGGGGTTTGACCTTTGTGGCATGGAAGACGACCAAGGATTTGCACACCAAATCCAACAGGCCCTCGCCGGCAAAACAAGCCACGCTTCCCCCGCGCGCTTCCAGCGGGACGCGCTGGCCCAAGAGTACAGCGAACTGCTTCATACATTGGGGCCGCAGACCACCCACTGACCAGAATCCATGCACCTTCTCATCGTCATCGGCACACGCCCCAACTTCATCAAGGTCACGCGCTTTCGCAAGGTGATGGATGCCATCCCCGGCGCCAAACTCACCTTGGTCCACACCGGGCAGCACTACGACAAGGCGATGTCGCAGGTCTTTTTTGACCAATTTGACCTGCGACCCGACCACGTCCTGAAGCTGCATCCCGGTTCCGCGGGCTTGCAGTTTGCCCACATGATCGCCCAATTGGTGGAGGTCATGGAAAAGGCCGAGCCGGACTTCGTGTTGGTGCCTGGCGACGTCAACAGCACGCTTGCCGGAGCGCTCGCCGCCCAACGGCTCGGGATTCCATTGGGTCACCTGGAGGCGGGTCTGCGCAGCTTTGACCGCTCCATGCCTGAAGAGATCAACCGCATTTTGGTCGACCAGCTCAGTGCACATCACTTCGTCACGGAAGACTCGGGCATGACCCACCTGAAGGACGAGGGCCTCGACCAAGGAGGCAACGTGCACTTCGTGGGCAACACCATGATTGACACGCTCGTCCACTTTTCACCCCAAATCGATCAAAGCCCCATCCTATCCGACCTCGGCTTGGGTGCGGGAGAGGATTTCCACCTGCTGACCATGCACCGGCCCGCCACTGTGGACAACCGTGAAGGATGCCAATTCATCGTGGACCTCCTCCAAAACCTCTGTGCCTCGGCGCCTGTGGTCTTCCCCATCCACCCAAGAACGCAGAAGAACTTGGAGTCGTTTGGGCTTGCCGATGTGCTCGAGCATCCCGGATTGAAGCGGACGCCGCCCATGGACTACTTCGCTTTCCAGCACTTGATTTCGACGGCCAAAACGGTCGTCACCGACTCAGGTGGCATCCAAGAAGAAACGACGTACCGGCATGTGCCGTGCATCACCCTCCGTCCCAACACGGAGCGGCCAAGCACGACGACCCTTGGCACCAACCAAATGCTGACCGAACTCAACGTCGCGGACGTCATGCACGCCATCGACAACCCCAAAGAAGGGGTCGTGCCCCCGCTCTGGGACGGCCACGCCACCGAGCGCATCGTCGACGTCATCCGCAATCTCTGACCCGTTGATGCGTTTCCTCATCTCCTCTGGTTTCTTGGTTTTTTGTGCTGCGCTTCCTGCGTGGGGACAATGGAGTTTTGTTGGGGACGCCCTCCCCGGTGGCCCGGATTGCGTTCAGCTCACCCCCAACATCAACAACCGACGAGGTGCGGCCTGGCATGAATGCCCCTTGCATTTGGGTGCGCCCTTTCAGTTGGACTTCGAGATGAATTTTGGCGGAAGTGACGATGGGGCGGACGGCGTGTGCTTTGTTCTTCAGCAAATTTCCAACCTCACCACAGGCCCCCTGTCCATCAACGGTGCCCAAATCGGATACGGCTTTGAAGGTCCTGGTGGGGTGTTTGCCAACAATTCCCTCGCCATAGAAATGGACACCTTTGCCAACGATGGCTCTCCCGACGCGGGCCCTGTCAACCAGTTTGACGATCCCTGGGACCACATTGCCATCTTTCGTGACGGCTCGCTCAAGCACAACACGCCCAACGAATTGTCCGCTGCAGTTCAAGCCCACCCCGCTGCCGCCAACATCGAAACAGGCCTGAACTACCCGTTGAGTGTCATTTGGGACCCTGCAACCACCCTGTTGGAAGTCTATTTCGCAGGAAGCCTCCGACACAGTTTGACGGTGGACCTCGTGAACGACATTTTCGATGGGGACCCGCTCGTCTTTTGGGGATTCACAGGAAGCACGGGTGGACTCTCCAATCCGCAGTCGTTCTGCGAAACCTCGCTCTTTTACTCGTCGTACCTGAATGGTCTGGCCGTGCAGGAACCCGCTCCCTTGGTGGGATGTGTTGGGGGTGATTCAGAGTTCACCACCCAGCCTCTGGGTCAAACGGTGGACGCCGTTTGGGACGCCAACAACAACGACGTGTTGACCGTCGCCACAGCCGGCAGTTACCCCATGACTGGCTTCAATGCCGCGGGCTGCCCCACGCACGAGACCTTCGACATCGACGTGTTGGACCCTGCCCTCCAGTTGTTGGTGGCTCCCGACCTGGTGGTGTGTGGGGCGTTGGAGGCCACGTTGGAAGCCACAGCAGCCCCTGGTGCGACCGTCGCCTGGGATGGGGTCGAAGGGGCCACCAGCGTCACCAGCGTTGCAGGCATTCACGATGTGACAGCCACCCTCGGGGTCTGCAGCGCCCAGCTGCAAGTGGATGTGACGTTTCAAGCCTTGCCCGACGTCAGTTTCTCCGTCGATGATGAACCAAACGCGGGGCCCGTCGTCATTTGCGACGGGGAGCCCGTCGAAATCGTGGCTGTTCCTTCCGAGGGAGCCACCGCCTCCTGGCAAAACTCCAGCTCACCCCTGCTCAACGTGAGCCAAGGCGGTACGTTCGCCGCAACGTCCACCATCAATGGCTGCGAGTCTGACCCTCAGTCCATCGTCATCGAGGCGCTCCCTTTGGCTGAAGGCGCGTTCACCACAACCCCCAACAATTTGTGCTGGGAATCCACCGGGGTCGTCGGCTTCAACGTCTTCAACGACGCCTCTGTGGCCTCGTGGGACCTGCCCTCAGGAACCACAAGTCTCACTGCAGCGGGCGCGGGTGTGTACCAAGCCAACCTCATCCACGACAACGGATGCGAAAGCACCGAGTCGTTCAATTACACCATGCTCCCTCCCATTGTCACAGGGTTGGTGGATCCTGCACCCTTGTGTGACGAAGAAGTGGCCATGCTGAGCGTCACAGGCAACGTGGATGCGCTGAATTGGAATGTGGGAGGCAACGGCACCAACCTGCCCGTGGTGGCGTCCATGGGCGAAGGTCCTTTTGTGGCCAACGTCACGCTCGGCGAGTGCGCCCAATCGGACACGGCCTACGTCACGTGGTGGCCGACGCCCACCGTGGGATCGCAGCCCGACAGTGTGTCTCGTTGCGTATTGGATGCCCCATATTCGTTTGTGTGGCCCACCCAAACCGACGACCCCGTAGGCACCTGGATTTGGAGTGTGAACAACGAAGGCGCCACTGCTGGCTACAGCGCCTACGACGAGGGCGAATACCTCATCGAAGTGCGCGACAACGCCACAGGATGCATGGACAGCCACTCCATGCATGTGGAGGTGCTTCCCAACCTCAACGTCGTGGCTTCGGCCGTAGATCCCATGATCTGCATTGGCGACTCGACCGAAGTGCGCGTGGAGCTGCTTCCCGTCCTTGACACCGACCCCTACGAGATTCCCTTCTCCTTGGTGTGGTCCACCGAAGGCGCCTACGGATTTGAAAACAACGTCGCGGGAGGCGAGCACTACATCACGGCCACCAACGCCTGTGGGTCGTCGATGGCCCTCGCCGAAGTGGAGGAGGAATACTGCGGGTGTCACGTGTGGATTCCCAACGCCTTCACCCCGGACGGAGACGGGTTGAATGAAGGGTTCCGCATCGAGAGCAGCTGCGAATGGGACGCCTTCTCCTTCCAAGTCTTCAACCGATGGGGAGAGCAGGTCTGGTCCACCGAAGATGCGGATCGTCCTTGGGATGGAGGGGCGCCTGATTTGGGCAACGGCGACCACTACTTGCCCGACGGATGGTACCCGTACATCGTGAAGTGGGAATACCGGGAAGACGGCGTGTTCTACCGAGAACAAAAAGTGGGGCGCATCCTCATCGTCCGCTGACAGACGTTCACGCCTGGAACACCATCCGGAAACACGTGCCTTTGCCCGGTTCGGAGGACGCCACGAGGATTTGGCCTTCGTGAACCTCTTCCACAATCCGCTTGGCGAGTGACAAGCCCAAGCCCCAACCGCGCTCCTTGGTTGTGAAGCCGGGATCAAACACTTTTCTCGCCACCGCCTTGGTCATGCCTTTGCCGTTGTCCTCCACCTCGATGGTGAAGGCGTCTTCCCGCCAATGCGCCCGAACGGTGAGCACACCTTCCCCATCCATGGCGTCCACGGCGTTTCGAATCAGGTTTTCAAGCACCCAACTCAACAAGGGCCGGCTGAGCATCAAGTGCCCTGCACCAGGGCCCAGCTCCTGCACCATCTCCACGTGTTTGCTCACGCGAGGACGCATGTACTCCGCAGTCTCTCGAACCACCTCAAGGGGGTTGTCCTCCTTGAGGGTGGCCTCGGATCCGATCTTGGAAAAGCGCTCTGCCACCACTTGCAGTCGGGCGATGTCTTTGTCCATTTCTTTCAGCGCTTCCTCCTCCACACCCTTCGCCGCGAGCAACCCGGACCACGCCATCAACGAACTCAAAGGCGTGCCCAACTGGTGCGCCGTTTCCTTGGCCATGCCCACCCAAACCCGATTTTGTTCCGCACGCCTCGAGGCAGAGAACACGAGGTAAGCGACGAGCAAAAACGCCGCAATCAAAAGCAACTGCACGGCAGGGAAATAGCGCAGCTGGGTCAAGACCGCGCTCTCCTCATAAAAGACCATGTGCCAGCCCTCCCCTGGCAAGTACACGGGAATGGGCGGGTTGTCCTCGGCCATGGACACATAATGTGCTTGCAATTTCTCCGGGGTGTCGAGTTTCGACACGTCTATGCCTTGAGACTTGACCACTTTCGTGGCCGTCGAATCAATCAACAAGACAGGCACGGACGCGCTGTTGATGACCGTTTCCGAAATGAACGACTCGATGAGCTCGTCCATGGCCTCGCGCAGCTTCCGGAGTCGCACGCTCTCGGCGTAGTAAATGGTTTGGCCCACCTCTTCGAAACGGATGGGGGGGTTCCGGCTCATTTGGGTGCGCCGGATGCTGTCGTAGTACGCCCGCTCGGCCACACCTGCCGGCGGTGGGTCCACGTTGACTTTGTACACCACCTCCCCCGCTTTGTTCGTGATGAGCACGGGGACCGTGTTGTTGTTGACCAAAAAGTCGCCCGCGAAGGTCAAGTCCGTTCCATCAGGGGCTTCCTGAATCAAGCGGTAGGCGGAGGCGAGCCGGTCGGCGCGTTTCTTTTCTTCCGCGCCGAGGTCTTCGAACAGGATTTGGGTGTACGTCACAAGCTCCGCCCGCTGCTTCACCGCTTCCACCCACAAATCAACCTTTCTCTGCTCTTCTTCGCGGATGATGGAGGAAAGGTGTTGGGTGTATCCAAGCGTCACCACCACGATGGCGGCGGCGGCCAAAAAGAGCAATCGCTTGGACAAGGTGTCGTACATGTCAGTCGTATGCGGGGCAACGGCCTCCTGTGCTGAAGAACGGGTCGTCCTTGTCACACGCCGTCAAGGAAATCACGATTTCGTGGGAGTTTCGTCCCGCCACATTCAGGGCAGAGACCCCAAAGTCATACGCATACCCCACCGTCATGGACTCGAACAACTTCAAGTTCATGACCCCGACCAATGCGGATCCCGAACGGTAGCCCAAGCCCATTGAGATGCGGTTGTCCATGCTGAATGAGCCCTGAAAATCAATGGCTGCAGGCAGTCCGGAAGCCATTCGCATTTGAAGCGCGGGGCGGAAGGCAAACCGACGGTCCAACTTGATGTAGCGTCCACCCGTCAACACCGCCGTCCGGCCTGAAGATGTGGTGGCAGCGATGTCTGTCAATGTGGTCGCCGTGACATTTTGAATGCTGAATGCCGCGAAATTGAGTTTGTCTTCGTACCACAACCCAAAATCCATCGTCGGGAACACCGTTTGCGAAGTCGCGGAGCCGAACAACGCTGGATCATCGGTGGCGGCCACCTCAGGAAATTGAAGGCTGCCCACATCCAAGCGGTACTGGACCATTCCCAGGCCGATCCCCGCGCTCAATCGGGCGCCCGTGGTGAGTCGGATTTTGGTGGAGTACGCCAAGCTGAACCTCGTGTTGGACCAGGGACCAATCGCGTCGGTCATGACGTAGCCCCCCATCCCGTGTGCCAACGTCGTGCCGTGACCCAACCTCCCCGACAGGGAGGCGAAACTCGTCAGCGGCGCGCCCTCAAATCCCGTCCACTGAGAGCGAACCCCCATGCGCATGTCCAAACAAGGCGAGTTGCCCGCCGCCGCAGGATTGTCCAAAAAATTGGACATCAAGAACAGCGACCGCGTCCCCACGAACTGCGCTTGCGCAGACCAGCACACGGACACCAGCGCCAAGGTCAAAAGGTGTTTCATGCTCATCGGATCACGGCGACATGCCCCGTCACGGGGGCGAGGTTGGCATTCGGTTCATTCAGGTGAATCACGTAGTAGTACGTGCCTGCAGGGACATCCACGCCGCGGTTCTTGCCCGCCCAAGGATTGGGGTAGGACACGGAACGGAACACGCTTTGGCCCCAACGGTCAAACACCTCGATGGTCGAGGTGGGAAATTGGGACAACCCGTAGATGTTCCACGTGTCGTTGAACGCATCGTTGTTGGGCGAAAACGCATTGGGCACCTCGATGGGCGAGCCCACCGCCACGAGCACCGCATCCGTGTAGGAACAACCTTGGATGTACCCCGTCACCTCAAAGGTGGTGGTCTCGTAGGGACTGAGCTCGGCAAGCTGGTTGTCCACCATTTGGGCGAGCTCAACCGGGGTCCAATCGAAGCCCAAATCGGGGTCCGAACCCAACACCTCCACCGTCGTGCTTTCTCCGTAATCGATGGAAGAGGTGCAGCAGGCGTCGATGCTCATCGCCAGGCCTTCCAACCGCACGTCCACCGCGCAATCCGAAGCCGACGAACCGAGCAACAACACGTAGTCGGTGTTTTGAAACAGCGGCAGGGTGGTCAGCGTGGTGTCTGTGGACACCGTCCACAAGTCGGAGGCGGGGACGAACTCCTCGGCGTTGCACTCGTCCAAAGGGTTGGACTGAAACACCCTGGCCACAAGGGGCGCTTCACACGACAGGGCGCTCAACATCACAGTGGCTGGCTCAGAAGGCTCTGCAAACTGTCCGAAGAATGTCGTGTGAAAGTGGATCACTTGGACCCGGCTGGCGTCAAACACCCCAGCCAAGGCTGCAGAACCTGGCAAATCCAGCGGCGACCCCAACACGGCGGTGGTGTCCGTTTGGCCGCAAAGGTCGAGGGCATTGTTGCACGCTTGGCCTTGGGCGACGGAGGCGATGCTGGCGCCTAGCAAGGCGCAGCAACACATGCGAAAAACGTCACGAATGGTCATGTTTCGAAGGTAGTTCCACGTAGAACGCAGAATGTCCCTTCAACGACATGTCATCAACAGGCTTTCGGGGAAAGGCGTGGGGAACAATCAGGCCTCAAAACCCACCAACAACGCGCCTTTTTCCACGGCTTCGCCTTCGGAGATGGGCACCTCAGAAACAATCCCGGCCGCCACGGCCTTGATCATGTTTTCCATCTTCATGGCCTCCAGCACGAGCAGCGCTTGGCCTTCCTCCACGGCATCTCCTGGCTTGACCAAGACTTGCAACACCTTGCCCGGCATAGGCGCCTTGATATCCCCTGAGGCCGCGCCTGCAGAGACCGACATACCCATCTTCTCGAGCAATTTGGCACGTTCGTCGAGCACGCGCACCTCACGGCGTACGCCGTTGATGCGAATGACCACATGGCCTTCTGCGTCTGGACCGGACTCGCATTCCACTTTGTAGCGCGCGCCGTTTTGCAACACGGACCACGTGCGTGGGCCCAGGGCCGTCCATTCGGCGTTGGTGTCCATGTCGGTCAATGCGCGTTCAACGCGGACCTCGTCCCACTGGATTTCTCGAGCCATGACGCGAAGGTAGCATGGAAGCCACGACCTTTGGGACATGGCCGGCGTCTACCTCCATGTTCCGTTTTGTCGACAAGCCTGTCACTACTGCGACTTCCACTTCTCGACAAACACCCAAACCGTCGACGCCATGGTTCGTTCGATCGCGTCGGAAGCCCGACTTCGTGCGCCGCATTTTTGGGGGTCGTTGCATGGGCCCGTCACCACCTTGTACCTCGGAGGCGGCACGCCCTCCCTGTTGCCGCCCGACGCCATGAAGCAACTCGTTCGCGGCGTCTGTGACGCCTTGCGGTTGGACGTGTCCACACTTGCGGAGGTCACCTTGGAGGCCAATCCCGAGGACTTGGAGGATGAACGACTGGACGCCTGGCTGGAGGTCGGCTTCAACCGCCTCAGTGTGGGCATCCAAAGCTTCGACGACGAGACCTTGATCTGGATGAACCGCGCCCACACCGGTCGGGAGGCGGAACAAGGCATCCTTCGGGCCCACGCCGCCGGCTTCGAGACCATAACCGTGGATCTGATCTACGGGGTTCCCACGGGTCGTCAATGGCAGGACGACGTGGAACGTGCCCTCGCCCTTCCCGTTCGACACCTCAGCGCGTATGCCCTGACTGTGGAGCCGCAAACCGCGCTTGGCACCCGTGTGGAGCGCGGCGAAGAAAACCCGTCTCCCGACGAACGCACCGTGCAGGAATACCACCACTTGTGCAGCGTCATGGCAGACCGTGGATGGTCCCATTACGAGACGAGCAATTGGGCCGCTCCCCGTGGCGACGACAGCCACTGGAAAGCGATCCACAACAGCGCGTACTGGTCGGGCAAACCCTACTTGGGCCTTGGGCCTGGTGCGCACGGATTCTTGGCCCCTGAGCGCTACGCCAATGTGTCCAACAACCCCGCCTACATCCGGGCGCTGGAACAAGGTGCTTTGTCTGAGTCACGGGAAACCCTCTCGCGCGCAGATCGCTACAACGAAGCCATCATGACCGGGCTGCGAACCGCCCACGGCATCCACCCAGAAGATTTGCATGAAGCCCACGGGTTGCGGCCCGACGTGGTCGATCCCAAGGTTTGGTCACACGCGCTGAGTTGTGGGGACTTGGTGCCCATGGAAGGTGGTCGCTTCCGCATTCCAGAAACGCAGTGGATCACCGGCGACCGTGTGGCGGCGGCGCTTTTTCACGTGGCGTAGCGCGGAGCAACGTGTCCACAAACACCGCCCCAATGACCAACGCTGCACCGAGGTAGAAACCCGACGAAAAGCGCTCGTCAAACAAGACATACGCCAGCACGATCGCGTAAATGGGTTCGAGGTTGATGGCCATGGCCGACTCAAAGGGCGTCAATTGCTGCAAGACCTGGATGGACACCATGAAGGCAAACGACGTGGCCACCACCGCAAGCAATACAATCCAAAGCCAGTCTGACCTGGACAGCTGAATCAATGACAGGTCAAACGCCCCTTGTATGGCCAACCACAGCGCCATCCCCACACTGGCCGCCATCAACTCCACAGCACTGAGCTGAACCGGGTCGTGCTGTTTGACGAGCACCCCGTTGACGGTGCTGAACATCGCTGCAAGCACCGCGCTTGCCAACCCGAGGAGGATGCCCGCGGTTTGGTCTCGTTCCGCCTGAAACACAAGCGCGATGCCCACAAACACCACTGCGGCCACCGCCATTTCGCGCCACGCAATGGACCGCTTGAAGACCACCGGTTCGATGAGCCCCACAAACAACGGTGCCGTGGCCAACATGGTCAGCGCCAACCCCACAGAACTCGCCTTGATGGACGCGAAAAACGTCACCCAGTGCGCCGCAACCACCCAACCCACAAGGCCCACCTGGAGCACGTTGGGCCACGTCCAAGACGACCAACGCGACCGAAACCACAAAAACGCTGCAGTGGTCAACCCACCGAGGGTGACGCGCCAGAACACCAAGGGTTCGGCGTCAATCGAAATGAGTTTGCCCAAGATGCCCGTGAACCCAAAAATCACCACCACCCCGTGGAGCAGCAACAGACTTCGGGTTCGGGCTGACATCAGTGCTGAATGGCGAACCGTGCGGTTTGGGTGGCCAAATGCACAGACTCAGGCTTCACCTCCATGGTGTAGACGCCCCGCGCCCAAGACGTGACGTCGAGGGACCGACGGCCCGCCACCATGCGCTCGCGCCACACCTCACGGCCTGCCGCGTCGCGGACCACCATCTCGGCAGCCGTGGCGCAAGACACTTGCAAGACGTCTGAGGCCGGGTTGGGGAAAAGGTCAAGGTCAAAGGACATTTCCGCCACAGCGTCTTCCTCTTCGACGATGATTTGGGCCGTCGACTGGTCCGAGCATTGGCTTTCTTCGTCGGTGGCCGTCAAGAAGATGTTGTATGTGCCAGGCTCCGTGTAGGTCAACTCGGGGTCTTCCTCGTTGCTGAACGTGCCGTTGCCGAAGGACCATTGGAAGAAGTCTGCGTTCTCGCTCTCGTTGATGGCAAACACCGGGTCGCCTCCCAAAACAAGGACGTCGGGTACGGTGAACAACGAGAGGACCGGCTCGGTCAGGTCGTCCAAGCTTCTTGGCAACAGGGTGTAGCCATCCAAGAAAGGCGCGCTGCCGTCAGACTGACCTCCAATGCCCGTCAACCCAAACGTCCCGATGGGGGGTTCTGTGCCCCAGATGTCCGTGTTTCCGTCGATTCGGATTTGCAAATCGCCGATGCCGTAGTCGACCATCACGTCGAAATACGGGAAGTTGTTGGTCCATTGCGCGGGGTCCACAAGCTTCACGCACTTCAGCTTGACCACGCGCGACTCCGTCTCCTCGCCCATCTCTTGAACCAAGATCGGTTCTTGGGTGTCGAACCCGCTGCCCTCGTAAATCAAAGTGTCGGCGTACAACGTCGCCAGGCCCGCGAACTGGCCCACGACCCCGCGCACCCGCACGCTGTCTCCCTCCTGCACCTCGTAGCCAAAGTTGTTGATGGCGCTGAATACGTTGATGCCGTTGGTGGGGTCAATCAAGGTGAAACGAAGGCCCTGCGGGTAATCGTTCCAGCCGTGGACGATGCCGCGCAGTTCGCACGCCGTGTCAATGCTGTCGAGCACCCCTTGGTTGTTGGTGCCACGCACCATGTCGATGTCGTACACGGGGTAGGTCAAATCCGAAGGAAGGATGTGCACCACCACGGTTTGGATGCCCAACACGGCTCCTCCAGAAAGGATGGTCAACGTCAATTCGACGTCTTCCTGAAGCTCGGGGTCTTCCTCGTCGATGGCCACGAAGTTGAACGACTGGCTGTTCAACAAGCCGGACTCAAACGTGAAGTTCAGAGGGAACACGGCGGGGTAATCCAAGCCCGATTCGGCATCGCCGCCGGTGACAGAAACCTGCACCTCCACGTCCTCGAGGGGGTAGCCGACAAGCATCTCCACCGCGACCGCGCTGCCTTCCGCCACGTACAGTTCCGGTGCCGCAAAACCCACCACCATCGTTCCAAGGCCGCCGCACGACGCGGTGTGCTCGCCGAGGAAATCAAACGTGTCTTGTGGGTAGACGTCCCATTGGGTTTGGCCTTCGTTCCAGTTGGTGGAGCCCTGGCCAATGTTGGGCTTTCTGACCAACGTGTATTCTGCCATGGCGCCTTCACCCACAGGCCACGGGCCAAGCGGGTCTTCCCCGATCACGCCCATCATGTCGATGATCTCGCCATTCTTTCGCAGCACAATCGGATCGTTGCCGTTGAACCACGTCACCGTGCTCAGGGCTTGGCTTTGGTTGACGATGGGCGCGGCCGCTTGGGGGTTGCCCAACACCGTCACGCCGCCCGACACGAGCACCCCTTCCAAGTCCAAGCTTTGGATGGGGGTCTCCGAGCCGTTGTTGTAGACCTCCATCACATACGGGGTGAGAACCACATCAAACGGCGTGGGGTTGTGAATTTCCAGGGCCTTGTTGTTGCTCGTCCCTTCCACGTATTCGCTGATGATCAAATCGTCGCACAACCCTGCAGAGCCGCATTGCAAAATGGTCACCGGCAAAGCGTTTGAAGACAAGCTGTCGCAGCCCAAGGCCGCAGCGTCGAACACGGAGCCCCCTTCCGCGATGGTGGTGGAGTCCAACCCGTCTTGGTAGCTCAGGCCCCAAACGTGGTAATCTCCTGCCTCACCAAACGCCGCAAAGTCGTAGTACGGCTCGTCCGTGGTCACCAAAATCTCATCCGCTTCGTTGCAGATCAAAAAGACGTACTCCCCCTCCACTGCGTCGCTGTAGTAGCCAAAGGGCACAAGCGCGCCATCTTCTGTAAGACATGCTTCGGCGTCTGCCTCTCCCCCTGCCGTCAAAAGCGTCCCGCCATCGCAGGAAGGAATTTCACACGTTTCCCCGACCAACGTCACGGGCTCGGCAGACAGGCTGACACACCCCCCTTCAGGCACCGTCACAATGCTGTCCAAGGACGTCCATCCCGAGGCGAGCAACGCATCGTGCGAAATGGCGTGCACTTCAAACGTGCCGTCTCCCAATCCTTCCATGTTGATGGCGGTTCCAAGGAACACCTCCAACACCTCCCCGGTCTCGGGGTCCACAATGGCCAAGCTTGTGGCCGCATTCGCCGCGTCACTTTGGTGTGTGAATCCGACGATGGCCGGTCCAATGTCCGTGCAGAACACCGTGTTGGCGGGGTTGTTCAGCGCCAAGTGACCCCCTTCACAGGGAAGCACGTTGGACGATCCGGGGCTGAGGGCCTGCATCACAAAGGCTTGGTCAAACGCCTCGCCGCCGTCAGGAACGCGCGACAATCCGTCTGACCCAGGAGACACGCCCTCTCCCCCTTCGTAAACGGTCGCCTCCGCGTCGGGGTTCACCACCTCCACAATGGCTGTCATCTGAGGGTTGGACACGCTGGTGTTGCCGTAAAGCACCGCGTCCAACATGTCGTCAAACACGGGGGTCTGGTCCAACTCGAAAGACGAGGCTGGGCTGGCCGCCAACACCACGCCCGCAACAGAATTCTGCCAACCCTCGCCGTTCAATGCCAGAAAGCCTTCCGCATCCAATGCGAGTCCGTTGAGGTCCACGACGGCCTGGGTTTGGGCTGACCAATCGCCGCTTGAAAAGGCCGATTTGACAATCACCAAAGCGTGGCCGTCCAGCGCCGTACCTGGCGTGCCGTAAAGTTCGACGAACTGCCCTGTTTCCGGGCCAACCACAAGATTCAATTCATTGATGACCACGTCCTGGGCGGTGGCGGTCGTGCTGCCCATCAAGCCCGCGAGGAGCAAAGCAGCGCTGAGGGAAACCAAATTTCCTTTCATGGCGTAGGTTGTGAATGGACGTCGAAGGTAGCGTACCTTTCATGAGCAAGAGATGAAGCCAGGCATATCCTTGATTGAAAAGTTGGATGATTTCATCCGGCGGTACCACAGAAACAAAGCCCTTCGCGGGGCTTTGCTGTCGTTTGCGACCCTCACCTTGGGTGCGCTCTTGCTTGCCGCGCTCGAAAACGTCGGACGCTTTGGCGTGGCTGGAAGGACCGTGCTCTTTTACGCCTTCGCCGCCACGACGCTGGCCGTGCTGGCCACCCAGGTGGTGTGGCCCATGCTTCAGTGGTTTCGCCTGAGCCGAGGCCTGACTTACGATCAAGCTGCGCGGATTGTGGGCGAGCACTTTCCCGAAGTCAAGGACAAACTCCTCAACACCCTCCAACTGCAACAACAAGTGGACAACGCGCAAGGCGCAGACGTCACCTTGTTGGCCGCAAGCATTGACCAACGCACCGCCTCGCTCCGACCGCTGCCCTTCACCCAAGCGGTGGATGTGGGTCCGGCCATGAAGGCCCTGCGCATGGCGCTTCCTGTGGCGGTGGTGGTCGGTGCCGTGGTTTGGCTGAAGCCCAATTGGGTGACGGAGCCGGCGACGCGCATCGTGCAGCACCGCACGGAGTTTGTGGAGCCTGCGCCGTTCCGGTTTGAACTTCGCAACGAAAGCTTGAAGGTCGCCGCCGGGGACGCCCTCACCCTCGAGGTCGAGGTGGTTGGCGACGAACTTCCAAGTGCCGTGATGGTGGAGGCGCAGGGCGGACGCTTCCGCATGGAACGAACACGCGACCACGTCTTTCGCTACACCTTCCCGTCCGTGCGTTCGAGTACGCCGTTTCGGTTTTTGGCCAATGGCTGGCGGTCGGACGAGTTTGTGGCGGTGCCTTTTGCCATGCCTTCGCTCGCGGAGCTCCGCGTCGAAGCCACCCCTCCTCGGTACACGGGCCTCCCCGCCATCGACCAGCGCAACCAAGGCGACCTGACGGTGCCCGAAGGCACGCCCATCCAATGGTCCATCCGCGTGGCCAACGGAGACGGCGTCACCATGCGCCTCGCAGACAACCCACTGGACGTCCGGGCAGGTGCAGCCAACACCTACCTCGCCAATTGGGTGGCCTCTTCCAACACCGTCTATTGGGTCACGCCCACTGGCGTGGAGGCCATGGGCGATTCGTTGCGCCACCGCATTCGGGTCATTCGGGACGGCAAGCCCTCCATTCGCGTCTCGGAAGAACAGGACAGCACCTCCCGAAAGCGACGCCATTTCACGGGCGCCATCCAAGACGATTACGGATTCAGTCGCCTGACGTTTGCGTGGGCCTTTGTGGAGCGTGCGTCTCGACAAGGTTTGGACGAGCCTCTTTTCGCCGGCGACACGCCGTTGGAGACCGATGGGCGTGTGGAATTGGACATTCCCGCCGGCCGTCAAGGCACGTTCTTCCACACGTGGGACATGGGGGGGGTGGACTGGCGTGAGGGCGACGTGTTGGAGTGTTGGTTTGAGGTGTGGGACAACGACGGCGTCCACGGGGCCAAAATGGTCCGTTCTGGCACCACCCGGATTGCGGCCCCCAGCCAGGAAGAAATCCGTGAAGAGCGCAACGAGACGGCCGATTCCATCGAGGAAAACTTGGAGGAAGCGTCCCGCGAGGCCGCTGAGTTGCGAGAAGCCATGGAGGCCATGCAAGAGCGTCTGCGGGAACAAGGCGAAATGACCTGGCAGGACCGCCAAGCCATGGAAGACCTCATGGAGCAGCAGAAGTCGCTTCAAGAGAAGCTCGAGAAAATGCGCGAGGAGAACGAGCGCAAAGACGAGCGCGCCAACGAATTCAGCAAGCAAGAAGAACGCATCCTCGACAAGCAGGAGCAGCTCCAAAAACTCATGGACAACATCATGAGCGAAGAACTCCGCCAGATCTATGAGCAAATGGAAGAGCTCATGCAGGAGATGGACCCAGAAAAGATGCAAGAGCAGCTCAACGAGATGGAGCTCAACCATGACGCCATGGAAAAGGAGCTGGACCGCGCGCTGGAGCAGTTCCGTCAGCTGGAATGGGAAACCAAGATGGACGAGGCCATCGAGGACCTGAAGAAACTGGCGGAAGAGCAAAAAATGCTGGCGGAGGAAACGGATTTGGGCCTCATGGATCCAGAGGAGCTCAAGGCCAAACAAGACAGCCTCAACCAAGCTTTTGAGGAGCTGCGCAAAGACCTCGATCAGCTCGAAAAGGACAACCAACAACTCGAAAACCCCAACCCCATGATGGACAGCTCCGAGGAAGAGCAATCCATTCAGGAGGAGATGCAAAAAGGGTCCGAGCAGTTGGACAAAGGCAAGGACAAGAAGGCCTCCGACAGCCAGCAAAAGGCGGGCGAACAGATGGAGCAGCTCGCCCAACAAATGGAGCAGATGCAGATGGACTCGGAATCCGAATCCGCCAGCGAAGACATGGACGCGCTCCGAGCCCTTTTGGAAAACATCTTGACGCTGTCGTTTGAAGAGGAGGGCTTGATGGCCGAGCTTAAACTCACCGACGAACAAGACCCGCGCTACATCAACCACGGCCAAGCCCAGCGCAAACTGAAGGACGACGCCGTGATGGTGGAAGACAGTTTGTTCGCCTTGAGCATGCGCATCCCGCAGCTTGCCTCCGCGGTCAACCGAGAAATCGGATTGGTGAACCGCCACATGGGCAAGGCACTCGATGGGTTTGGGGATCGTCAGACGGCAGACATCGCCATGAACCAGCAATACGTGATGACGTCCTTCAACAACCTCGCCCTGCTCTTGGACGAGGCGTTGCAACAGATGCAGCAGAAGGAGGCCCAAAAGCAACCCGGCTCAGGCAACTGTGAAAAGCCCGGCGGGTCAGGCAATCCCTCCCCTTCCCCCAAGGCCGGAGACATGAAGAAGATGCAGCAAGCCTTGGGCAAGAAGCTGGAACAGATGAAGGAGCAAATGGGCAAGGGGGCCAACAAGGGAGAGGTTGGCAAGCAAAAGCCCGGCGGCATGTCGAAGGAACTCGCCCAAATGGCGGCCCAACAAGCCGCCCTGCGAAAAATGGCCCAGGAGAAGGCCAAGCAACTGAACGAAGACGGTTCCGGAAAGGGAAACCAGATGGGCGACATCGCCAAAGAGATGGAGGAAATCGAACGCGACCTCGTCAACCGGCAGGTCGATCAAGCCACGCTCCAGCGTCAACAAGACCTCATCACACGGCTTCTCGAGGCTGAAAACGCCGAACGCATTCGGGGCGAAAAAGAGGAGCGCACCTCCCAAACAGGCGACGACGCGCTGAAAACGACCCCTCCACAGGCGTCGGAATACCTCCGCCAAAAGATGAACGAACTCGAATTGTTACGCACAGTCCCTGCTGAACTACTTCCATATTATCGCGACCGCGTCAACGATTATTTCAATACTTTGGACCTCGAACCCGGAAGCCCTGAATTGACGCCATGACGACGACGATGCCTGAATTGCGATTCGACTCCAAGCCCGAAAACATCGCGGTGGTGGAACGACTCATTGACCAAATCAGTGAAGACCACAGCATCATTCCCGAGCATTACGGGAATGTCTTGATTGCCATGACCGAGGGCGTGAACAACGCCATTGTGCACGGCAACAAGCTCGATCCTGAGAAGTCCGTGTCCGTGTCTTGCGCCATCGACGAGAAGAACCTCGTCTTCCGCATTTCAGACGAAGGTCCTGGGTTTGACTACGACAATCTGCCCGACCCGACGGCGCCTGAAAACATCGAGAAGCCCCACGGCCGAGGTGTGTTCTTGATGCGTCACCTCGCCGACGAATGCGCGTTCGAGGACGACGGCCGCATTGTCGAGCTCACCTTCTCCAACGTCCTCGCCTGAACCGATGATTGTCTTCGTGGACGGGGACGTCCCGTGCAAGGTGGAAGGCCGTCGCGCCATCAAGTCCTGGCTTCGCTCCGTGGCCGACCATCACGGCAAATCCCTCGGAGACCTCAGTGTGGTCGCCTGCTCCGACAAAGAGCTCCTGGAGTACAACCGCAAGTACCTCGACCACGACACCTACACCGACATCATCACCTTCGACCATTCGGAGGGCGACACCCTTGCCGGAGACCTCTTGATTTCCTTCGAACGCGTTCTTGAAAACGCTGAAAATCAGGGCATTGTATTTCAAGAAGAGCTTCGGCGCGTGATGGTTCACGGGGTCTTGCACCTGGCAGGACTCAAGGACAAGACCGATGCCGACGCCCGAGCCATGCGCGCGGCCGAGGACCATGCTTTGGCCATGTTCCACGTGGAACATCGCAGCTAAAGAACATCCTCACGACCTTTGCCTTCATGATTCAGACGTACGATGTCATCGTCGTGGGTGCAGGCCACGCCGGCAACGAAGCCGCAGCCGCAGCCGCGAACCTTGGGGCCTCCACCCTGCTCATCACCATGAACATGGGGGTCATTGGGCAGATGTCCTGCAACCCCGCCATGGGGGGCATCGCCAAGGGCCAAATCGTGCGTGAAGTGGATGCGCTCGGCGGCTATTCCGGGCTCGTTTCCGACCGAAGCGCCATCCAATTCCGCATGCTGAACAAGTCCAAGGGGCCGGCCATGTGGAGCCCCAGAACGCAAAACGACCGCAACCTCTTTGCCCAGGCTTGGAGAGAGATGCTTGAGGGCACGCCCAACCTGGATTTTTGGCAAGACAGCGTGGTAGGCATCCTTGTCGAGGAAGGCCGCTGCGTCGGGGTAAAGACAGGGTTGGGCATGGAGATCCGCGCCAAGGCTGTGGTGCTCACCAACGGCACCTTCCTCAACGGATTGATGCACATCGGTGAGAAGCAATTTGGTGGAGGGCGCGCCGGCGAGCGAGCCTCCATGGGCATCACCGAGCAGCTTGTGGAGCTCGGCTTTGAAAGCGGTCGCATGAAGACCGGAACCCCTCCCCGTGTGGATGGGCGCTCCTTGGATTACACCAAAATGGTCGAACAACCCGGCGACGAGAACCCCGGGCGTTTCAGCTACCTCCCCCACCACCCCATCACCCAACAGATTCCCTGTCACATCACCTACACCTCCACGGAGGTGCATGATTTGCTTCGGGAAGGGTTTGACCGCTCCCCCATGTTCAATGGGCGCATTCGCGGTTTGGGTCCGCGCTACTGCCCGAGCATCGAAGACAAGATCGACCGGTTCGCCGACAAAGACCGCCACCAAGTGTTTGTCGAGCCGGAGGGTTGGAGCACCTGTGAGATTTACGTCAACGGTTTCAGCACGAGCCTTCCGGAGGACGTGCAGCTTCGTGCCATGCGAAAGATTCCCGGGTTTGAGCACGCCAAGATGTTCCGTCCCGGTTACGCCGTCGAATACGACTACTTCCCCCCCACCCAACTCCAGCACAGCCTGGAGACCCGGCTCGTGGACGGACTCTACTTCGCTGGCCAAATCAACGGCACCACGGGCTACGAAGAAGCCGCGTGCCAAGGGTTGATGGCCGGCATCAACGCCGCGCGTTCCACGTGGAACAAAGAGCCCATCACCTTTAGCCGAAGCCAAGCGTACATCGGGGTGTTGATCGACGATTTGGTGACGAAAGGCACCGAAGAACCCTACCGCATGTTCACCTCGCGGGCCGAATACCGCATCCTGTTGCGACAAGACAATGCGGACGAACGCCTGACTCCGCTTTCGCATGAACTTGGCCTCGCCAGCGACGAGCGCATGGCCGCGCTGGAGGCGAAACTCGCCGGCGTTCAAACCCTGCGCAAGGACTTGAAAAAACTGAGTGTGACCCCAGGTGAGGCGCAACCCGTCCTGGACGCTGTGAATTCCTCCCCATTGAAGCACGCGGTGCGCGCCCAAGACATCTTGTCCCGCCCCCACGTCACCCTCGACGCGCTGCACGAGGGCATTGACACCGTCCGCGCGTTAACCACCCCCCACCCTGCCGAAGTCCTCGAGCAAGTGGAAATTCAGGTCAAATACGAAGGCTACATCGCCAAAGAACAAGACATGGCCGATCGCTTGGGCAAACTGGACCACCTGGTGATTCCAGAAGACTTGGACTTCACGCGCCTCACCTCGCTCAGTTACGAGGGGCGCCAAAAGCTCACCGACCGTCGTCCCCGCACGCTTGGAGAGGCTTCCCGCATCTCTGGCGTCAGCCCCTCAGACTTGAGTGTGTTGATGGTCTACCTCGGGCGGTAGCGTGTACCTTTGGGGCCGCATGAACATCCAAAACATCCTTGCCGACCTCGGCATCCAAGATTACAACCCCGGCGTCATGATTGGCGCTGAAGCCTTCGGGTCAGGGGCCAGCATCGAAAGCCACTCCCCCGTTGACGGGAAGCGCATCGCCTCACTCAGCACGGCAACCGCCGAAGACTACGAACGGGTCATGAATGCCGCCTCCGAAGCGTTTGTGGAGTGGAGAAAGTGGACCGCCCCTCAACGAGGTGAAGTCGTCCGCCAATACGGTGAAGCCCTTCGCGCCAAGAAGGAAAGCCTCGGCGCCCTCGTTTCCTACGAAATGGGCAAAAGCTACCAAGAAGGACTTGGCGAGGTGCAGGAGATGATTGACATCTGCGACTTCGCGGTAGGCCAGAGCCGTCAACTCTACGGCTTGACAATGCACTCTGAGCGTCCCAACCACCGCATGTATGAGCAATACCACCCCCTCGGCGTGGTGGGCATCATCAGCGCCTTCAACTTTCCTGTGGCCGTGTGGTGCTGGAACACCGCGCTCGCGTGGATTGCGGGTGACGTTTGTGTTTGGAAGCCCTCAGAGAAGGCGCCTTTGTGCTCCATTGCGTGCCAGCACATTTGGAATGAGGTGGCTGAAGCCAACGACCTTCCTGCGGGCACCAGCTGCATCGTCAACGGCGATTACACCGTGGGTGAGATGATGACGGCCGACGGTCGCGTCCCGCTCGTCTCCGCCACCGGATCCATTCGCATGGGCAAGATTGTGGCGCAAGCTGTGGCTGCCCGTTTGGGACGCTCCTTGCTTGAATTGGGCGGAAACAACGCCATCATCATCACGCCTGAAGCGGACCTCAAAATGGTCATTCCCGCGACGGTATTTGGCGCCGTGGGAACCTGTGGCCAGCGTTGCACCAGC
This sequence comes from Flavobacteriales bacterium, assembly GCA_002683345.1. Taxonomy (GTDB): domain Bacteria; phylum Bacteroidota; class Bacteroidia; order Flavobacteriales_D; family Sanyastnellaceae; genus UBA11663. The sequence goes on from NYSX01000049.1 coordinate 26,912, forward strand.
ACGCGCCGCTTGATCATTCACAGCAGCATCTACGACAAGGTGCGCGATCAACTCACGCAGGCCTACAAGCAAATCCGCATTGGCGATCCGTTGGACGAAAACAACCATGTTGGACCCCTCATTGACACCGATGCCGTGGCGCAATATGAGCGCGCACTCGAAGCGGTCGTGGAGCAGGGGGGAAGTGTGTTGGTTTCCGGTGGCCGCTTGGAAGGCTCTGGATACGAAAGCGGTTGCTACGTGAAGCCTGCGATTGCCGAAGTCACCAACGACCTCGAGATCGTGCAGCACGAGACCTTTGCCCCGATCCTCTACTTGATGAAGTACGACACCTTGGACGAGGCGATTGCCTTGCAAAACGGCGTGGTTCAGGGATTGTCTTCCGCCATCATGACCAACAACGTTCGCGAAGCAGAAGCCTTCCTTTCTTGCGCTGGCTCTGATTGCGGCATTGCCAACGTCAACATCGGCACCTCCGGTGCAGAGATCGGTGGCGCATTTGGTGGTGAAAAGGAAACAGGAGGTGGACGCGAGTCTGGCTCCGATGCTTGGAAAGCGTACATGCGTCGTCAGACAAACACGATCAACTACGGAAGCGATTTGCCGCTTGCGCAAGGCATCAAGTTCGACCTCTGAGTCGTGCCAACTACCTTGCGTTCATGTTCGCATTTCCGCCACACCCTACAAAGGCAACTTCGCGCTGCCTTTGTGCATTTCTGGCCATCACCATCATGGCTTGCTCGACAGACGGTCCTGAGCAAAACCTCTATGTCGCCCACTTTGGCACCCAACCCAAAACCGAGGTGTTGGCAGAGCGTGTTGCCGACGGTTGGGTCATTCGCAATGGCGAAGAACGCATTGTGCTCCGTCATTTGGGAGAAGAGCTTTACGCCGTTCCCGTTTTTGGCGGATCCTGGAAAGGCCGGTGGGCAGGGGAGGAGTGGCGCGGACATTGGACGGACTCCCTTCGTCCGGGAGACTACCGCGTGCCTCTCACCCTGACCCCTTTGGTGCACCCCAAGTCTACATCGGGGTCCAAAACCGCTTCGCGTTGGGACACGAGCGAAGGAACGCTGCTCCTCCAAACCAGGCAAGATTCCGTGTGGGCCACCATTTCCACGCCGACCGGAGACTACCGCTACCTCGCGGGTAAAAAATCAGACAACATATTGACATTCAACACGTTTGATGGCGCACATTTGTTTCGATTCAGTGCGACCCTCAAGGGTGATTCACTCGTCCAAGGGTACTTTCTGTCTGGGACGCATTACAAGACCTCATTTGACGGCGTTCTTTCGCCCGATGGGGGAGAGGGTTGGAAGAGTGGAAGACAAACTTTCAATGGCGCCGAAATGGCCTTGCAAGGGGTGAATGCCACAGGTGACACCGTGACTTGGGACAAGTCCGCGCTCGAAGCGGCGGGCAAAACTGGGCTCGTAGTGGATGTCATGGGCACATGGTGCCCCAACTGCATGGATGAGGCCCGGCTTTTGGCCGAGCTGGCTCCGAGTCACCCTGACGTGCAGTTTGTGAGTTTGGCGTTTGAGCGAAGCACCGACGCCAGCATCTTGCCACGCCTGGCCCAATTCCAAAAAGAACTGCAGCTGTCCTGGGACGTGCTGCTGGGAGGGAAGGCAAGCAAGCGAATCGCCGCCGAATGTTTGGGGGTCGTGGACACGGTGCATTCGTTCCCGACCACGGTCTTTTGGGTGCCAGGGTCAGATCCAGTGATTCACACTGGATTCAACGGTCCCGCCACAGGGGAGGGCTACGTTGTTGAACGCGCTTTCTTCGAGAATCAACTCAACCGCCTCAGCGGTCGCTCGGAAAATCATTGACCTTGTCCACCACGATGCGGTGATCCATGTTGGCCAAGTGCCATGCCGTGTGGAACACGAGCTTGCCGATTTCCGCCATTTTGGGGTACATGATTTTGTCCCAATCGTCCCCGGGTTTGTGGTAATCTTCATGCACGCCTGTGAAGTAAAAGATCACGGGGATGTTGTTCTTGGCGAAGTTGTAGTGGTCGCTGCGGTAGTAAAAGCGGTTGGGATCGTCAGGCGCGTTGTACGTGTAATCCAGAGCGAGGTTGGTGTACGTTTCGTTGCAGTACTCGCTGATTTCGTGAAGCTCTGAACTCAGTTTGTCCGCACCAATGAGGTACACGTAACGGGGATCGTCCTCGTGGTCTGCATCGGTCCGGCCAATCATGTCAATGTTCAAGTTGGCCACGGTGTTCTCCAAGGGAAACACGGGATGGTCCGCATAGTACTCGCTGCCCAGCAGGCCTTTTTCTTCACCCACGACATTCATAAACAACACACTTCGCTTGGGTCGGAGGTTCTTGTCTTCTCCCATCTTGAGAAACTGGCGGGCCAATTCCATGACTGTCACCGTGCCGGAGCCATCGTCGTCCGCGCCATTGTGAATTTCACCGCCAATGATGCCCACGTGGTCGTAGTGGGAGGTGATGACGATGACTTCATCTTTCAATTCTGGATCTGAACCCTCCAAAAAGGCCAGCACATTCTCTGCTTCGTAGTTGGATTTGAGTTGGTCGATGTTCAATTCAAACGACACCCCCAACTTGGCCGATTTGGCCGGTTTGCCATTGTCGACGGATGCAGCATGGTTCGCCAGAGACTTCATTTTGGAGGTGGCCAACCATGCATTCGCTTGAGATTGTTTGACAAAAAGGGTCGGGAGGTTGGTGCCTTCTCCTTCCTTTTCGCGGTCGAGGGAAGTGGACTTGCGAAGCATCCACTTTTTCATGCGGCTGGACCGAACCTCAAACGCTTCGTCTTCCATGATCACCACCACAGCTTGAGCTCCAAGGGACTGTGCCAATTCTCTCTTTTTTCCGAGCGATTCAGCCCATTCGGAAGGGGCACCATCCTCAGTGATTTTGGATTGTCCCTCTGCATCGGTGGGTTCCCCGTCGAGAAACATCACCACGCCTTCTCCTTTGAACTTTTTGTAATCGTTCCAACGGTCATCCTGAATGCCGTGACCCACAAACGTCAATGTTTGATTCTTCAATGTGGTCACATCCAAACCCGGATACACGAGAAAATCATCCGCCAAAACCAAGGTGTCTTCCCCCACCATCATGGAACCACCTCTGATTTGGGTGTTCACCAAGGGCACCATTTGAAAGAAAGATCCGTTGTTGCACGGCTCAAAACCGAGCGAACCGTAATACGCTTCCAGGTAACTGGCCGCCTTCCTTTGACCGATTTCACCTGTTTCTCGTCCTTCAAAACCATCACTTGCGAGGATGCTCAAATGCACGCGAAGTTGTTTTTCATCCAACTTCACAGAATTCACAAAACCTGGATCGGTCAACTCACGTTGTCCCCAACCGGAAAGGACCATGGCGAACATGGCCACCATAGCACAGGAAATTTTCCCCACGCGACGTGCATGACGTCCCCCTTCAAAGTCAGAGGAGAAAAACGCATCCACCATCTCCAAAGCCGTTTCCTCAGAAACAAAACGCGCAGGAATGCACAACACGTTGGCGTCGTTGTGTTGACGTCCCAAAGACGCAATCTCTGGGGTCCATGCAATGCAGGCGCGCACATCGTTGTGTTTGTTGGCTGTCATGGCCACGCCATTGGCAGAACCACAGATCAAAATGCCCAATCCGGCATGTTCCCCTGCCACATCCTCCGCCACCGCATGGGCATGGTCTGGATAATCCACACTGTCAGGTGTGTCTGTACCACGGTTCAACATGGTGTGGCCTTGGGCTTCGAGGTGTTGTGCGATGCGTGCCTTCAATTCAGGTCCCGCGTGATCGCATCCAATGCTGACAATCATGTCACGAAAATACCCACACTCGACGTTCATGAACCTGTGGGTAGCGAAGAAGAACTTTATTTGGAAAGGGAACTGTTTGTCTCTAAGCCAGACGCCAAGGTCCCACTCCAAATCTTTTCCCGCCGATTTTCACACGTGTTATCCCCTGAAATCACCGGGGTTTTGCACAGCGAAGTCAGCTGTGATTTTTGCCCAAGACCTCTCGTACACAATGTGTGCAAAACCGTGCATACTCACTTTGGATCAGCGATTTGATTTCCACATCCCCTGCCGAACTTTGTGAATGAGGGGTGAACATCGTCTTTTGCAAGAGGTGCGATCCACGAGTTTTCCCACTCATCCACATGCCTACTATGACATCATCTTCTCTTTTAAAAAAATTCATTTTCATTGTAGGATGTGGACAACCCATGTGGGCGCAAGAATGTGACTGGGTTCAGTTCAAGCATGAGAATGGGGCAGTGGCCAGCGAAGGATGCTTCGAGAATGGTGTGCCGGTGGGGGTGTGGAAGAGTTACGACGATCGGGGAATGTTGTTGAGCGAAGGTGAACGCCAAAACAACCAACCACAAGGATTGTGGAAATTCTACAACCAAGGCGTGCTTCGGGAAACGGCAGAGTTTGTGGATGGACAAAAAGAGGGGGTGCAAACGCTTTGGGTGGAAGGTCTGTTGACCGATTCCGTTCGATGGACAGGTGGGCAACGCGAAGGAGAGTCCATGGTGTTTCGTCCCGACGGTTCCTTGAAAATGCGCGTTCTCTACGAGAAGGACAAGCGCGAAGGCAAAGCCACGTTGTTCAATGCACAGAACGAACCCCACGGCTATCGGTGGTATAAACAGGACAGGTTGCTGGCCTCAGAATCGTTCAATCGAATGGACGAACAAGGCAGGAAATCGGGTCCCTGGAAGGTGTTTCATCCCTCGGGTCGTGTCATCGAAACGGGTTTTTACATGGAAGGATTGAAGCACGGCACATTCCAATATTTTGATGCCCGTGGCAGCGTGACGGCGGTGGTGGAATACCGATTTGGGGAGGAAGTGTTGCCTGAATCAGTTGAAGAGCCTGTGGTAGAAGTCCAAACCATGCGCAGGCCCGATGGGTCCATTGCAGAAACGGTGACGTACGTCAATGGCATCAAGGAAGGTGTGGCCAGGCAATACGATGAAGGAGGCACGGTGGTGGGTGGATCGGTGTTTGCATCGGACGTGTTGGTCGCCGAAGGCATCACCACGAAGGAGGGTAAAAGAAACGGTCCCTGGAAGGAGTATTGGCCCAACGGCACGTTGCGTGCAGAGGGACAATATGTGAACGATGCACGGGAGGGTCGATGGGTGTTTTACCGCGAATCAGGGGAGAAGGAACAACAAGGGGAGTACATCGCCGATGCGATTCATGGAGCTTGGACATGGTGGTATCCAGGGGGGGGCATTCACCGGGAAGAAGCGTACAGCAGGGGCGAACCGGTGGGCACGTTCTTAGAATACGACACCACAGGTGCAGCATTGGTTTCTGGCGCGTATGAACAAGGATTGCGCCATGGTGCATGGCGAATCCAGGTGAACGATCACCTTGAGGAAGGGAACTATGTGTACGGGGAGAAAGACGGGGTTTGGACGCACACTTACGGCAACGGGAAACGTCAGTTTGAAGGCGCCTACGTGGTGGGACAACCCGACGGCAAACACCGAAACTGGCATGAGAACGGTGTGCTGGAAGAGGAGGGGAAATATGAAAGTGGGGCCAAACACAAGAAATGGAGGCTCTACGATGACACAGGTGTGGTACTGCACGAGTACATTTACCGGTACGGTAAGCTGCGCAAGGTGGATGGTTCGAAAGTGGACAAACGACGCGATGGCAAGCTGAAAGGCAACTGAACGCATGACGAAAGCACAACTCCAGCTTCTCGAGGCTTGTCCTGAAGCCATGATTTTGGTGGAGGCTGGCAAGCCTGTGGCTTGGAATTCGCAAGCTTCACGGATGTTGGATTGGACGTCCCAGAGTGCCGGTGTGGATCACCTTTGGCACACGAAAGGAGGGTTGTGGTTGCTAGAAGGGGATGAAGTGGGGTTGTTTGAGGCCAAGGTGGAACGTGCACTTCAAGGCAAACCGGCCAAAATGCGCTGCCGGGCCATTCGTCAAACCGGAACCATGTTTGATGCAGAATGGAAAGCTGTGCCCGTGGGGGATGGCACCATTCTCCTTCAGATTCGCGACATCAGCGAGCGCATGGTCTATGAGCAAGTCATCCGCGACAGCGAGCAGCGCTTTCGGTCGTTGGCCCGTCATGCGATGGAGGGCATCGCGTTTTTGGAAGGCAACCAAATCGTCGACGCCAACGAGCAATTTGCCATCCTGTTTGGGTGGAAGGAATTGCCGATTGGAGAAGACATTTTGTCCCTGGTCAATCCGCGAGATTGGCAACGCTTGGGTGCCCGAAAATTTGCCCGTTCGCGGGTGGAATTGCAGGGTCTGACGCAACAAGGCCGGACCATTCATTTGGAAGCCACGCGCTCCACAGATGCGACCACCAACCAAACGGTGTTGATGGTCTACGACATCACCGAACGCAAGCGCACCGAATTGGATTTACTCCAAACCAAGGAGCGTTTCCGAATGCTCGTGGAGACAAGTCCCATGGGACTGCTTCTGATGGTCGATGGCAAAGTGAAGTACAGCAACCCTGGAGTCCTTGATTTGATGGGCATCCGTATGGAGGATGAGTTGTACGACGAACATTTCGTCTCCCTCTTTCACGAGGACGATCAAGCCGTGCTTCAAGAAGACATCCGCCTCGTGGAAATGGGGGAACGCCCCCCTTACCGTGAGGTGCGCATCCGAGTGTCGGACGACGAAGTGGTGGAGGTGGGTGTTCGGATGACGTTGTCGTTCCACGACCGTTCACCAGCCGTTCAAGTGACGCTGACCGATTTGAGGACACGGGTCGCCTTGATTCGTGAGCAGATGCGCGCCACGTTGGCCGAGGAATCCAACAACCTTCTCAAAGAAGAAATCAAGCGCCACAAAGCCACGCAGATGCGTTTGGCGGATGCCGAGCGTTTGAACCGTTCCATCATCGAATCGTCCATTGACATGATTGTCGCGTTCAATGAAGACGGAGATTTGACGCAATACAACCAGGCATTTGCCGTGGAGTTTGGGTTGGAGTTTGGATCAAATCCAGACCAATACCAATTCAGAAATTTTGTGGCAACCAAAGCGGAAGCCGAACGCATTCGCGACCACGTCTACGCCAACACCAATTTTTCTGGAGAAACCCAAGGCAAGCGGTTGAACGGAGACGCGTTTCCGATGTACTTGACCGTGGCTTTGTTGCGGGATGAATCGGACAACGTGTTTGGGGCGATGGCTGTGGCAAGAGACATCACAGAAGCCAAACTCGCCCAAGAAGAATTGGAGGCCAGCGAAGAGCGTTACAGGAGCATTCTGGACAACGCGAACGACGCCATCTTCACGTTGGACGACAGCGGATTTTTCACCTACACCAACCCCTCGTTCAACGAGTTGTTGGGGTACTCGGAGATCGAGTTGTCCAAACGGACGGTCCACGATGTCATTCAAGGCTTGCCCAAGCGTGGCAAGACGTGGATCAAAGCCATTGCGGAGTCGGGTGCAGAGCGAGAATTTGTGGCAGCCGACGGCAAGGTGTTGACGATGCTCGGTGGCGCCACCATCCAACACAACGACAAAGGCAAACCGACCGGAGTGCGGGGCATCTACCTCGACATCACGGACATGCTGTTGCATGAGCGACGCGCCAAAACCCAAAGCGCCAAGCTCGAGTCCATCTTCGATTCGACGGAGAACATGATCATGTTCACCATGGACAGTGCCGACCGTGTGAACGCGTTCAACAAGAATTTCAAGAACATTTTCGAATACGATTTTGGGCTGACGTTTGACACGTCCAAATCGTTCATCGAGCACATCTCCAGGGTGGTGGACGAAGAACCCTACCAGGGGCAGCTTCGGTTGTTCTTGCGGGCGATGGAGGGCAAGCCGCAGCAGTTTGAACTGCCCCTCAAAACCATCCATGGCGAAAGCCGGTGGTACCAAGTGTTCCTCAACCCAGTGAGTCTGGGCGAGGACCAGCGCGAGATCAGCTGCATCGCCTACGACATCACCGAGCGCAAGGAAATCGACCGCGCCATTCGCAGCGCGCTGAAGGAGAAGGAGGTGCTGCTTCAAGAGGTGCACCACCGCGTGAAAAACAACCTGCAAGTCATCAGCAGCATGCTGAATTTGCAGAAGTGCTTCGTGAAGGATCCGGAAACGCTGAACCTTCTCGAAGAAAGCACCAACCGCATTGCGACGATGAGCTACATCCACGAGTCGCTCTACCGCAACACCGACTTCGCAAACATCAGCTTCGCGGAGTACTTGCAGCGTTTGAGCGCCAACCTCATTCAGAGCTACTCACGCAGCGACTGCGAAGTAGTGTTGCAAACGGTGTTTGACGAGGTCTATTTGAGCTTGGAACAAGCCATTCCGTGTGGTTTGATCACCAATGAGCTTGTCTCCAACTCCTTGAAGTATGCTTTCCCAGACCGCGCGCAAGGCATCATCACCCTTCGCATCCAACACGTGGAAGGAGGCGCGGTGGAGCTTGAAGTGTCTGACGATGGGGTGGGCCTTCCTCCGGGAATGGACTTCGCCAAAAACGATTCCCTCGGCGTGTACCTCGTCCAAGCACTGACCGAACAAATTGACGGCGAGTTGGTGGTAACGAGCGTGGATCAGGGCCGAAAGGGGTGCAGCTTTTTGGTTAGATTTACCCCATCTGAGTGAGGCTCAACGACGCGCCTGACGATTCACATTTGCAAGACAAACGCATGGCCATCAACATTTTGGTGACGGAGGACGAGAGCATCGTCCGCAAAGACATTGAGCGCTGCCTCGGCAAGCTTGGATACAACGTGGTGGCAACAGCTGACAACGGTGAAAAAGCCATTGAACTTGCCCTGAAGCACAAGCCTGACTTGGCGCTCATGGACATCATGATCAAGGGCGACATGACAGGCATTGCGGCTGCGGAAGAGATCAAGCGGAACCTGGATATTCCCGTGGTGTTCCTCACGGCATACGCCGACGAGAACACGTTGTCACAAGCCAAGCTGGCGGAACCACATGGCTACATCTTGAAGCCGTTCAAAGAGGTGGACATTCAGACTGCGGTCGAGATGGCTTTGCACAAGCACAGCAAGGAAATGGAGCTCAAGACCGAGGCCGATTTCTTGCGCAGCATGGCGGAACACAAAGAAGATGCGGAGGTCATTTTTGTGAAGAACCGCAGCCGCTTGATGCGCGTCAAGCACGAGGACTTGCTCTTTGTCGAGGCCTTGAAAGACTACGTCGTGGTTCACACCCGCGAAGAATCATACACGATTCACAGCACCATGAAGGAGGTCGAGCGCAAGCTGTCAGACCGCCGTTTCATCCGCGTGCATCGCAGCTACATCGTGAACCTTCACGCCATTGAAAGCATGAAGTACGCGAACATCACCATGGAAGGCATCGAGAAGGAAATCCCTGTCGGGGGTTCGTACAAGGACGTGCTTGCAAGCCGCATCAACCTCCTGTAAGGAGTTTCAGTTTCGCGGGTCGAGCCAAGGGAGTTGACGCCTGAGCTCTCGCACCCACACGGCGTATCCCAAATCGTTCAAATGAAGGCGATCGGCGACAAACAAGTCGTCGCGCAATGTGCCATCGGCGTGATGCTGAACGTCCCAAAAGTCCACCCAATGTGCGCCGTGGTCCATGGCCACCAAACGCAGCTCTCGGTTCAGCGCGAGGTACGCGGACGCGAGGTGATGCCTGGCGCGACTGGCCTTGGGGGCAATGACCACAATGGCGGTTTCCGGCAACCTCCGAGACAACTCCTCCAGCAACCGGTTGGCGTCGTCGAGAATGTCCGCTGAGGGCACGCCGTCGCTCAAGTCGTTGTCGCCCTCGTAAATCACCAAAACCTCGGGCCGAAGGGCGTAGATGAGGGTGTCGCGCAGCGCCCACAAGTCAGAGTAACACGACCCCCCAAATCCGGCGTTGACGACGTCGTATTGGGAGAAGACCGTGTCGGTTTGGGGCCACTTTCGAATGGAGCTGCTTCCCGTCAAGACAAGCCTCGGCTTGTGGCCCCCCAACTTCTGTGCGGCGGCGTGGATGGTGGCAATGCGGCTGTCATAGGATTGTCCACACAGCTGCGCCATGCAGTTCTGTGGCGCCCACAGGAACAGAAGAATCACTCCCCACGCTGCGCGCATCAGGCGTTGCGTTGTTTCCAAACGTCGCGAATCGCCAACAACAGTCCCACAACGGCGGCAAACACGCCTGCATTGAAGACTTGCTCGGCGCCCATCAGGTGGTTGAGCTTGAAGGTGAACCCGACCAAGATGCCGGAAAGCCCCAAGAGTAAAAGGGTGAGGGTGGGTTTCGAAAGGTGCATGGTGCAAGGTAGATGATTACATTGGGCCGGAACCAGCAACCCATGCGCAGATTCACCTACATCGACTGGCTTCGCAATGTGTCCAACATCACGCGGGTGATGATCCATGCCTCCGTGCCTTACATGGCAAGCGCGGCTCCCATGTGGCCGATGAACGAAGAGGGCTCTTACCTCTTTGATTTTGGGGTCTTTGAAGCACACCTGTTTGTGATGGAGATCTTTTACGTGATTTCGGGGTTCATGTTTGGGTTGGAGATGTCTCGAAAGAGTGTGAAAGAAATCGCCCAAAACCGCGGCCAGCGCATCGTGCTGCCTTTCGTTGCGGGGGTGGCACTGTTCACCCCCATCATCTTGATGTATCGGGGGTTCAAGAATTACCCGGGCTATGGTTTTTTGAGCCCAGATGCCCTCAAGACGTCGTACCGGCAGGGGTGGGAATTGGGCATGGAGAACTTCTTCCCAACGGGCCACTTGTGGTTTTTGTACTACCTCATCTTTTTCTACGCGCTGACCCTTCTCTTTCAAAAAACCTTGGAAAAGCTTCAGGCGGAGTCGGCAACCAAATGCTTGGGGGTGGGCATCGTGATCTCTTGCTTTTGCATGCACTTCATGAACCGCTGGATAGTCGACAATCCCTTGACGTTGACGGTGGAGTGGCCTTCTTTCGTGCACTACTTTTTCTTTTTCTTGGTGGGGGTGAAGCTGTCACGTCAAGACGCCTTTCTCGACAACGTATTGGCTCGTAGCAAGGCGTTTTTGCGCGTGGGCATCCCCCTCGGGGTGGTGGCGATTGTGCCCCAATTGTGGTCCCAAGACGCCGGACACGCGCACCGCGACTTGATCCAAACGGCCGCCATCGTGTTGGGGTGCGCGTCCACCCATTTGTTGGTGCTGGGCTTGTGGGGGTGGTTTGGGCGCAAGACGTGGAAGGACTCCTCAACGCTGCGGTATTTCACGGACGCCTCATATTGGGTGTACCTGTCCAACATGCCGCTGGTCATGCTGTGGCATGTGATGCTGGCTCCGCTGGACATGTCCATCTATGTGAAGTTCCCGATTTCCTTGTTGGGGGCGTTTGGGATGAGCATGCTGACCTACGAATACGCGGTGCGGTACACGTGGGTCGGGGCGGTGCTCAACAAGCGCCGTGTCCGCAACCCAAGCTGACTCCACACCAAGTATAAGGGCTTGATAATCAAAAATATAATCCCATTGTGTTTCCGGTTTTGATTTGGAACCACAACAATCTGGGCGTAGGTTGGGCCCGCTTAAACAAACACCATGAGAACATTCATTGCTTTGATGTTGAGCGCTGCAAGCCTCGGAGCGGCAGCACAGTCCACCATCACATACCCCTACAACCCTGATGGTGACGTCGATGGGTCCATTTCGTCACCAGACCTCCTCGATTTTCTCGGGGTGTATGGTGGGGAATTCGTCCCAAACGAGATTCAAATAGACGGGGTTGACCTTCTGCAGGTCATCCAAAACATTCAATCCCAATTGTTGGCCATTCAGCCAGTGGACATCAACCAAATTCAGTCCATGTTTGCGGCAATGCAACAGGAAATTGACGCCCTCAACGCTGCCAATTCTTCCTTGACGCAGCAGTTGCTTGACCATCAAGCATGGGTGGTGGAGCAAGGGTTCCTGACGGAAGAGTTAGACCCTGTGGCCATGCTTGCCATGCCCACGCGATTGACGGATTTGACCAATTGGGTGGATGACGACAACGACGGTTGGAATGACTATCAGTATGCCACGGTCCAGGACGTCCTCAACATTTCCAGAGACTATCAGTACTCCAACTACATCGAACCCGACAACCGAACATGGTATTCACAGAACTTTCAAGAAATGAATTGGTCAGGAGCCCAATTGCAAGGTTGGACTTTTGAAGAGTGCTACTTGCAGCATTCTGATTTCGTGTACGCGAACATGCAGGGAGTGACGTTTGATTACACCAACCTTTTTAATGTCGATTTCACAGGCGCAGATTTGTCAAACTCAACCTGGATCAACACCCTCCCATCTTATGCCTCTTACAACGGCGAATGTTGGAAGGCGTTTGACAACACCAACTTGACGGGCGCAGACTTTTCACAAAACACCTATTACCCAGGGTTTAACGCTTTCACTGGCGCCAACATGTCCGGAGCCATCATCCCTGACTTCTGGGAAGGTGGTTTTTACGGTTGGCCCAGTGTCATGCCAGACGGTTGGACCATTGAACAAGTGGATCACGACAACTACGTGACATGCACCAACGATCTTTGTTTGTACAGTCCTTGCGGCGTTTCATGGGGCGGTTCCAATTGGCACGCGTACTACTGGCACAAGAATTGATCCCCCGGAGCAAAGCCGGCACCCTCTTCAACGTTGACAGCGGGCGCGATGCCGTCGCTGTGGCGGTGTTTTGTTTTTAAAGCGGTTTGCTCATGGCGACGAACTCGAAGCTTTCTTTTCCAATCTGGAAATCGTGATTACCGACTTGTTCAAAGCCGCTTTTTTGTAGAAATGGATGGCTCGCTCGTTGCTGTGAAGCACGGAAAGCCACATCTCATCAAAGTTCAATTCCTTGGCTTTTTTCAAAAGAGCATCTTGCAGCCCAAATCCAATTTTCATGGACAGAAAGTCTTTCAAAACGTAGATTTTCTGGAGCTGACAAACGTCTTGTGACTCCACAAAATCGGAATGGGAATTCAGTTTAAGTTTCGCATATCCGACAGGCAATCGGTTGGCAAAGGCAATCCAGAAAACGTTGTCTGGCTTCTTGATGCCGTCTTCAATTTTTTGGACTGAAAAGGTCAAATTGTAGTAATCGATCAAATCTTGTGGATCCCGGAAAAAATGCCCAAACGTTTCCGTAAACGTTGTTCTCCCGAGCAGCGCAATGAATGGGGCATCTTCTTCCTTCGCCAATCTGATTTCAATGGTTTGCACCCGTCGCTGAGTGTTGTGATGTGCGCAGGCTAACTTAAGCGCGTGAGGTATTGAACTACAGAACACCACACCCACAAACAAAAAGCCCCGCACAAAGCGAGGCTTTCTTGTTGATTTTTTGAAATGCGCCAATCATTGTGCGCTTCTGTTGGCGCGCTGCTCAAGCTTGGCAGCGATTTCGGGGTTTTCAGCGAGAAGGGCGCCAAACGTCGCGGTCCAGTCTGCGTAATGAGCAAAGTTGCGGATTTCTCCCGCCTCATTGAATTCCATACTCCCGTATGCCATCAACGATTGGGTTGCCTCGCCCATCGTCATCTTCCATTGCCCGTAGTAACGTACACTGCCATCCAAAGCCAGCGTCAGGGTGTCAATGCCAGGCAGATAAATGGCGTTAGTCAATTCGGCATCCATCACGCGGGTCATCATCTTCCACTGCTGCATGGCGTCAGCTTTGTTGCGATCAACCTCTTCAAACCCTGTTCCTACATCGACAAAGTCCTCCGCGAAAAGTGAGGGGTCGATGGATTTGTTTTGAAACCCATCAAACATGGCCTTCATGGAGGCTACGTTTTGTTCGTAGGCGGGGTTTTGTTGAACAGGCTCGGAGCTGCAAGCAGAGAGCATGCAAAGCGCGAGAAGCGCGCAAAAAAGGGTGTTTGGTTTCATTTGAAGTGGTTTTATTGACCCGACCAAGCTAAACATGGCTGATTGAAACAAAAAGCCCCGAACCAGGAACACTGGTTTTAGTTGTTTGCGGAATGAAGAGCCGACAACTGACCCCGGAGTGTTTGCCACCCAAAACCCGGGTCAGCCAGGTTGAGGCGCGTCGACCTGTAGGTCGTCGTTCGTGTTGAACTGATTCACCAGCTCCGACCTCAATGATTGAAGAGAGGAAATGTAGTATTCCAGACTCATGATTCTCAACCCAATTCTGTGTGACCGATCCTCTAGCAGGTTGCGTAGAGGCAAGTCAAAGTCTTCCGCAAAAATCTCGGCGCGGCTCCTGTAGACGCTGCTGGCATCACGCTTACGTTCGGCCCACGCGAAAATTTTGTCAGAATTGGCCCGGAGGAGCCCCTCGTTCACTGTAACACGCCTTTTTTTTGTCGTGTACGCAGCTTCTATAGATTCTCGCAACCCTGGCTCCTCAATGTTCAGCAACAAACCTGAAGCGACCAGCGAGTTGAAGTAGATTTCACTCTGAGCAAAGGTGTTCCACCAAGTCACCATCCAAAAGTGTAGCTCTTGATAATCCTCTGGCGTTGTCCAGTAGCGGTATTCCCCACCATCAAGATAACTGTGCCCAAATGGGTGCGCGTTGTGTTGGACAATCAGGAATTCGCGATCGAGCCGTCCTTCCAACAAGACGGCATCATTCACTTTTGCCATGTTGCGCAGTTGTTTGAGGTGTTCCTCGCAATATTCCAGGTTAGACTCAATTTCAGTTGTGAGGGTGTAGATAAGCCGCCTTGTTTCTTGCTGCGATCTTTTTTCCTCGCCGTATCGCTGAACACTGAAGGAAACCAAAACACCTAAAAAAATGACGAAGAACTCAAGACTGTAACGAATGGCATATCGGCGCATGACCAAAATGTTTGGGGTGTTGGGGACAAGGTAGTCGCCTTTGTGTTGGGCACCTCCATGTGGCCAACTCATTCCGCCTGAGTAGCGTCGCCTCCGACGCGCACCAGCAAACAAAAACCCCGCATTGAGCGGGGCTTTTATTTGTTTTCGTTTGAAAGTGAGCCCTCAGCTTTGGGCGCGTAGGTTAAACCCGACAGAAACCGTGAGGCGGAAGCCGGTCTCCCTCTGACGGATTCGATCGAAGTAATCCGTAGACTCCAAGACGTCGCCCAAAGCAGAGTTCCGTGGCCCTTGTTTGTTGGGGACAAATGCAATGTTGATCGGAAGGTTAAGGTCGCCCTTTGTGTAGTTGTAACCAAAGGCAAAGACAAACCCCAATCCCGAGGTAGACAGGTTGGGGCCGGTGGCAAATTCCACACCGTTTTCAGAACGCACACCCACAAGGCTTGAGAAAGACGGCAAAAACATCCCCTTCTCCATCCCGCCAATCAATGCCACCCACTCAACGAGGCCCACAACAGGCCCACCCGTGTCTGCGAATCGAGTCTCCCACTGCCAACCATATTGCGTGGTGTATGTGAAGGGCAATCCATTTCCGAACTCAGAGTTGTACTGTGCAGAATCCATTTCGTGCACGCGATTCAAGAATTGGGCGCTGCTGCCTTCAGAGACGTATGTGACGCCAAACCGTGGACCAGACATCTGGTTGACCTGAGAATTTTCAGGAACGTCGTTGAACCCCCAAGAGGAATCCACAGACGTTTGGCCAAACAAAATTCCACCAAAAACAAAAAAAGAAAGAAAAAAGAAACAATATTTCATGGAGCGAAGATATACAACTCCTTCTATCCCAGAAAATTTCAAGCATCAATTTTGAAGGTGGCCTCTGACGGGGTAGGGTTTCTCATTAAGTCACCAAACAAAAAGCCCCGCACGAGGCGAGGCTTCTTTTGGGCTCCTCCACTTGGACTTGAACCAAGGACCCTCTGATTAACAGTCAGATGCTCTA
>NYSX01000050.1 GCA_002683345.1 Flavobacteriales bacterium
CTGCAGGGCTTGAACCTGCGACCAAGAGATTATGAGTCTCCTGCTCTGACCAACTGAGCTAAGGGCGCGTCCATGCGAAGGTACAGCGCAGGGGCATCGCAGCCGCCTTTTCAATGGATCAGACCGCCTCTCCGTCGTCTTCGAGCCACTCGAATTCGAGCTGACGCTTGGCAAGGTCTGCGGCAACGACCCGAATGGTGATGGGGTCGCCGAGGCCAATTTTGGTGCCAGAGCGAAGGCCTTCAAACAGCACACGGTCTTCGTCAAAGGCCCATTGGTCCCACGGGAACGACTCCTTGGGCACGAAGCCCTCGCATTTGTTTTCGTCTAGCTCGACGAATAAGCCACGCCCGATGGCGCCATTGACCAGGCCCTTGAACGTCTCGCCAATGCGGGTGGAAAGAAATTCCACCTGCTTGTACTTGATGCTCGCGCGCTCAGCCTCGGCGGCCCGCTTCTCCATGGTGGAACTGTGGTGACATTTGCCGCCAAGTGGACCCTCATCCGCACTCCCCTTGCCATCGAGGTAATGCTGCAGGAGGCGGTGAACCATGACGTCGGGGTAGCGACGGATTGGGCTCGTGAAGTGGGTGTAATAAGGGAAGGCAAGGCCGTAGTGTCCGATGTTCTCCGTATTGTACTCCGCCTTCGCCATGGTCCGGATGGCCATGGTTTTGACCGTGCCTTCCTCTGGGGTGCCGGCGGTGGCGGTGATCAGATCGCGCAGCAGAGACTCGGCGTTGCCTGGCGTGGGTTTGGGCATCTCGTGGCCAAACCGCCGCACGAACACCCGCAACTTCTTCAGCTTCTCCGGATCGGGGCGGTCATGCACCCGATAGACCGCGGTGCGCGTCGGCGTCTGCTTCTCGGGGTGCACCTTGGCCAGGAATCGTGCCACTTCCACATTGGCCAAGAGCATAAAGTCCTCAATGAGCTTGTTGGCCTCCTTCATGCGCTTGATAACCACGCGAAGCGGCTTGCCCGCCTCATCGAGTTGAAAGCGAACCTCCTCCGTGTTGAAGTCAATGCCACCGCGCTTGAAGCGCTTGTTCCGCAGCTTCGTGGCAAGGTCGCCGAGTGCCTTCAATTCCTCGGCCCGATCGCCTTCCCCGGTTTCGAGGCGCTCTTGGGCTTCCTCGTAAGCGAAACGCCGGTCGGAGTGGATCACCGTGCGGCCAAACCACCGTCCCACCACCTCGGCCTCTGCAGTCATCTCAAACACCGCACTGAATGCGAAGCGGTCCTCGTGCGGGCGCAGGGAACACAGGTCGTTTGACAGCACCTCAGGGAGCATAGGGATGGTTCGGTCGACCAAATAGACGCTGGTCGCGCGCTGCACAGCTTCGCGGTCCAAGACCGAGCCTGGGGTCAGGTAGTGCGTGACATCGGCGATGTGAACGCCGACCTCCCAGTTGCCGTTTTCGAGCTTCTGCAAACTCAAGGCATCGTCAAAGTCCTTCGCGTCGACGGGATCGATGGTCATGGTCAAGACCTCTCGGAAATCGCGGCGACGGGCTACCTCTGCCTGGTCGAGTCCGTGCGGATTGTCAGGGTCGCTTGGCGCGAAGGCCTTGGCCGCCTCTTCCACCTCCGCGGGGAACTGATACGGCAGCCCAAACTCAGCCAAGATCGCGTGCATCTCCACCTCGTGCTCGCCCTCCTGACCCAGGACCTGAACCACACGCCCCATGGGTTGGTCGCGGGGGTCGTCCCACTGTTCCAAGGTCACCAAAACCTTGTCACCTTCTGTGGCTCCGCCCAAATGACGGGCGGGGATGAAAAAGTCGGTGTGGAGCCGTTGATCCGCGGGCTTGCCAAAGCCGTAGTCGCGCACGAGCGTCACGGTCACCACGTAATGCTCGCGGAGACGCTTCGTGACGCGCTTGACACGCGGCGTGGTGCGTCTGCCCCGCTGCCACCACTCAATTTCCACGGTGTCCCCCCAAAAGGCGTCTCCCGTTTGGGCCTTGGGCACCCGAATCTCATTGCCGTCGGGCATCTGCACAAAGCCTGTACCCATACGCGAGATTTGGATGGTGCCTTCCGTGCCGGACTGCTCCTGAACTTCCGAGGCAGCCAACACGTAGCGACCGCGGCCAAGGTCTTCAAGTTTGCCCTTCTCCGCCAAATCCTCCATCAGGGCCATCACCGCCCGACGCACGTCGTGGTTCAAAATATCGAGCGCGCCCGAGACCTGCTTGTGGTTGAGAGCCTTGCCGGAGCGCTGCCGAAAAACGCGTAGCACAGCCTTACGGAGGTCCTGAGGGGAGCCATAATCCTCCGCGCCGTGCATTCCTCGCTGTCCTTTGCCGCCCCTCCGGGAGGGGCCTCCCACAAACTTGTTGCCGCGTGGGCCGCGACCTCCTTTCCTGCCCATGCTTCAAAGATGCGGCTTGTGGGCGAACTTGCGGCTCCATGACGACTCGATTTCTCCCGACCCATTGGCGTGATTACGCCTTGCTCGATGCCGGGCACGGAAAACGCTTGGAGCGGTTTGGCGAGGTCACGGTGGTTCGACCGGACCCCTTTGCTTTGTGGCCCACAGCAGGAGATCCCCGTGCGTGGAAGCAAGCCGACGCCACCTTTGAGCCCACCGGGCGCAACCATGGCAAGTGGCGCACCGCACCTGGTACCCCCAAGCGCTGGCCGATCCGATACAGGTCGGAGGCCTTGGATTTGGCCTTTGAATTGGAGATGACCCAATTCAAACACGTCGGATTGTTTCCGGAGCAAGCCGACAACTGGGAGTTCATCGCGACCAACCTTCAAGAGGGTGACAAATTCCTGAACCTGTTCGCGTACACCGGCGGGGCAAGCCTTGCCGCACGGCAAGTGGGTGCCGACGTCATCCACTGCGACGCCATTCGTCAAGTCGTAGATTGGACGCGCAAAAACATGGAGCGCAGCGGCCTGGACGGCATTCGTTGGGTGGTGGAAGACGCTCTGAAATTTGCCCGGCGTGAGGCCAAGCGCGGCAACACCTACCAAGGCATCGTGCTCGATCCACCCACGTGGGGACTCGGGCCCAAGGGCGAAAAGTGGAAGTTGGAAGACCAGCTGCTCGACCTCATCGACGTGGTGGCCAGCCTCTTGGCGCCTGGCGGATTCGTCGTCATGAACACCTACAGCGGCATCCCCCCAAGCGCCCTCGAAACGATGTGGGCCCTCGCCTTGCCTGGTGCCTCCATCCAGTCGGGCGAGCTCTGCCTGCGCACCGAACTCGGCCACGACCTCTCGACCGGTTCGCTTGTTCGAGTCCAAAGGCACTGAACCTCAGCGCTTCCAGAGTGTTCTCTCCTTCCATGCACCGCTGCATGGGTTGAATGATCACAATGAAACACTTCCTATCACTCCTGGCCTTCCTTGGCTTGGTATTGGGTCTTCAGGCCCAAACCGCCAACACCTCAGAAGCTTGCCATGGCGACTACACTGTCCATGCGAGCAATTCTGGATTCTCTCCTGACCACTTGACCATCCACGCTGGCGAAAGCGTGGAGTTCATTGCGTTTGGTGGCACCCATGATGTCGACGGCATCACCAATGTCTACACGGGCGAGCCTTTTGACAATCCCCAAGATTTTGCACTGCCCCCGGCATACAGCTTTTGGTTCTTCGGATCCTGCATCGGCACGGTCCAATTTGACGTCCCAGGAACCTACCATTACAACTCCACAACCACCGGAAACGGGGGCACCATCACCGTTCTCGGGGACGACGGCCCTGCCACTGTGGTGGACATCGTGGTGAACAGCCCGGTCCACAATGTGCTCGAGGCTGCAGTGTTGGAAGCAGACCTTGCAGGCGCGTTGAGCAGCGACGGCCCTTTCACCGTTTTTGCTCCCACAGACGACGCATTCATCGCACTTGCCGGCGCCCTCGGCGCGACTGCCGAAGAGCTCTTGGCTCTGCCTGAGCTCACTGACATTTTGCTCTATCACGTCGTGGGTGGCACAGCACTCAGCACCGACCTCAGCGATGGGCAGTTCATCACGACACTCAACGGTGCCGACGTGGTGGTAACCATCAACGACGAAGGCATTTTCATCAACAACGCCCAGGTCACGGTGGCCGACATCGTAGCGGGCAATGGCGTGGTTCACGTCATTGACGCGGTCCTTTTGCCCACCGATACACCTGAACCCACCAACACCGTGGTCGACATCGTAGTGAACAGCCCGGTCCACAACGTTTTGGAAGCTGCCGTGTTGCAGGCAGACCTCGCAGGCGCCTTGAGCGGCGAAGGACCCTTCACCGTGTTTGCGCCTACGGACGATGCCTTCCTTTCATTGGCTGGGGCGCTCGGTGCAACCGCGGAAGACCTCCTCGCCCTGCCGGAACTCGCCGACATCTTGCTCTACCACGTGGTGGGAAGCACTGCGTTGAGTTCAGATCTCACCGATGGCCAAACCATCGCCACCCTTAATGGAGCTGAGGTGACTGTCACCATCAACGAGGCGGGCATCTTCATCAACGACGCCCAAGTCACCGTGGCGGATCTAGTCGCCGACAACGGCGTGGTGCACGTCATCGATGCGGTGTTGATTCCACCGACCTCAGAACCCACAGGAACCGTGGTGGACATCGTTGTCAACAGCGAGGTGCACAACCTGCTCGAGGCGGCCGTGTTGGAAGCCGACTTGGCCGAAACCTTAAGCGGCGAAGGGCCGTTCACCGTGTTTGCACCCACCGACGACGCCTTCATTGCCTTGGCGGAAGCCTTGACATTGGCCCCTGAGGACTTGCTTGCGTTGCCTGAACTGGCAGACATTCTACTTTACCACGTCGTGGGTGCCACCGCCCTCAGCACCGACCTCAGCGATGGCCAAATGGTCACCACGCTCAACGGGGCAGACGTCACCGTCACCATCAACGAGGCTGGCATCTTCATCAACGACGCCCAAGTAATCGTGGCCGACCTGGTCGCCACCAATGGCGTGGTGCACGTGATCGATGCCGTCTTGACACCTCCCGTTCCCACAAACACGGTGGTCGACATCATCGTCAACAGCGACATCCACACCATCCTCGAAGCTGCGGTGTTGGAAGCCGATTTGGTCGGCGCACTCAGTGGTGAGGGCCCATTCACGGTTTTTGCACCCACTGACGAAGCCTTTGCCGCCCTCGCCGAAGCCCTCGGCGCAACTGCATCGGACTTGCTTGCCCTTCCCGAACTCACGGACATTTTGTTGTACCACGTGGTGGGCGCCACAGCCTTCAGCACCGACCTCAGCGACGGCCAAATGGTCGCGACACTCAATGGTGCAGAGGTGGAAGTCTCCATCGAGTGCGACGGCAGCATCTTCATCAACGACGCCCAGGTCATCCTCGCCGACATCGAGGCGGACAATGGCGTGGTGCATGTTCTCGATGCCGTGCTTCTCCCTCCAACCCCGAGCAATGCCTGCGAGGATGGAGGGTGCTGCGGAGAGGGCACGGTGTGGGACCCCATTACACAGACCTGCATTGCCGAAGACTGTCATGGCGACATGAATGACGACGGCTTCATCTCCATTGGGGACATCCTGATGATGCTTGGCTTCTTTGGACACGACTGCCAATAAGACCACGGTTCATTCAAACAACTGCAAGGGGGCCTCGTGCCCCCTTTCTTTTTGCCCTCGAATCTGCCTCTGTATTTTTGCGCCATGGCACAGAAAAGCGTGATGCTGGGACTCAAACTGCCCACCGACCCGCGTTGGGTGAAGCTTGTGGAGCAAAACATCTCGGAGATTTTGACCGACCATGCGTGGTGCGAACAAAAAGCCGCTTCCAACGCCATCAGCACCATTGTGCGCTACCCGGACCTCACTGACATGGTCACAGAGCTGACGGCCATTGCGCAGGAGGAGATGGAGCACTTTGGAATGGTCCTCGAGAAGATCAAGGCGCGGGGATTCACCCTTGGTCACGAGCGCAAAGACGACTATGTCGGACAGCTCTCCAAGTTCATCAAGCGCGGAGGCTCTCGCGAGGGCCAAATCGTCGACCGCCTGCTCTTTGCCGCCATGATTGAAGCCCGCTCCTGCGAGCGTTTCAAAATGCTCTCAGAACGCATCGAAGACGCCGACCTCGCCGAATTCTACCGTGAACTCATGATCAGTGAAGCTGGCCACTACACCACCTTCCTCAAACTTGCACGGAAATACGGCGGCGACATCGACGTGGACGCTCGCTGGCAGGAGTGCCTCGAGTTCGAGGCCAACATCATCCAGGATTACGGCAAGAAGGAAACCATGCACGGCTGAGGCCGCGCCCCCTCACTTTCCAGCGTTGTCCGCCTGACCCAAGGTCAAGCGACCCCCGACGTACACCATCCGACCGAAAATCGGCCCGTACACGAGGCTCGCGTCCATGTTCTCCTGAAATGCCTGGCCATCCTCGTAGGCCAACTGCGCCGCCACAATGGGATTCTGCTGCCGGTAATTCAAGATGTTCTCTACGCCGAGATAGAGGTCGATTCCGGGGGCGAATGTCCGTGAGATTTGGCCGTTGACCACCACAAAGTCGTCTTCGAAGTCGCTCGCTGGCCGGTCGTCAAACTCCGCGTCCGGGCGCGGAATCCGCTGCGGGCCCACCCACTGCACGGTCAGGTCGCCCATCCAACTCGCGCCGCGGTCGTTGGGCTTGGAGCTGTAACTCCACTGCGTGAATGCACGGTGTTGCGGGACGTACGGGTCCACAAGCGTCCCCTGGGTCTCGGCGCCGGTGCGTTGCGTGGTCGCGTGCACGTAGCGGTACGCGAGGCGCATGTCCCAACGACGATGCACCGACCAGCCAAGCTCGGCTTGGGCCGTCAAGGAACGCGATTTCCGATCGCCGAGGTTGTAAATACGCACCGCGTGAGCGTCCGCGTCAAGGTCGACGACCGCGCGGTTTTGGAATTCGGTCCAGTAGCCATCAAGCGCGAAGTCCGCGTCGCGGTATCCGAGCTTGAATTTGCTCGTGACGTTGAATCCGGCGTTCCATCCGCGCTCCGGCTCGAGCGGTCCGTCCACGATCCATCTTCGATTGCTCGCCCAAACCCCGAGATCCTCCATCAGCACGTTGGGCGTCCGGAACCCCGTCCCCGCCACCAACTTCAGCGACGTCTGTTCCGTCGCACTCCACCGCGCATGCATGCGCGGCGTCACAATCGTGCCCCACAGGTTGTGTTGGTCCACGCGCAAACCCGCCACGACCATCCCGCGTGGATGGCCAGTCCAGGTGGTTTCCAAAAACGCGCCAGGCACATGTTCTGTACGCGCCCACGCTTCCGGATTCGCCGTTGCATCGGTTGGCGCTGCGCCCCAAGTTCCGACCTCCAAAAAGTCGTCGTAGAGGTAACTCAATCCCGCGCTGAACTGCTTGTCTTCAGAGCCCAAAAAACCGCTCCGTAACACCTTCGCCCGGAAGGTGTTTTGCTGGCCATCGTAGGATCGATTGCCAAAGCCGTGCCAGTGTCGGTGGGTCGACGCCGTCCATTGGCTTCCCCACGACCGGCCTTCGAGGCCAGGCAACACATAGCCCACTTTCGCATTCACCTCAACACGCTGGATTTCGGTGTTTGCCTCCCACGGGGTGACCACAGTGTCCCTAGGCACAAGCCCGCCTTTGCGCTCGAGATCTACGCCCATCAAGGAAAGGTTGGCACGCCATCCGCGATCCCCAACAAAGCGCCACTCATTGCGAACTACGAAATCTTTCTGAGTTGGCATGTCGAGGAATCGATCGCGATTTCGATCGTTCTCTCTCTGACGAAACTCCCCATGGCTCATGAGAACAGTCTCCCATCGCCGACCAACCTCGTGATTGCTGACATGGTTGAACTCTGTTCTCCCTCCCATGCCGTGAAACAAATTCAAAAAAAAGGGTTCAGCCGTGTCCGCGTTGCGGTGGGCGACATTGATTTGGCCTGTGAAGCTCTCGTACCCTGAAGCCACGGTCCCCACTCCTTTCGAAATGAAAATGCTCTCAATCCACGGCCCCGGAATAAACCCCATCCCTTGCACCACATTCAGACCACGCGGGCCAGGCAAGTTGTCGACGAGCAACTGCGTGTACTTGCCCGCCAATCCCAACATGTGAATCTGACGGGTTCCAGTCACGGCATCGGTGAAACTCGCGTCGACAGATGCGTTGGTCTCAAAGGCCTCGCTCAAGTTGCAGCACGCCGCCTTGCAAAGCTCCTTCCGGCTCAATTGCTGAATGTTCATGGGGTTGAGCAGCGACACGCTCTGAGAACGTTCCTCAAACACGACATCTGCCGATTGAAGCAACACCCCAGGCTCAAGCGGAATGTCCAAATAACCCTCACCGCTGTAATACACATCCACCGTCTGATACCCCACCATGCTCACACGCAGCGTGTCAGGATTTCGTCGGACATCGATTTGGAAAAACCCAAACGCATCCGTCACCGTCCCCGTTCCGCTCCCTTTCCACATCACCGTCGCGCCCGGAAGTGGATCGAACGTCTCTTTGTCCTCATGAGCGCCGGGCGCATGACCATGTCCTGAATGGTTTTCAGGCGCAAAGACCTTTCCTCGCAGAGTTTTCTGTGAGCTGGCGTCCAGAGACAAACTTGCGAAAAGCAGCAGGCATACCCCTGTCCACCAAACCCTCATCAACGGTGATCCTCTTGGTCGTGGCCTCCACCAGTGCATGAACCACCTTCAGAATCACGGTACTTACAGCACCCGTGAAGGTTGGCGTATTGCTCGTCAGTGGCCTTGTACCTGTCCGTGTCGTGGCCCACACCCGTGGCGAGCTTGTGCAGACTTTGCTCGTTCCACTTCTTGGACTTATAG
This sequence comes from Flavobacteriales bacterium, assembly GCA_002683345.1. Classification (GTDB taxonomy): domain Bacteria; phylum Bacteroidota; class Bacteroidia; order Flavobacteriales_D; family Sanyastnellaceae; genus UBA11663. The sequence goes on from NYSX01000050.1 coordinate 8,787, forward strand.
ACCACGAGAATCGTCTTTTTCTCAAGATCGTAGTCGGCTGCGACAATGCCTTTTTGGTCAAAGGCCGCTTCAATGCGATTCTTGCACATGCCGCATACGCCTGACACGCCAAACTCCACTTCCGCTTTTTGGGCTTGGGCGGACTGGGCGATAAGCGCTACAGCGACGAGAAAAAGAAAACGTGTGAGCATGCCCCTAAGATACGTTGACGCGATATCCCGCTGTGCAACAGGGTTATTCACCCGTAACAGAGGCTTTCAAGAAGTCTCGGTTCATGCGCGCGATGTTGGTCAAATCAATGCCCTTGGGACACTCGACCGAACATGCCCCAGTGTTGGTGCAATTGCCAAAACCTTCCTTGTCCATTTGCTCCACCATGCGCGTCACACGGCGCTCGCGCTCAGGTTGGCCTTGTGGCAACAAGGCAAATTGGCTCACCTTGGCCGAGACGAACAGCATGGCAGAAGCATTTTTGCAAGTGGCCACGCACGCACCA
>NYSX01000051.1 GCA_002683345.1 Flavobacteriales bacterium
CGCAACGGCGCCTTCCACCAAGTCGACCTCCGCATCGACCGCAAATGGTTCTTCGACAATTGGTCGCTCGACGTGTTCGCCGACCTGCAAAACATCACGGCAGCGGCACCGCCACAACCCGACCAACTCGATGTGGTTCGCGACCCGGCGACCGGCCGCCCCATCCCGTCCACAAGCAACCCAAGTTTCTACGATCCGCGATTCATTTCGACCGCCACGGGCTCCATCCTTCCCGGCCTCGGCATGATTGTGGAGTTGTGATGAAGCGATCTGAAAACATTCATTTATGGCCGAAAAGTTGTCGCTTGTGCCCATCTGCGCGTCCGTGAGACTTGCCCTCAAGTTTCCTGTTTGAACCATTTCCACCATGAAAATCAACTCCCTCAAAATTTTCGTGTTGATCGCATCCATGGGCATGAGCTCGGCTTGGGCCCAATGCGAAGCAGATGCCACAGTCTACCTCACAGATTTCCTTTTCACCCCGAATGAGTTCACCATTTCGGTGGGGGAAACGGTGGCCTTCGTGAACGCGGAAGGCACGCACAACGTGGACGGCACGGCTGAGGACAACCCTGTCTCATTCTTCCTCGAGGAAACCGTCGGCAACATCGACGGCGTATGCATGGGCTCCGTCACCTTCGATGTGCCGGGCGTGTACACGTTCACCTCTTCCATTGGGGTGCAGCCTGAATTGGGCATGACTGGAACGATCATCGTGGATGCCGAAACGCTGTGTGACGTCATGCTGAGTTTTTGGGGATCTGGTGAGAATCAAGACATGGATGCGTACGCGTCCGCGTATGCCTTCCAATCGTATTTCGGATGTTCGTTTTTTGGCCAGAGTGGAGGCTTTCCAGGTTCCAACGTCAGCTTGGAAGGACTGGATGAATACACGTTGTTTCTTCCTCACGGCCCGGCCATTGAAGGGCTCCAAGAGTTGATGAATTTGAATTCTTTTGACCTTCTGTACTTCACGGAAGGCATGGTGGCGGGCTTGAGTTACCACATTGTGCCGGGAGTGTATCTCGCAGAGGACCTCCAAGACGGCGCCTTGCTGCCCACGGTGGAAGGCCAAAACATCGCGGTGTCTGTGGATGGCGAGGGGACGGTGATGCTGAACGGTGCCACCATCCTCCACGAAGACATTGAGGCGTTCAACGGCGTGATTCACGTCATCGACGAGGTGCTCGTGCCGTCAGGCTACCCCGGTGCAACCACGTGGGACGTCATCGTGCAAAGCCCGGAACACACCGTGCTGGAGGAAGCGCTTTTGGCGGAAAACTTGGACCAAGCACTTCGGGGCCAGCCAATCTTGAATGACAACGAACCGGCAGAAGGCCCCTTTACCGTTTTTGCTCCAACAGACGATGCTTTTTTTGCGTTGGCAGAAGCCAACGGGTTTGAAAGTGTCGACGCCTTGCTGTCGTCCCAATTCATCGACGACATATTGCACGCCCACATCGTCCCGGGGGTGTACGAAAGCGTGGACCTCTTCAATGGGATGAATTTGTCCTCCTACAACAACTCCGGCACGGTCAACATCACCGTGGATGACGACGGGATTCAGGCCAACACGGCCCCCGTCATCGGAGCGGACATGCTGGCGTACAACGGGGTGGTGCATTCCTTGGGTGAAGTGATGCCCTTTGACTTCCCCGCTCCGGAAGGGACGTGCGGCGCGTGGACCATCACCATGACGTGTGGCAATGGAGGTCCAAGTGGCTGGGATGGGGCGTCCTTGCACGTGCTGGTCGATGGCAACGAAGTGGCCTCGGAAACCATGCTAAACATCGGCAGCGAGTCGTTCTTCATTCCCGTGGACATTGGCGACCGCATCGACGTTGTGTACAACGAAGACGGGTGGGGCCAATACCACGATTACAGCATCGCTGACAGCGACGGCAACGTGGTGTTCAGCAGCGACGATTCGGGCGCGCCTGGGGATGACCCCTGTAGCGTGTACGGACTCGAGCCTTGCGAGGACATGTCGTCTTGTGGCTTGATGGAGGTGACATTCTTCGATGGAGATGGGTACGGTTGGTATGCAGGCGGGATGGCGTTTTACTCGGACGAAGGATTGGAATCCCAAATCTTCTTCAATCCCGATTTCGACGGCGATGGCTACTTCGATTACGACGGGTTTTCCTCCCGCACGGCCATGGTGAATGTCTGGGAAGGGGAGGTGGATTTCGTGGTGATCATGCCTGTGGCGTACGCCGACCAGTGCGGGTATCAGGTCAAAAACCCCGATGGAGACCTGGTGGTGGAAGACAATGTCTTGGGACAACTTCCCGGGAACGCCCTGAACGTGGTGGTCTGCGAACCAAAAACGTCTGCCACGACGAATCTGGGGACGGAAAGGGCGCCGCTTCTTCTGCATCCCAACCCGACTGCAGCGTCGTTCCGATTGCAGGGATTCCAAGGTCAAGAATCGTGGGAAGTGCAGTTGATCGGCCTGGATGGCAAGCGCATTTTGGAGCGGTCTGGCGTCGGTGCAGAGCCGGTGTCTGTGGAGGGTTTGCCTTCAGGGCTGTACCACGTGATTGTGCAGTTTGGCGAGGGCGAAGCCCAGGGGTTTCGCTTGGTGAAGGAGTGACGCAGTTTCAAGCGTCTCTACCTTTGGCGCTGTGAGAACCTGGGACATGGGACGACAATACGAGGGCATTCCCCTCGCTTCAGCCTTGCTGTTTGCGGGCATCTTCGCCACGCTGCATCACATTTTTTGGTTGCCCCTCGCCTTGGTTCTTATGGCCGCCATTTTGTTGGTGGAAACGGAGTTGGAAGTGGGGTTCGAGCGGTTGGAGGTTCGGCGTCGTTTGGGCCCCGTGAAACTCAAGTCCAAATCGTGGAAGCTTGAGGACATGGAAGGGGTGGTGCTCGCCGAGTATAAAGGCGCCACGCAATACACGAGTCATTCTCAGCAGAACATCATTCGCGCGCATTCCTTCATTTTGACGGCCCGCATCCGCAAGGGACATGGCCTGGAGTTCGAAGATGTCGAGATGTTTGAGTTCGCTTCCCAACAGAAAGGGAGGGAGGTGTTGAATGCGCTTCGGGCGCAACATGTTCCTACGTCATGAGGGTCGACAAATTTCTTTGGGCGGTGAGGGTGTTCAAGACCCGTTCCATGGCCAGCCAGCACTGTCGGGAAGGCAAGGTGTTCGTGGATGGCAAAGCCGTGAAGCCCGCCCGTGAAGTCAAGGTCGGAGAGGTGGTGAACGTTCGGAAAGGGGCGGTCATGTTCAGCCACGAGGTGGTGTCGTTCCCGCGAAGCCGTGTCGGAGCTGCATTGGTTCCTGACCACATGCGCGACGTGACGGCGCCGGAAGAGAAGGAGAAGTTGGAAATGATTCGGTTGGCCCAACAGGACCGACCCAAGGGGGTGGGGCGCCCGACCAAGCGCGACCGCCGGGATTGGGAAAAGGCCTTCAGGTCATGAGCCAAGGTTCTGCAGACAAGCATGAGGTGGTCGTGCGTCGGATTCCGGCGGTCGGCACCCGGGAATTGCGGCACCGCGTGCTGTGGCCCCACAAGCCCTCGCCCGACGTGTGCGTCATTGACATCGACGAGGCGCCGGGTGCGTTGCATCTCGGGGCGTTTGTGGCGGGCGAGGTGCCGTGGGGCATTGAAGTGCCCGGGTTTGAAGGGCGCTTGGTCGGGGCCTGCTCGCTCTTTGACCAGCACTGCAACCGAGTGGCAGTGCCGTGGGCCGAGGGCCGCGATGTTCGGCTCCGGGTCATGGGCACGCTCCCTGAGGTGCGGGGCTGGGGCGCTGGCGCCGCGATCGTTCGCCAGGCCGCGGAAGAGGTTCGTGCCCAAGGGCGGGACGTGCTGTGGTGCGACGCCCGGGAAGTGGCGTTTGGGTTTTACGAGCGGATGGGATTTGTCTTTTTGAACGACACCTACAACATCCCGGACATCGGTCCGCACCGCACCATGGCGCTCGACCTATCTTCGCCTCCGCATTTGAACCTCTGATCCATGCCAAGCATCAGCCGCAAAGGGCAAGCCATGCCCGACAGCCCGATTCGGAAACTCGCGCCGTTCGCCACCGCCGCCAAAGAGGCCGGCAAGCGCGTCATTCACCTCAACATCGGTCAGCCCGACATCGCCACGCCGCAAGTGGCGTTGGATGCGGTTCGGCAGGACACCCGCACCGTCATTGAATACAGCCCCAGCGAGGGGTTTGCCTCGTACCGTGAAGGATTGGCCAAGTACTACCAGAGCGTGCAGGTTGACGTGACGGCGGACGACATTTTGGTGACCACGGGCGGTTCGGAGGCGCTCGTGTTTGCCTTCATGTCGTGCCTCGACCCTGGGGATGAGGTCATCATTCCCGAACCGTTTTACGCCAACTACAACGGCTTCGCCCAAATGGCAGGGGTGGAGGTGGTGCCCGTCACGGCACACATCGACCAAGGATTCGCCTTGCCTCCGATCGAAGACTTTGCGGCCAAAATCAACGACAAGACCAAGGCCATTTTGCTGTGCAACCCCGGCAACCCCACTGGCACGGTCTACGCGCCAGAGGCCCTCGATGCCTTGGCCCAGTTGGTGAAGGACCACGATTTGTACTTGTTTGCGGACGAGGTGTACCGCGAATTCTGCTACGACGGAGCCAAGCCCAAATCGGTGATGCAGCTTCCCGGTCTCGAAGAGAACGTCGTGCTCGTCGACAGCGTGTCCAAGCGTTACAGCATGTGCGGTGCGCGCATTGGCGCCTTGGTCACCAAGAACCGCGCGGTGCGCAAGGCGGCGATGAAGTTTGCCATGGCCCGCCTGTCTCCTCCAACGCTTGCACAGGTCGCTTCCGAAGCGGCCTTGGACACCTCGGATGCCTATTTTGAGGAAGTCCGAGACACCTACGTGGCGCGACGCAATGCGCTCGTGGAAGGCTTGCGCGCCATCCCTGGTGTCAAGGTGCCCACCCCGGGAGGGGCGTTTTACGCGTTGTGCGAATTGCCCATCGACAATGCCGACGCGTTTTGTCAATGGATGCTCGAGCACTTCGACTTGGAAGGAGACACCGTCATGATGGCGCCCGCCACTGGTTTCTATGCCACCGCGGGAGCGGGCACCAAGCAAGTGCGGATCGCGTACGTGTTGGAGGTGGCGCTCATCGAGCGCGCGGTGGCTTGTTTGGCCGCGGCCTTGCAGGAATATCCCGGTCGCCGCGAGGCTTGAACCCACGAATCCTGATTGTCAAGGGGTTGTCTTGATGACTCCTCGGTTCCGTTGAGGCGCGCTATTTTGGGGGTCCAAATCACCTCCATCATGCAGTGCGTACGATTTTCTCTCTTGGCCTTGTTTTTGGGATTGACCTTGTCGTCCCACGCGGATCCGGGCGACACGACGTGGGTGCAGACCTACACGTGGGAAGCCCAAAACAATCCCGCCACCGCCTACGACAGTCCCGGCCGCCGTTGGTTTGACTTCCCAAGTCAAGAAGACACCACGTACCGCAAGATTTTGATGTACCACCGCTTGAAGTGCTTTGAAGACGGCACCGCAGGCAACTTGGGTTTCGCGTGTGGCGAGTGGGATTACCTCACGTACAACTACCTCTTCGACCACACGGGGCTCTACGACAGCACGGCATTGTCGCACCCGCAATACCTCTTGAACGACGCGAGCTTTGAGGAAGCCTCCTTGATTTTGCAGCCTGAGGGCGGCGCGCCGGTGGACACGGTGTGGCGCATGCTGTCCACCACGTCGCATGAGTTTGTGGAGGGTTCCACAACGTGGTCGCAGTTGGCGGGGGTGCCGATGAACGATTTGGCCAACACCACCTTGGAAGACCAAACCCGCCACCAATGGCTTTGGTCTGCGGCAGAACTCGATTCCCTGGGCTGGGCTGTGGGCGACACGGCTTGGCGCATGTCGCTTCCCCGCGCCGGCAACTTGGGTGCGTCCTCCGTGGATCGCGCCACGTTGCGGGTCCGCTGGACGGCCACGACCGCCCTCGGAGGCATCGTCACCACAGGATGGACCACCCTGGCCGACGGCCCTCTCTCCGTGGGCGACATGGCGTGGTCTTGGGACGTGGACTTTGGGCAACCTCTGACGCGAGAGGCCGACATGAATTTGATGGTGGACCTGGCGTTGGACGGCGTGAACGTGGCGGAGGGCAATGGCCTGAATGTGCAGACGTTCCTCGTTCCAGACACTTTGTCCCAAATGTGCGATCCCTCGACGGCAGGTGCACCGCAATTCGTGCGCATGGACGGCAACGACCGCATGGAAATCGACCCCGTGGCCTTGCTCGGCATCGACACGACCATCACCTTGGAATGCTGGGTGCGTGGGGATGCTGCAGTGCTTCCGACAAACACCACGTTGTTCGAAGGGGTGAACGCGGCCAACCAGCGCGAAGTCAACGTCCACCTGCCCTGGAGCAACAGCCGGGCCTACTGGGACTGTGGGTACGATGGGGGCTACGACCGCATTGATCAGGATGCCGGTGAAGGCATTTTGGAGGGACGCTGGGTGCACTGGGCCTTCACCAAAAACGCGGAAACAGGCGTCATGCGGATGTACGTCAACGGCCAGCTCTGGTTGACCGGCACAGGCAAAGACAACGTCATCGGAGAGATTGCGCGGATGAATTTGGGGGGCTCATGGAACGGAGACGTCGATTACTACGGCGATGTGGCTTCGTTCAGGATTTGGGATGCGGCGTTGACGGCCCCCACATTGGCGGCCTACATGAACGTGTCTTCGATGGATGCGTTGTTGGACCACCCGCACGCCGACGACTTGCGCGGCGTCATCAATATGGACGGCCAAGACGGCGAAGCCACCAACCAAGGTCCTCTGGCCGGTTGGTTGCACGGCGATGCCGGACGCCGGATGTTCTCACCTCGGGAGGCCTTTTTGGATGCGGTGCCTGCCACGCATCGCCCCGCCTTGATTTTGGAAGGAGGTGCTGAGCCTCTGATGGCCGTGGGTGAAGCCATGTGGGCGGACGTGATTCCCGTTCCTCCCATGTCGGTCACGACCTGGGAAGTGGAAGGCAATGGGGTGGTTTGGACCGACTTGCACTACGGTTGGCCTGCCGATTTGGTCACGAGCACCAGCATGGAGTGGGGCGACACCTTGTCCACGTACACGTTGTCGGGCGAGGTTGTGGCGTACAACAACGAAAGCCTCAACTACTGGTCTGAGCCGTTTGAAATCATCGACCGTTACGAACTCGCACGCTACATCACACCCTACGGCATCAACCTGACGCTTGGTCCCGACGGGTGGGCGTGGGTGTTCGATGTCACAGATTACGCCCCCCTGCTGAAGGACAGCGTGGAATTGCAGTGCGGCAACTGGCAGGAGCTTCTTGATCTGAAGTTTGCCTTTATCGAGGGCACGCCGCCGCGTGATGTGGAAAATGTGACCGCGTTCTGGAAAGGCATCCACTACCTGAACAACTGGGATGCCACCATTTTGCCCCAAACCTACGTGCCGGGAGAGGGCGAAGAAATGTGGCGTTTGAAGACGCGCGCGAGTGGCCACGACTTTGGCCAGGGAAACAACTGCGCGGAGTTCTGCTACAACACCCACAGCGTGAAAGTGAACGACACGCAGCAATGGAGCTGGGAAATCATGCAGGAGTGTGCGGACAACCCGCTGTACCCTCAGGGTGGCACGTGGATCTACGACCGCGCAGGTTGGTGTCCAGGGGCACCCGTTCGCACTGAGGATTTGGAATTGACCCCACTTGTGGCGGGACAGGACAGCTTCACCGTCGAATATGACGTGACGTACGATCCATATGGGAACTACCGCATGGAAGGCCAAATCATCGGCTACGGCCCGGCCAACATGGCCTATGACGTGGAGGTGATGGACATCCTCGCGCCCAACGACGACAAATTGTTGTCGCGCTTGAACCCTGTGTGTGAAAACCCCGTGGTTCGAATTCGCAACACAGGATCCGAACCGTTGACTTCGGTCACCTTCACGTACGGCATCACGGGCGAAGACTTGGTGACCGAGACCCTCACGTTCGAATCGCCGTTGGCGTTCCTTGAAACGCGAGACGTGGAACTTCCTTACGACGCCACGGCCTATTTTGTCGGGGACGATGAAGAAGTGCTGCGCTTTGAAGTGCGTGGCGATGTGGCAGGCGATTTGGATGAAGATCCCTCCAACGGCTGGATGTCGACGACCTTCCGTCGCCCTCCCACATGGCAATACAACAGCTTGGACGACAACCGCATGATTGTGTGGACCAAGACCAACAACGTGCCCGGAGAAACGACCGTGGAAATCCGTCACGCCGACGGAGGCCTTTACTGGGCCCGCAGCTACAGTGAAGCGAACACCACCTACCGTGACACCATCGTGCTCAACCAAGGGTGCTACCGATTCACCGTCAACGACAGCGGGGACGATGGCATTGACTTTTGGGCCAACAACGACGGTTCTGGATACGTGCGCTTGAAAAAAGTGGCCGGAGGGAACTTCAAAGTTTTTGAATCCGACTTTGGAAAGTCCATCTCCCAAGCCTTTTACTGGGCCACCAACTTGTACAGCGGCGTAGACGAGCAGCCCGCTGCAGGAGGCGATGTTGCGGTGTTCCCCAACCCCTTGCAGGACCAGCTCACGTTGCTTCCTGCGGGATTCTCAGGCCAGGCTGAGTACCACATTCACAACGTCCAAGGTCAGTTGATCGACCAGGGTGTGTGGCACGCGCAGGCGGGACGGCAGTCCATCTTGGACGCCAGCGCCTGGCCTTCAGGCACGTTGGTGGTCGTGGTGCGTCAGGAAGACCAGGTTTGGACGCGTTGGGTGGTGAAGGAGTGAATTGAAGGGGGTGTTTGCGTAAAAACACCTGTTTTTGACACCAACCCCCTCATTGTGGAGGGGGTGTTGATGAATTTTTGATGGTTTTTCTTCGACACCCCCTCTTTGGAGGGAGGGGGAGGCGTAATTTTGCCCAAAATTCTACGCCATGAGCCTCAACCGTCAACAAGCCTTGCACGAAGTGCTGGATCGCGTGCCGAACCATCAGTCTCGTCCGGCCAACAAAATCTCCGAGTACTTCGGTGAAAACGTGTTCAACCTTCACGTGATGCGTTCGTACCTCCCTGACGAAGCTTACGACGGCATCGTGGAGGCCATGGAGAAGGGAACCCCCATCAGCCGCAAAGTGGCAGACCAAACGGCGTCGGCCATGAAGGAGTGGGCGATCAGCCGCGGTGCGACGCACTACACGCACTGGTTCCAACCCTTGACCGGAAGTACGGCGGAAAAGCACGACAGCTTCATCTCGCCCACAGCCGACGGTCGTGCCATTGAAAAGTTTGATGGAACCTTGCTCGTGCAGCAAGAGCCCGACGCATCTTCATTCCCAAGTGGTGGCATTCGCAACACGTTTGAGGCCCGTGGCTACACGTTGTGGGACCCCACGTCACCCGCGTTTGTGTGGGGAGAAACGCTTTGCATCCCCACCATCTTCATCAGCTACACCGGATACGCCCTCGACAACAAGATGCCCCTTCTGAAGGCGTTGTCTGCGGTGGACGCTGCGGCCACGTCCGTGTGTCAGTACTTCGACAAGAACATCACGAAGGTGAATGCCACCTTGGGTTGGGAGCAAGAGTACTTCCTCGTGGACAAGGCGTTGTACGCCGCGCGTCCCGACTTGGCCATGACCGGCCGTGCGTTGTTTGGCGCAGCCCCTGCAAAGGGTCAGCAACTCGACGACCACTACTTCGGTGCGATTCCCGAGCGCGTGTCTGCATTCATGAAGGACTTCGAAATGGAAGCGCACAAGTTGGGCATTCCCGTGACCACGCGTCACAACGAGGTGGCGCCCAACCAATTTGAGTTGGCGCCTGTGTTTGAAGAGGCCAACCTCGCCAACGACCACAACCTCCTCTTGATGGAGTTGTTGGAAAAGGTGTCACGTCGCCACGACTTCCGCATCCTGCTTCACGAGAAGCCTTTCGCCGGTGTGAACGGTTCGGGCAAGCACAACAACTGGTCGCTCGGCACCAACACCGGGGTCAACCTTCTCAAGCCTGGCAACAACCCCAAGACCAACCTCCGATTCTTGACGTTCTTCGTGAACACCTTGGCGGCCCTGCACCGTCACGCTGACGTGGTGCGCGCGTCTATTGCCAGCGTCGGCAACGACCACCGCTTGGGCGCCAACGAAGCGCCTCCAGCGATCATGTCGGCCTTCATCGGCTCGCAATTGACCGAATTGCTCGACGCCCTGGAAGCCAGCATCAAAGCCGGCAAGTTGACGCCTGCGGACAAGACCGCGCTCAAGCTTGAAATCGGCCGCATTCCTGAAGTGTTGCTCGACAACACCGACCGCAACCGTACCTCGCCGTTCGCCTTCACGGGCAACAAATTTGAATTGCGTGCGGCTGGATCCACGGCCAACTGTGCAGTGCCCATGACCGTGCTCAACACCATCGTGGCAGAGCAACTCAACGCATTCAAGGCTGCAGTCGATGCCCGCATCAAGGGTGGAGACAAGAAAGACGACGCCTTGTTGAAGGAGTTGCAGAAGCTCATCAAGGAGCACAAGGCCATCCGCTTTGAAGGCAACGGCTACGGCGACGAGTGGGTCAAGGAGGCCATAAAGCGCGGTTTGAGCAACCTCACCGACACGCCCACGGCGTTGCAGGTTTGGGGCCGCAAAGAGGTGGCGGAGTTGTTCTCCTCACTCGGTGTCTTGACCACGGAAGAGCTCCACGCTCGTCAGGAAGTGGAGTACGAGAACTACATCATGAAGCGTCAGATTGAGGCACGCATCGCAGGAGACATGGCGACCAACATCGTCCTTCCAGCAGCCATAGCTTATCAAAACATGCTAATCGAGAACATCAGCGGTTTGACCGAAGTGTTTGGCAAAGACGCCAAGGCGATGACCGCAGGTCAGCGCGAAGTCCTCGCAGAAGTGTCTGAGTGCGTGAGCAAGTTGCACACGTCTGCATCCAGCTTGCGCAGCGAGCGCGGCAAAATCAACAAGATGGACGACATCGCCAAGCGCGCGGTGAAGTACGGGTCTGTGGTGACCCCACTCATCGAAGAGGTCGGGAACCACTGCGCCCGCTTGGAGCAATTGGTGGACAACGAGATTTGGCCTTTGCCCAAATTCCAGGAAATGTTGTTCACGCGCTGAGAACCCGTCACGGGCTTCTTGGCCGATTCACCATCGGCTGTTCGAGAAATGGAAAAGGCGTCTCCACACGGGGGCGCCTTTTTTCTGTACTTTCACATCCTGATTCACCAAGCCTATTTAGGAATGCCTACCAACCTGCAAGCATCCGTGGCCCGCTTCAGTGCCACAATCCTCTTCTCTTTGTTCGCCGCAGCCGCAGCGTTTGCCCAGAGCGACATGACGTTCGAAGCAGACCAAGCGTTTGAGCGTCGTGGTTACCACGAGGCAGCCCGCGAATACGTGGCGTTGTATGCCAAAATTAAGTCCGACGTCGCCCTCAAGGCGTACTGCGCTTTCCAAGCGGGAGAGTCGTACCGCCTTCACCACGAGCCTGAAATGGCGACAGAGTGGTACGACAAGGCGATTGGCTTGAAGTACGGAGACCGCAACAGCATGGTGTTCTTGGTGTACGGAGATGCGCTCCGCGACCAAGAGGCATTCGATGAGGCCATCGAGATGTATGCACGTTACCAAAACGCGGGAGGCGACTCCAACGTGGCCGAAAGCCGCATTGAAAACGCCGACCTCGCAGCCATCATGATCGAGGAGCCCGAAAGCCGTTACATCGTGGAGCCCATGGTGTTGTTGAACTCGGCGTCTTACGATTTCTGCCCGACGTTCACAGGCAAGAAGCAAGACGAGCTCGTGTTTGCTTCTTCGCGTGAGTCCGCGACAGGAACGGACGAAGATCCCATCACGGGCCAAGCTTACATGGACTTGTTCCACAGCGACATGGACAAGAAGGGGCGTTGGAGTGAGCCCGAGCCTCTGGGCAACACCATCTGCACCGTGCACAACGAAGGAGGTGCCACGTTTGACAGCGACGGCAAGGTCATTTACTTCACGCGCTGCATGGACATGGACGGTTCAAACTTGGCATGTGACATTTTCATGGCCAAGAAACAAGGGGCCAGCTACGGGGCCTCCTCGGCGTTGGGTCTCATCAACCGCGAAGAGAACGACAGTTCTCAAGTGGGTCACCCCACCTTGTCTCCCGACGACAACATCTTGATTTTTGCGTCTGACATGCCCGGTGGATTCGGAGGCAAGGACCTCTGGTACGTGGAGGCAGTTGACGGCTCTTTCGAAGGCGCAGTGCCACAAAACCTCGGCGCGAGCATCAACACGGCGGGCGACGACATGTTCCCCCACTACCGCGACAACGGTGATTTGTACTGGTCGACCAACGGCCGCGAGGGACTCGGTGCGATGGACCTTTGGAAGGCTGAAGGGCGCGAAGGCAAGCTCGCCTTTGCAGAGCCCACGGCGTTGCCATACCCCCTGAACTCTGCCTCTGACGATTTTGCCATCTCGTTCCGCGACGGCACGGAAGACGGCATGTTCACCTCCAACCGCGTGGGTGGCAAGGGGGTCGACGATTTGTACTCCTTCAAATTGCCGCCGTTGGAGTTCTGTTACCAAGCGTATGTCTACGACTACGACACGGGCATGCCCATCGAAGGTGCGACGGTCACCTTGGAATCCAACGACGGTTCGTCCAATGCCTTCACCTCGGATGGAGAAGGGGAGCTGTCTTTGTGCGACGGTGAAATTGGAGAGAACATGACCTTCAATGTGGACGTGGCGGCTGAAGGTTACATCGGCACAGGTGACTTGCTCACCACAGCTGGCTTGACGGAGTCCACCACACTCGCCCGCGAGTACCTCTTGAAGGAAATTGTCTTGAACAAGGAATACGACATGCCTGTGGTGCTCTACCCATTGGGCTCTGCAGAGCTCTTGGTGGATGAGTCGGTGAACTCTGCGGACTCGCTGAACTACCTCGTGGATTTGTTGGAGCGCAATGAGAATTTGGTCATCCAATTGGAGTCGCACACCGACAGCCGTGGAAGTGCTTCGGCGAACAAGAAGTTGAGCCAGGACCGCGCGGAAACGTGCGTGAATTACTTGCAAGAGAAGGGCATCGCCGCTGCGCGCATGGTCCCCGTGGGTTACGGCGAGGACGCGTTGCTCATCAGTGATGCGGAAATCAACCGCATGGCCGCGGAGGACCGCGAGATGGCGCACCAGCGCAACCGCCGAACGGTCTTCAAGATCATCCGCTTCGATTACAAGCCCGGCGAGTAAGTCGTGAGCGACGCGAGATATGCCGCGCGCGGGGTTTCCGCGGGCAAGGAAGAGGTGCATGCCGCCATCGAAGGCATTGACAAGGGCCTGTTCCCCAAGGCTTTTTGCAAGATTGTGCCCGATCATTTGACGGGGAGTGAGGACCACTGTGTGGTGATGCATGCCGACGGCGCCGGGACCAAATCGTCTCTCGCCTACATGTATTGGAAAGAGACCGGAGACGTCAGTGTGTGGCGTGGCATTGCCCAAGACGCACTCATCATGAACGTGGACGACTTGCTTTGCGTTGGGTGCACGGGGCCCATTTTGGTGTCCAGCACCATTGGGCGCAACAAGCATCTCGTGCCTGGTGAGGTTATCAAAGAAATCATCCAAGGCACGGAATCTTTGTTGGCAGACCTTCGTAGCCAAGGCCTTGACATCCGTTCGACGGGAGGGGAGACGGCGGATGTCGGCGACCTCGTTCGAACCATCATTGTCGACTCCACTGTGGTGGCGCGTATGCGTCGAGACGAGGTGATTGACAACGGCCGGATTGAAGCGGGCAACGTGGTGGTGGGCCTAGCGAGTTTTGGGCAAGCCACCTATGAATCGACCTACAACGGAGGCATGGGAAGCAACGGGTTGACCTCGGCACGTCACGATGTGTTCGGCAAGTCCTTGGCTGCGAAGTATCCAGAGAGTTTCGACCCAGGAACCGACGCGGAATTTGTGTACTCAGGGAGTTTTGGCTTGACCGATGCGGTGGAAGGTTCGCCCTTGGATGCAGGTCAAATGGTGTTGTCTGCCACCCGTACCTATGCACCCGTGGTGCAGGCCTTTTTGAAGGATCACCGCGCGAAGATTTCGGGAATGGTGCATTGTTCGGGCGGGGCCCAAACCAAGGTGCTCCACTTCTTGAACGACGGACTTCACGTCGTCAAGGACACCATGTTTGACGTTCCGGTTCTGTTTGAGACGATTCAACGCGAGTCGGGAACGTCTTGGGAAGAGATGTACAAGGTGTTCAACATGGGACACCGGCTCGAGGTCTACACAGACGAAGCGACCGCGCAGGAGATCATCAAGGTGAGCGAGTCGTTTGGCATCGCAGCCCAAATCATTGGCCGCGTCGAGGCCAAGGATGGGAAGGCTGAAGTCACGGTGAACGGCCCTCACGGAACGTACACCTACAGCTAAGTCATGGCGCTGGACCGCGAGGCCATCGGCGGTTGGGTGAACAAGCTCCAGAGCATCGCGGATCGGTTCGCGGAGGTGGAGAAGCGCGTCTCTGACCCAGAGGTGGCGTCCGACCAACAAGCCTTTGCGGCGTTGATGCGGGAGCATCGACGGTTGAAGCCCATGGCCGAGAAGGCGCGCCAGCTCGTCGCGTGTTTGGCCAATTGGGACGAGGCCACTTCTTGGATGGATTCGGAAGATGCCGACATGCGTGAGCTTGGGGCGGCGGAATTGCCGGCCTTGACGGCTGAACTTGAGCAGGGTGTGGAAGAGGCCAAATGGATGCTGCTTCCCCACGACGCGGCGGACGACCGCGATGCGATTTTGGAAGTGCGGGCAGGGACAGGTGGTGACGAGGCGGCGTTGTTTGCCGGGGATTTGGTCCGGATGTACGTGAAGCACGCCGAAGACCGCGGGTGGAAACACAGCTGGGTCGGCATGAGCGAAGGCACCGTCGGTGGATTCAAGGAAGCGGTGATTCGATTGGAAGGGGAGGGCGTGTTTGGCTGGCTCAAATTTGAGCGCGGGGTGCATCGCGTGCAACGTGTGCCTGCCACCGAATCCCAAGGAAGGGTGCACACGAGCGCGGCCACTGTGGCGGTGTTGCCTGTGGCTGGTGAGGTGGATGTCGACCTCAACCTGAACGACGTGCGCAAGGACACGTTTCGCGCCAGCGGCGCGGGCGGCCAACACGTAAACAAAACCGAGAGTGCCGTGCGATTGACACACGTTCCCTCAGGCACGGTGGTGGAATGCCAAGACGGCCGTTCTCAGCACCAGAATTACGAGCGCGCCCTTGAAGTGTTGCGGAGTCGATTGTACGATGCAGCCCGGGCCGAGGCCGACGCCGAACGGGCTGCCGAGCGGAAATCCCAGGTCAGCACAGGGGATCGAAGTGCCAAAATCCGAACGTACAATTTTCCCCAAGGCAGGGTCACCGACCACCGCATCGGGTTGACGCTGCATGCGTTGTCCGCCATCTTGGGCGGCGACTTGACGGCCGTCATTGAGGCCCTGCATGTGGCCGACCGGGCCGAGCGGTTGAAAAATCTTTGACAATCCCCTTCCCCAAGGCGTGTTCGGGTGGCCCTCACGGACGGCCTTGCCCGACCTTTGCAGCATGTCTGCACCTCGATTGTCTCGGCGATCCCCTGCCATCGCTTTGCAAACCCCGGAAGGGTTGTTGTCTGCCATTCAGGCCAAAGGTTCCTACCTCTGCGTCGGGCTTGATCCCGACCCGGCCAAGATTCCCGTGTCGTTTGGCGAGGGGGTGGCCGGCATGGAGGCCTTTTGCTTGGCCATGGTTCAGGCCACCCAGCATGTGGCGGTGGCGTACAAGCCCAACTTGGCCTTTTTCGAGCAATACGGTGCCGCGGGTTGGGCCGCCTTGGAACGCGTGGTCGAACAGATTCCGAGTGACGTCTTGGTGATTGCCGATGCGAAGCGCGGCGACATTGGCAACACCGCCACGCGGTACGCACGCGCCATGTTTGAGGGACTTGGGGCGGATGCTGTGACCGTCGCGCCTTACATGGGGCGGGACAGCGTCGAGCCGTTCACGTCGTTCAAAGGTCGTTGGACCATTTTGCTCGCACTGACGTCCAATCCTGGGGCAGAGGATTTTGAGTTCCACGGAGATCGTCCGCTGTACCGTGAAGTGTTGCGCAAAAGCCAAACCTTCGAGGGCGCCCAAAGGCTGATGTTTGTCGTGGGAGCCACGAGACCGGCCATGCTCAAAGAAGTGCGCGAAGAAGCGCCAGGTGCGTTCCTTTTGGTTCCAGGTGTTGGCGCCCAAGGCGGCACGGTGGAAGACGTTGCCGAGCACGGCATGAACGACCAATGCGGATTGTTGGTGAACAGTTCGAGGGGCATCCTTTACGCGGCTGGGGCTGACGCCACCCAGGAGGAATCCCAAGCGGCGGCCGCCAATGTGGCGGAGGGTCTGGCGGCACAGATGCGCGCGACCTTGGAGGCAAAAGGGTTGCTGTAAGCCATTTGCAAAATTCACGTCTGCGATTGCAAAACGCAACGGTCTTGCGGTGCGCAGCTTTCGAGGCGCGTCGTAGATTCACCGCAATGATGATGTTTCCCTTTCGCGTCTTTCCCAGAATCTATCTCGCGGTCGCTTTTGTGATTGGCGTGGTCATTTTTGGAAGTGTGGGATACGTCGTGGTGGAAGGGTATTCTTGGGTGGAGGCTTTGTACATGACGGTCATCACGGTGTCGACGGTGGGGTTTGGAGAGGTGAGGGAGTTGAGCGACAACGGCATGGTCTTCACCACAATTTTGATCATGGGGAGCTTGGGCACGTTCGCGTACTCGATTTCCGCCCTCACGACGTACTTTGTCAATGGTGAATACCGAAACACGTTCAAAGAGGCACGCTTGAAACAGGAAGTAGAAAAATTGAGTGGACACGTGATTGTCTGCGGTCTGGGTCGCGTCGGCGAAATGGCGGTGCAGGAGTTGGTCGACCACAACACAGCTGTGGTCATTGTGGAAGGCGATGCCGAGAAGGCAGAGCGTCTCGCCGAGGAGGGCCTGCTCGTGATTCCCGGAGACGCCACCCGAGACGAGAATTTGGCCAATGCGGGCATCACGCGGGCGAAGTCAGTCATCACCACGCTGCCCGACGATGCCCAAAACCTCTATGTGGTCCTCGCAGCCCGCGAGATGGCCCCGGACATCCACATCATCAGCCGAGCGTCGATGAACAATTCTGTCAGCAAGCTGCGCGTGGCTGGCGCCAACAACGTCATCATGCCTGACAAGGTCGGCGGTGCACACATGGCGTCGCTTGTGGTCATGCCCGATGTGTTGGAGTTCCTCGACCACGTCCGCATTCAAGGTGCGGACGCCATCAATTTGGAAGAAATCCCTGTGAACGTCTTGCCTCAAGGTCTCAAGACGGCCACCCTTGGTGAACTCGATGCGCGCAACCGCGTCGGTGTCAACGTTGTCGGCGTCAAAAAATCCGATGGCGACTTCATCATCAACCCCGGTGCAGATACGCCGCTCGATGACGCGTGCAAATTGTTCGTATTGGGCACCGTAGACCAAATCCGCACGCTGAATCGCGTCTTGGGCATTCAGCCCCCTCAAGTTTGACAAAACCACACCTATGATCCCACGTATTGCCTTTCTCCTGCTGTCCCTCGTGCCATGGCTCGCCCATGCCCAAGACAGTGTCGACGACCGCATCAATGCGGTGATGGAACCCGTGACCGACGCCATCATGAGCGTCATCTTCTTCACCGTTCCCATTGGCGGTGGGCGCGAGGTGCCGTTCGTGTTGATTTGGCTGCTTACAGGGGCCTTGATTTTCACGCTCTACAACCGCTTCGTCAACATCACCGCCTTTGGCCATGCCTTGGATGTGGTTCGCGGCAAATTCGACGACCCCAACCACAAAGGAGAGGTCAGCCATTTTCAAGCCTTGACCGC
>NYSX01000052.1 GCA_002683345.1 Flavobacteriales bacterium
ACGGTCTTCGCACCCACCGACGACGCCTTCCTCGCACTCGCTGGAGCACTCGGCGCAACTGCCGAAGACCTCCTTGCCTTGCCCGAACTCGCAGACATCTTGCTCTACCACGTGGTAGGAGCCGCGGCTCTCAGCTCGGACCTCGCGGACGGGCAAACCATCGCCACCCTCAACGGCGCCGAAGTCACCGTGTCCATTGAATGCGACGGAAGCATTTTCATCAACGACGCCCAAGTCGTGTTCGCAGACATCCTCGCGGACAACGGCGTGGTGCACGTGATTGACGCGGTACTCACGCCTCCAGCACCTGGTGCCGCCTGCGAAGACGGCGGATGCTGCGGCGAAGGCACGGTCTGGGATCCGGCCACACAAACATGCATTGCAGACGACGGATGCGACGGGGACATGACCGACGATGGATACATCTCCATTGGCGACATCCTCATCATGCTCGGCGTTTTCGGCAACGACTGCGACTGACCACGTACGACCCAATCAAACACGGAAAGGGGGCCTTGTGCCCCCTTTTTGTTTGGCCTCAACACGCACCGAGTATTTTTGCGCCATGGCACAGGACAGCGTGATGCTAGGGCTCAAATTGCCCACCGACCCACGATGGGTGAAGCTCGTGGAACAGAACATTTCTGAGATTCTGACCGACCACGCGTGGTGCGAACAAAAGGCGGCCTCCAACGCCATCAGCACCATCGTGCGATACCCCGACCTCACCGACATGGTCACCGAATTGACGGCGATTGCGCAAGAGGAAATGGAACACTTTGGGATGGTGCTTGAAAAGATCAAAGCGCGCGGCTTCACCCTTGGTCACGAGCGAAAGGACGATTACGTGGGCCAGCTCTCCAAGTTCATCAAACGCGGCGGCTCCCGAGAAGGCCAAATCGTCGACCGCCTTCTTTTCGCAGCCATGATTGAGGCGCGATCATGCGAGCGTTTCAAGATGCTCTCCGAGCGCATCAGCGACCCCGACCTTGCTGAGTTTTACCGAGAACTGATGATCAGCGAAGCCGGCCACTACACCACGTTCCTCAAACTTGCCAGGAAGCACGGCGGGGACATTGACGTCGACGCACGTTGGCAGGAGTGCCTCGACTTCGAAGCGCAAATCATTGAGAACTACGGGAAGAAAGAGACCATGCACGGCTGACGCCGAACGGCATCAGTTGCCTGCTTGGCCCAAGGTCAATCGTCCTCCGACGTACACCATCCTTCCGAAGATGGGGGCGTACACAAGGCTTGCGTCCATGTTCCTCTGAAACGCTTGGTCATCCGTGTAAGCCAAATCCCAACCCACAATTGGGTTCTGCTGACGGTAGTTCAAGATGTTCTCCACGCCGAGATACACATCGACACCGGGGGCAAACACGCGGGAGATTTGGCCATTGACGACGGCAAATCCCCGTTCAAACTCCGACGCAGGCCGCGCATCGAGTTCGGCGTCGGGTCGCGGGATCCGTTGAGGCCCCACCCATTGCAAGGTGAAGTCGGCGTTCCATTGCGCTTGTCTTTCGTTCGCCTTGGAATGGTAACTCCATTGGGTGAACGCACGGTGCTGGGGCACGTAAGGGTCAATCGTCGTTCCTGCTGTGGCGGCGCCATCGCGTTCTGTGGTCGCGTGGACGTAGCGGTACGCAAGGCGCATGTCCCAGCGACGGTGCACCGACCATCCAAGCTCGGCCTGTCCCGTCAGCGAGCGTGAGGTGCGGTCGCCAAGGTTGTAAATCCGAACCGCATGGGCGTCTGCGTCCAAGTCGACGACAGCGCGGTTTTGGAATTCCGTCCAATAACCATCCAGCGCAAAGTCGGCGTCCCTGTAAAGCAGCTTGAACTTGCTCGTGACGTTCAAGCCTGCGTTCCATCCCTTCTCTGGCTCAAGCGGGCCATCCACGACCCAGGTCCTGTTGCTCGCCCAAACCCCCAGCTCCTCCATCAGCACGTTGGGCGTCCGAAATCCCGTTCCGGCCACCATTTTCAACGACGTCTGCTCCGTTGCGCTCCACCGTGCATGCAAGCGAGGCGTCACAACCGTGCCCCACAGGTTGTGTTGATCCACACGCAATCCCGCCACAACCGTTCCTCGCGGGTTCCCCGTCCAGGTGGTTTCCAAAAAGGCGCCCGGCACGTGCTCTGTTCGTGCCCATTCTTCCGGGGTCGCTGACAAATCCGTTGACGCGGCTCCCCACGTGCCGCGCTCGAGGAAGTCGTCGTAGAGGTAACTCACCCCCGCGCTAAATTGCCGATCCTCCGACCCCAAGAACCCACTGCGCAACACGTTCGCCCGGAAGGTGTTTTGCTGGCCGTCGTAGAAGCGGTTTCCAAACCCATGCCAGTGCCGATGGGTTGACGCCGTCCATTGGCTTCCCCACGAACGGCCTTCCAGGCCAGGCAGTACGTAACCCACCTTGGCGTTGACTTCGGCACGCTGAATTTCTGTGCTGGCGACCCAAGAGGAAGCTACAACGTCTTCATCTCCCATCATGCCCCCATCGCGCTTCATGTCCACGCCAAACAGGACAATTTCTGCACGCAAGCCACGATCCCCCACAAACCTCCACTCGTTCCGAACCACAAAATCTTCCTGGGTCGGCATGTCGAGAAACAAGTCCTGATTGCGATCGTTTTCTTTTTGGCGAATCTCGCCATGAGTCATGACAACCGTATCCCACCGTCTACCCATCTTGTGTCTGCTGACATGGTTGAATTCTGACCTCCCTCCCGCGCCGAAAAACAAGTTCAAAAAGAATGGTTCTGCGGTTTCCGGGTTGCGATGGGCCACGTTGATTTGGCCCGTCAAACTCTCGTAACCCGACATCACGGTGCCCACACCTTTGGAGATGAAGATGTTCTCAATCCACGGCCCCGGAATGAATCCCATGCCTTGCACCACGTTCAGTCCACGGGGTCCAGGCAGGTTGTCGACCAGCAGCTGCGTGTACTTGCCGGCGAGTCCCAACATGTGAATCTGTCGCGTCCCTGTCACCGCATCCGTGAAGCTGGCATCCACCGAGGCGTTGGTTTCGAACGCCTCGCTCAAGTTGCAACAGGCCGCCTTGCAAAGCTCTTTGCGGCTCAGCTGCTGAATGTTCAATGGGTTGAGCAGCGACACGCTCTGAGAACGTTCCTCAAACACAACGTCGGCCGATTGAAGCAGCACCCCTGGCTCAAGCGGAATGTCCAAATAGCCCTCACCGCTGAAATACACATCCACGGTTTGGTAGCCAACCATGCTCACACGCAGCGTGTCAGGGTTTCGCCGGATATCGATTTGGAAAAACCCAAACGCGTCCGTCACGGTTCCATCCTCGCTTCCTTTCCATGTCACCGTCGCCCCTGGCAACGGGTCGAACGAGTCCTTGCCTTCATGCGCCCCTGGTGCATGGTCGTGACCAGAATGGTCTTCTGGCGCAAAAACCTTGCCTCTTAGGGTTCCCTGGGCATTGGCGTTGGAGGCCATACCCACAAGAAGCAACACCGAAACACCAAGCCCTAAGGCCCTCGTCATCGTTGCTTGTCGCCACATGAATCTGAACACGACTTGGGGTCTCGATACTTGCAACACCCGGGCATGTTGGCGTATTGCTCGTCGGTGGCCTTGTACTTGTCCGTGTCGTGGCCCACACCAGTGGCGAGCTTGTGCAGACTTTCCTCGTTCCACTTCTTGGCCTTGTAGACCACGTGAATCGTTTTCTTCTCGAGGTCGTAGTCTGCCGCAACAATGCCTTTTTGATCGAATGTCGCTTCAATGCGGTCTTCGCACATGCCGCAGACGCCTGACACGCCAAACGTCACTTCCGCTTTTTGGGCTTGGGCGGATTGGTCGATAAGCGCTACAGCTACGAGAAAAAGAAAACGAGTGAGCATGCAGCTAAGATACGTTGACGCGATATACCGCTGTGCAAAAGGGTTATTCACCCGTCACCGAAGCTTTCAAGAAGTCTCGGTTCATGCGCGCGATGTTGGTCAAATCAATGCCCTTGGGGCACTCGACCGAACATGCCCCGGTGTTGGTGCAATTGCCAAAACCTTCCTTGTCCATTTGCTCCACCATGCGCATCACACGGCGCTCGCGCTCGGGTTGGCCTTGTGGCAACAAGGCAAATTGGCTCACCTTGGCCGAGACGAACAGCATGGCAGAAGCATTTTTGCAAGTGGCCACGCACGCACCACACCCAATGCACGTCGCGGCATTGAACGCCTCGTCCGCATCTGCTTTGGGGATAGGTATGGTGTTGGCATCAAGTGTTTCGCCACTCGTGTTCACCGAAACGTAGCCACCCGCTTGGATCACGCGATCAAATGCACTTCGATCTACAGTCAAATCTTTGACCACGGGGAAGGCCGAAGCCCGCCACGGTTCGATCGTGATGGTATCTCCGTCCTTAAACGAACGCATGTGCAATTGGCACGTTGTCACGCCCCGACCAGGACCGTGTGCCTGTCCGTTGATGAACATAGAGCACATGCCACAAATGCCTTCGCGGCAGTCGTGGTCAAACGCAATCGGTTCGCCGCCTTCACGGATAATATTGTCGTTGAGGACGTCTATCATCTCCAAAAAAGACATGTCGCCCGTCACCCCTGAGAGCTGATGGGTCTCTAAGTGGCCTTTATCTTGCGGGCCGTCTTGGCGCCACACTTTGAGTGTGAGATTCATCTCCTTCCAAATTCGAATTTACTTGTAGCTACGCTGCTTCAATTCGATGTTTTCATATTCCAACTCCTCACGATGTAGAGCTGCGTCCTTGGGCTCCCCCTTATACTCCCATGCGCTTACGAAAGTAAACTCATCATCTCTGCGCAAAGCTTCACCTTCCTCTGTCTGATGCTCTTCACGGAAGTGTCCACCACAGCTTTCTTCCCTTATCAAAGCATCCTTGCACATCAACTCCCCTAGCTCAAGCAAATCTGCCACCCTTGCCGCTTTGTCCAATTCTGGGTTGTAACCATCCAAAACGCCAGGAACTCTCACCTTTTTGTAAAATTCTTTCCTGAGCTTTGAAATGTCCTCAATGGCCTGTGTCAAATTTTGGCCGTTTCGAGCCATTCCACAGTTCTCCCACATGATGCGGCCCAAGCGACGGTGAAAGTCGTCGACGGGCAAGTCGCCTTTCGTATTGATTAGGTTGGTCAAAAAGCTGACTACTTGAGCCTCGGCTTTCATGAATTCTGGGGAGTCATTTTTAATTGGACCTGTCCGGATATCATCAGCGAGATAGTCTCCAATGGTATATGGCAAAACGAAATATCCGTCGGCCAGGCCTTGCATGAGCGCCGAAGCCCCCAAACGGTTGGCACCGTGGTCGGAAAAATTCGCCTCACCTGCCGCATACAAACCAGGTACTGTGGTCATAAGGTTATAATCCACCCACAAGCCACCCATGGTGTAGTGTACCGCTGGGTAAATCTTCATGGGTGTCTCATACGGATTGTCGTCCGTGATTTGACGATACATGTCAAACAAATTGCCGTATTTAGCCTTGACCACTGCCTTCCCGAGTTCCCGAATTTTCTCGTCACTGGGGTTCTCTAGGTTCATCACATTCGCCTCGGTCTTACCATAGCGCTCAATGGCACTAGTATAATCTAAGAAAACAGCCTCGCCAGTTTCGTTCACCCCAAATCCGGCATCGCAACGCTCTTTCGCAGCACGCGACGCCACGTCACGAGGCACCAAATTGCCAAACGCTGGGTAGCGGCGCTCGAGGTAGTAATCGCGATCTTCTTCTTTGATATCTGTCGGCATC
>NYSX01000053.1 GCA_002683345.1 Flavobacteriales bacterium
CCTGCGCCGCAACGGCGGAAGCGACCACCAAATCGCCCCGTCCAAGCGCGTGAACATCCACACCAAGAACGGCATCGTGCCTGGCTTGTTTGGCTGGCCAGCCATCCACACCCGCTCGGCCGGGAAAGAAGAAGCGCCCACGTTGAAGAACATCTTCTTGGACGTCGGAGCGAAGAACAAGGAAGAGGTGGAGAAGATGGGCATCCACGTGGGGTGCGTGGTGACCTACCCCGACGAGTTCATGGTCCTCAACAAGGATTGGTACGTGGGGCGCGCGCTCGACAACCGTGCAGGTGGCTTCATGATTGCGGAAGTGGCGCGCATGTTGCATGAAAACAAGGTGAAGCTGCCGTTTGGGCTCTACATCACCAACTCAGTGCAAGAGGAGATCGGATTGCGGGGCGCCCAAATGATCGCCGAACGCTTGCAACCCGACGTGGCGATTGTCACCGACGTGACCCACTGCACCCACACGCCCATGCTCAACAAGATTGAGCAAGGCGACACCGCCGCGGGGAAAGGTCCGAGCGTGACCTACGGTCCTGCGGTTCAGAACAACCTGCTCCAGCGCATCATCGACACGGCTGACAAGAACAAGATTCCGTTCCAGCGTCAAGCAGCGAGCCGTTTCACCGGCACGGACACCGATGCCTTTGCCTACTCCAACCAAGGGGTACCGAGTGCGTTGATCTCCCTCCCCTTGCGCTACATGCACACCACCGTGGAAATGGTGCACAAGGACGACGTCGAGAACTGCATCCGTCTCATCTACGAAACACTCCAAAACATCAAGCCCGGGGAGGACTTCAAGTACCTCTGACCGATGCGACAACCGAATGAACAAAGGGGCTTTGCGGCCCCTTTGTTGTGCAATGAACCGAAAGGATGCATTTTTGTTGTACCTACATCTATTGTACTTACAACTTTGACATGACACGCGTCCACCTCCTTGCGCTCGGGCTTCTCGCCGTGACAGGCTGGACCCAAGCACAAACTTCCATGAACACCGTATTCCACCCTGCTGACTCTCGCGGCCACGCCGACCACGGTTGGCTCGACACGTACCACAGCTTCAGCTTCGCCAGTTGGCACAACCCTGAGCGCATGCACTTCGGTGCGTTGCGCGTGCTGAACGACGACGCGGTCACCGGCGGCGCCGGGTTTGGGACGCACCCTCACGACAACATGGAAATCGTGAGCATTCCCCTGTCCGGCGATTTGGAGCATCAGGACAGCATGGGCAACGCCACGGTCATCCGCGAAGGCGACGTCCAAATCATGAGCGCAGGCACAGGCATCATGCACAGCGAAAAAAACCACAACGCCGGCGAAGACGTTCGGTTCCTGCAAATCTGGGTGTTCCCCAACGAGCGCGACCTCACCCCCACTTACGGACAGATCACCATGGACCTGGACGACCAACGCGACAAGCTTCAGTGTGTCGTCTCTCCAGACGGTTCAGAAGGCGTCCAAATCCACCAGAGCTCATGGTTCCACGTCGGCCGCTTGTCTGCGGGTTGGAAGGACAGTTACGCACTGCACGGAGCCGGACAAGGCGTCTACGCCATGGTGCTCGAAGGCGAGGCCACGGTGGGCGGACAGCCCTTGGGTCGCAGGGACGCGGTGGGGACTTGGAACACCGAACGCGTGGACATTGAAGCCACCGATGACGCACGCCTCCTCTTGATTGAGGTGCCTATGCAGTGGTGAATGCGCCAGCTGATGCGCGCGCTTAGAGGTCGAGGAGCTGCCTGAACATGTACACGTCCAGCGGCTTTTCCATCAGTGCAATGACGCTGGCGTCGGCCTCGGCTTTTTGCAACTCCTGCCGGTCGATGCTCGCGCTGAGCATGTAAATGCGGCACATGGATTGAACGGACTCAGGCAAACCGCGAAACCGATCCAACCATCCAAAGCCATCGACGCCGGGCATTTGAATGTCCAACAGAATCCAACGTGGCGCCGTCCAGGTGGGTCCCTCCTTGGTCACATGGGCCAAGGCCATTTCAGGATCTGTGAAGGCCTGGATGTCTGACGTCAGACGCGCCAACTTCAGCAACTTGGTGTTGACCTTGTTGTCGATGTCGCTGTCGTCGATGAGGATCACTTGCATGGTATCCAAATTACGACATCTGCAGTCGATCGTACCTGCGAATGCTCAGAACAGGTCAAAAATCCGACTCGGGGTCTTCGATCCATCGGATGGCGCGCCCCAACGTTCCTGACCATGCTTCGCGCGTCTCTTGTGGCAACGCCGATTCAGCGTGACAGGCGTCCCGAACTTCCGCCAAGGCATTCCGCAATGCGAGCAGGTTCCTGGAATAGGCTTCGTTGAGTTTGGAAGACCTCGAGCGTGCACGTGCGAGTTCCGCAGCTTCCTCCACCAGACGCTTGAGTTCGGCCTCGTTCCAAGGTTTGGAAATGTACTTGTAGATGCGCCCCTTGTTGATGGCGTCAATCACCGCGTCGATGTCGGCGTGGCCCGTCAACAACATGCGCACCGGATCGGGGTGGTCGGCCATGATCATCTCGAAAAATTCGACGCCGCTGATGTCGGGCATCTTTTGGTCTGAGATGACCACGTCAATGGGGTGTTCTTCCAGCATCCGCACCGCTTCGCTGGGCACGGTTGTCACATGCACTTGGAAATCGCGGCGGAATGCAGCACGAAACGCCGTCAAGTTGTGCTCTTCGTCGTCGAGGTAGAGAACGTGAATCATGAAGGAAAGGTGATGAGGAAAGTGGAACCTTTGCCGGGAGTGGACTGAATGTCGAGTGTGGCTTGGTGGTCATCCAAGATGCCCTTGACGATGCTCAACCCCAGCCCCGTCCCTTCGCCCACGTCCTTGGTGGTGAAGAAGGGATCGAAAATTTGGGATTGCACCGCCTCGCTCATGCCGATGCCGTTGTCCTCGATGGACACTTGCACCGCGTTGGCACCTTCTTGCTGAAGGACACGGGTGCGAATGCGAACATACCTGTCTGCAGGTGCGACATCCGTTTTGCTTGTGGCCTGCGCCGCATTGGTGATCAAATTCATGAACACCTGGTTCAGTTTGCCCGGCTGGCAGGGCACGGCGGGCACATTGGGCGCAAAATCCACCGTCAACGCCACTTCGTCTTGGAGCGAAGAGCGCAAAATGACCAGGGTGGATTCCAGCAAGTCGTTCAAGTTGGCTTCCGTCGCTTCATCTCCATCCATGCGGCT
Organism: Flavobacteriales bacterium; assembly: GCA_002683345.1. Taxonomy (GTDB): domain Bacteria; phylum Bacteroidota; class Bacteroidia; order Flavobacteriales_D; family Sanyastnellaceae; genus UBA11663. Next base: position 3,209 of record NYSX01000053.1, read on the forward strand.
GAAAATGCGGAGGCCCTTGACAATTTCAGACGTGCGCGTGGTCCCATCATCGATGCCCGTCAACAACTCGTCAATTTCCTTCATGGTGAACGCCATGTCCATTTGGGTCATGCGGTCCTGAAGGGCTTGCACCTTTTCCTGCAATGCGTCGTCGTCCGCCCCCATCTCCGTCAGCATGCGCAAAATCTCTGTCACGTCATCAAAGTCGCGGCGAAGCGATTGGGCGCTTGAACTCACGAAATTGATGGGGTTGTTCAGTTCGTGGGCGATGCCCGCTGTAAGCTGACCAATGCTCGCCAACTTCTCCGACTGGACAAGTTGGTCTTGGGCCAGCTTGAGTTCTTCCAGTGCTGCGCGGAGGCGATCGTTCCGCTCCTCCAACTCCTCGGTGCGCTCCCGCACATTGCGCTCGAGCACCTCATTTTGTTCCCGCGTGATTTTCTCGTTGAGCTGACTGACGCGGAGTTGCTCCTCCCGGGCTTTGGCCGATTCCCGCTTGAATTGGTTGATTCGGTCTGCCAAGGCCAAAGACAACAGCACCACCTCCACAATGCTGCCCACGGGCATGGCAACGTTGTTCACGCTCTGAGGGACAAAGGGAAGTGGATTTCCGGTGAATTGGCTCACGGCGAACATGACCACGGTCAACAAGAAAAAGGTGAACGCAATGAGCAAATACAACGCGGAACGCTGGCCTTGTTTCCACACATGGATCGATGCCGGCACCACCAACAATGCTGCCATGGCCACAAAATTGATGGTCTGAAAGGCCCAATTCAATCGGCCCACAAGCAGGAACACCAGCGCCACGCAGTACAGCGACATCAGGCCATTGAAGACCCGATGGTAACCTGGACCTTTTCTCGCCAAATCCAAGAAACGATTGACAAACAAAATGGTGGTCACCCCTGAAAAAATGCCCACGAAATGAACCGCCCGAAGGCCCAACCACGAGGTGCCGTCCCACCCGGGAATCACCCCTTGGTATCCCGCCAAAAACAACTGCGACAGAGCCACCCCGATCAGAAACAGCACATACAGCAAATACGAGCGATCCTCCACGGTGAAGTACAACACCAAGTTGTACAGCAGCATGACCAACATGATCCCCGCATAAAAGCTGAAGAACACGTCGCGCATGAAACTCCATTCGCGTAAGTCATTCAGACTCGCCACGCGTAGAGGTAGGGAAATCTGCTTGCCCGATTTGACCCCCAAGTAGATCTTGTCTTCCTCACACAAGTCTGCACCACCTAGCGGAAACATGGGAAAGGTTCCGTCTGTGAGTGATTGCCCCATTCCGTCTGAAGTCCCTCGAATGGACACGCCGTTCAAGTGCAGCGGACCGTCCTTGAGGTTGCCATTGCATGTGGAAAGGAAGGTGAGGCTGTCGATTTGGGCTGTGGCCACTTCCAAAAATTGCGAACCAAACGCGCGCGAAAGCCCCGTCAATTCGATCCAATGCCACTGGCCGTCGTTGCCCAAATTGATGAGTGGATCGGTGAGGTTTCGTCTGGGCGCTGTCTGCAGACGTTCCAGGGTGGGATTGGCATCCCACGTTCCTTCGAGCTCCACGGCCATCTCCCCGATGTATCGGTCCTGCCCCCCACGCGTTTGGGACGTTGCGTCACACGTCCATGCAAGCAACAGCAGAAGAGGGAGCACACGCAACATCCAACGAACTTGGCCTGCTCCCATCTCGATCACACAGTCAAATTCAAACGAATGGTCAGTTGACCTTTGGGACCATGAACATGTGTGGAAACGCCTTCAGGACGTTCACGAACGGACTTCATCAATTCGCGCACCACGGGATCCACGTCTCCTTCAAAGTCGGGATGCATGAAGTGCTCCACGGTTGCCCGGAGCGAATCCTTGGGATAGACAAAGTACCCCTCTTCCCCGAGGTCGCTGCGCAGCTTCCATCCGTGTTTCTCTCTCCAGCGGCGTGTGACTGGTGAGGTCAGTGCCACAAGGTGTCGGGCCTCCAGAAGCGGCATCGCCGCCATGGCCACTTGAATCAAAAATTCAGACCCCAAGCCCATGCCTGCCAACTCAATGGAATTCCAAAGCGCATTGAGTTCGTAGGTCTTGTCGGGAATGATTTCCTCCAAAAACGCTCCCACGTTGGGGTCCACGTGACCCACGGCTTGATGCAAAGGAAAGTCGTTGGCGACCCATCCAGGCTGCATTCGCGCACCTGCAAGGACACGCTCGCCATCGGGCGTCAGCACCGCGATGATCCAGACATCGTCTCGCCGGAACCAGTCGGTGCGGAAGGACGACAGGTTTTTGATGCCATAGGCTTCGAGGACGCGTTTGTGTCCGTCGAGGAGCCGCTTGCACAGCTGGAGATCGTGAGAGGCGCGGGACATGAGGACGATGGCCTCGTCCACTTGGGTCGCGCGGCGGATCCGCTCAACGGAGGGCCGTGTGGGTGAGCTGCTCATGCAAGTCCATGGTGATTCGGGCGTCGGGGAGATTTTCTCCCAGCGCAAGGCGGCGGCAAGCTTCCGCGGCATGGGCGCCACCAGCAGCTACGCCTGTGTATGTCTGTGGCCAGCTTACAAGCTCCGAGCCCACCTTGGGCAAGCTCATGCGGCCACGCTCAGAGGCATTGGCCACATCCACAAAGGCGTCCAGTGCTTCGGGCGTCCAGCGGTCCATTTCGGTGAAGGCGTGCATGGTCGCTTCGTCGATGCGACCGTGCACGAAGCCCTGGATTGGCAGATCGTAACGTTCAATGTCCAACATGCCGCGGTCGTTGGTGTCCATCACCAGCGGGCAGCCTTGCGCGGCTGCTTGCAAGCGGAGGTGTGCTTTGATGGCCAGGGAATCGCACGCGTCCACCACCACATCGCAGCCTTCCATAAACGCGGCGAGGTTGTCGGCATTCACCCCTTCGTCGTAAATCTCGATGTCGAAGTAGGGATCAAATTCGGCGATGGCGCGCGCGGCCACCACCCATTTGGGCAATTCCAATTCATGCAATCCGCAACGAATGCGGTTGAGGTTGGACAACTCCACCACGTCGAAATCGGCGAGTTTCAACCGACCGCATCCGCGTTCCATGGCCAGAGCGATGGCCGTGCTTTGGCCCACACTCAGGCCCGCAATGCCCACGGTCTTGGTGCGCAGGGCGGCGGTTTCCTCCTTCGTGATCTTGCCTCGGTTGCGGTTGGTGCGCACTTCGATGAATGCATCCTCAGGCAAGACGTGGACCAGCCTGCCTGACCACGGGTAGAATGTCCACGTTCCAAAGCTGTCCCAGTCGCGGTCGGCCATGAGCGTTCCCAAGGTTGTCGCCAGGAGCGAGGGATCGTGTTTGGCTGCCGGGGTGTGGCACACCGCCCACTCAGCCACTTGCGAATCGAGCGTGTCGTACTCTTCGAGAATGCTTCCCGATTCACGGAGTGCATTCAAACGGATGCGGTCCGACTCGACATTGACGTCCAGGAGTTCGGGCTTCCAAAGGTGGGTCGTGGGCATAATGCAAATTCCCCATTCCAACGCCGCGTGTGACGCGTCTCCTGTGGAGTTGTGAACAGCAAAAGGGGGACGACCGCAGCCCGTGTTGAGGTCAAATTACTGCCCGTGGTACACCTTCAAGTGTCCCTTGGCAAGGGCGTTGGCCCAGTTTCGAAGCCCCACCATGGCGGCCTCCGTTTCCGCACTGACCTTCTCTTTTTTCAGGCGCAGGACCAACCATCCGTAAAGGCCAATGACAAGCTGCTCGACGGGGTGCACCTGGCGTTCTGATTTGGCACCCAACTCCTTGAGAAAAGGCTCAGCAGCCTCAAATGACCCTTTGTATTCTGCATCGGCCATGGCTCCGAGCAACAGCTCGTGGAGGTGGGCCAACTCCATCAACGTTTCCTGAACCGTCGATGAGTGACCGTGTTCCACGGCGCCGCTGTCGCGCAAGGAGTGCGCCATCGTCAGCAGCCATGTCTCTTCCTCAGCCGGGTCCGTCCCTTCTGCTTCGGCTTGCTTCTCGGCCCACTGCTGAAGGAGTTGCGGCTGAAATTGGGCCGCGCGAATGAGGTCCTCCATTTGCAGGCAATAGAGCAAATGGTCAACGATGTGCTCTTGCTTTTTGCGTTGGGCGACGGTCATTCTTTGGACGTGTTTTGTTCTGCTTCCCGGCGGGCCTGGATGGGATCTGGGTGGGCGGCATTGATGCGCGCCAACACGTCGGACGTGATGTCCCATGGTTCCGTGCCGTAGAGCACGCCTTCCCCACTGAGTCCCCA
>NYSX01000054.1 GCA_002683345.1 Flavobacteriales bacterium
GATAGCGGACCTCAAAGTCTTTTTGCAGTTCGCGCATGCGCTTCTCCCCCACTTCCTGAGCCAAAAGCTGCGCCACATCCGGAATCGTGTCGCCGTATTGCTTGGCTTCCTCTTCAGGGTCCGGAGCGATGAGAAGTTCAGCCTGGTCGACGGAACGCTCGAACCCATCTTCATCCTCGACCACCACGGTGGCGCCCTCGATCCGCACGACGGTGGCACTGCCCACGTCGTTCAAAAACTTCACCCGTTGTCCTGGTTGCAAGGTTCCCATCACTTCTTTTGAATCACCACTTGGCAGGTGACCGCGGGTCCCTGGTGGAACGGTCCTTCGTCGAGCACCTGGGCGCATCGTGCATTCCACACGACGGTCGCGTCGTCAAACGCCCTTTCAACGTCCTCAGCGAACGTGGCTTCGTGAAACAACATGTCCAAGCGCTTGGGACCTCCGGAGTTCAATCCGAGTTGGTCCCGATGAAAACCTTCGACAATCATGCAGCCTCCTGGCTTGACCCACTGCCAAGCACGCGCGTGGAATTCCGCACGACGTTCCTCCGGCATGTGCGCAAACACGAGCCCCACCACGTCGAATTGCGCGTCAGGCGCGTACACAAACGCATCGGCCACCTCGACGTGAATGTCGACGCCGCGTGAAACTGCGAGGGCTTGGGATTTTTGGACCCCCACAGGACTCACGTCGAACGCACTCACCGTCCAACCTTGCGCGGCGGCATGCACCGCATTGCGCCCCTCCCCATCGCAGGGAAGACACACGGTGCCCGCGTTGCGCAGGGCGAGTTGCGACGCAAAAAAGACGTTGGGCTGGACCCCATACACGGTGTCGTTGGCACTGTATCGTTCGTCCCACATGTTCATGATTCGAAGTACGGACACGTGCGGCTACCTTGCACCATGATGAAGCGAAAAATGACGTGGATGAGCCTGGGGCTCTTGGTGCTGAATGTGGCGGCAGGACAAACGGAAGACCTCCGCACCGACAGCGCCCTCGTTCGCGAGGTGTTCAGCGAAGTCTTGGCCCATGGCGAGGCACATGAAAACCTGCGCGTCCTCTGCAAAGACATTGGCCATCGACTGAGCGGTTCCCGCAGTGCCGACCGCGCCATCGCGTGGGGACAGGCCATGATGGACCAGTACGGTGCCGACACGTCGTACATCATGCCCGTCACAGTGCCAGCGTGGACCCGCGGCGACGTGGCGGAGGCTTCGGCCACGGGTGCCGACGGCCGCGTCATGCCTTTGCACATCACAGCCTTGGGAGGGTCGGTGCCCACGCCAGAAGAGGGATGGATTGAAGGGCCGCTCTTGGTGGTTCGTCAGTTGGATGCCCTGGACACCCTGGATGCCCGTGGCCACATCGTGCTGTTCAACCGCCCCATGGATCCGTTGCTCATCAACACGGGTGCGGCTTACGGTGGCGCATTCGACCAACGCGGCGGTGGCGCCTCGGCCGCAGCGAAGGCCGGGGCCATTGGGGTGCTCGTCCGCTCCTTGACCCATGCCCTAGACACCCTTCCACACACGGGTTCACTGCGCTACAACGCGGACATTCCACGCATTCCTGCGGCCGCCATTTCCACCGTGGATGCGTCCGCCCTGTCCCAAGCTTCCAAGGCCGCCACAAGTCCCTTGACCGTGCGGATGCGGATGAACTGCGTGGACCTCGGCACTGCAGAGCAAGGCAACGTGATTGGCGAGTGGCGCGGCAGCGAGCGACCCGACGAAATCATCACCCTCGGCGGCCACTTGGATTCATGGGACATTGGTGAAGGGGCGCACGACGACGGATCCGGTGTGGTGCACACCTTGGAGGCGCTTCGGGCACTCAAGGCCGTGGGCTACACGCCGCAACGCACGATGCGATTCGTGCTTTTCATCAACGAAGAAAACGGCAACCGCGGCGGCAAGAAGTACGCCCAAGTGGCCGCAGAAGAACACCTCGAAGGGCTGCGGCATGTGGCCGCCATGGAATCCGACGCCGGGGGCTTTGTGCCGCGTGGCGTGCGCATGGACGCCTTGGACAGCGGCGTGGAGTTGGTACGCAGCTGGGCGGCGACCCTCGAGCCGTACAACCTTCACTACTTCGGGCGCGGTGGGGCCGGCGTGGACATCGGACCGCTGAAAGAACTGGAGCCCCGTCCCCTTCTCATGGGACTGGTGCCAGATGGGCAGCGGTATTTTGACCTGCATCACAGCAGCCAAGACGTGTGGGAAAACGTCCACAAACGGGAACTCGAACTCGGCGCAGCCACCTGCGCAAGCATGTTGTTGTTGCTTGACCGGAACTTGCCGACCGACTGAGGTTTATTCGTCCGAATCGCCCGCGTCGTCTGAGTCGTCAGACGCCGGAGTCGACCAGAAGGGGACAAATTGGAAGTCACCGTACTGGTTCAACGTGCCCTCGTACGCGGGGAAGTGGATGCCGAGCTCATCGAGGTACCAAGAGGATGGCAGCGGCAAGCCAATGTGGTCGTTGGCATAGTGCCACAAACCGTCAAAGAAGGGTGCCGCTTCGGCCACGATCGCAGCATCGCCAAACTCAATCGAGTACACCCCAAACTCTGGGTTGTACCGCACATCAAAGAAAACGTAGTGACCGTCAATTTCCTCCCCGGAAGTCACGGTCAGGCGGCCGTCAGGAAAGGTCACACGCTCAAAAGAGGCGATGGTTCCGCTGCGTTCCACGAGGTTGTAGACCATGACAGGTTCGGGGCAATCCGGCATGAAGACTTCGGCACTGTCGTAGATGCTGTAAGCGAAGTACAAGGAGTCCATGGTGGCATCCCCCGTGAGAAGGTCGGCCATCAAGGTTTCCAATTCTGTGCCTTGGTAGTCGCACGCCACAGTCATGTCCGGCCCCCACTGGGTGTTGAAGACTGTCAAAAAAGCGAGCATGTCCCCTGCATTGATGAGGCCGTCGCCATTCGCGTCGGGCTGCCAGGGTTGAGAAGTTTGGGCGTAGCTCCCCCCCATCACGAGGAAAAGCAAGGTGAAGATCAACGTGCGCATGAGTTCTGATTTGGTCTACGAATATACATAATATTCGTTGGGCGTCCGAAAGGACACTCTTAATCAGCACGTTGAAGGTTGCGTCACTGCGCTGCGTGGAGATGTGCCACGGCGGTTTGGTGCGCGTCAATGTCCTCCCGATCCATGCGCTGCTTGCGGAATTGACCGGCGTGATAAAGCGGTGCCTGGTTGTCGTAAAACAGACTGAACGCGTTGCCCGATTGTCCTGTGGGCAGGATGCTTTCAGAGGCAGCCACATCGGCGAAGTCAATGCCGATCCGCATGGACGGTCCGGAGAACACGTCGTAGTTTACCTCCTCTTTCAGCTTGAACTCGTACTTGTTCAGTGCGTCCTTGGCGGCGGGCAAGGCATACGGTCCCACGCTCAGGAAGTCCCCCACCAGCGGCGCGTCCTTCATGGCATGCTCGTGGACGACGGTATGGAGACGGCCGTACTCCCACTTCTCGGGATTGTCGCCCAGTGCACTGGTCAAATCTTCTTGGGCGGCCGTCCATGCGCGCGCGACGATGTCGGATGCCTTTTCCACGGCGGCGGTGCGGACGTCGTCCCACCAAGGCGACTCGGCGTTGGCCAGAAGCTTGGGGAAGGCGTTTTCGCTCACAATGGTCTTGTGCCAGGCTTCGAATTTCTCTTGGGCTTGCGCCTCGCCTGCAGCCGCCTCAAACTCATCGAACATGGCACCCTGAATGGTTCTGTACATCCAGCGGTAGTAAACTGTGGGTGCGACGTCTTCGGCGAGGTGGCTGCCATCCCAGCCCTTCAGCACCTCGGTGTTGACACCCGCTTGCGCGGCGTAGTCTGCGAGCATCCGCGCGTTGGACTCGTAGACTGGGGAATGGTGGTCGAGTTGGATGGCCTGGGCTTCGGAGAGGGTCCAGTCGTTTTTGGGCGCGGACAGGGCCTTCATGATGGCACCCGCCCGGGTGTTGCCTGCGTAGTAATGGCCGGGGATGGCGATGCTGTCGTTGGACGCGGGGGCGTTGTTGGCCGTGCAGACAAATCCGGAGGCCGGGTTGACCGACTTCGGGTTCATGTCAAAGCCATGCCACTCGGTGACGTCGAGGGCGGGATTGGTCCCGTCGAGGGCGATCTTGGTGTCCACCCCTTCTGGGCGAACCGGAAGCTTGGCACTGGCCCACCATGCAATGTTCCCCTCCTTGTCGCCGTACATCATGTTGAGCCCGGGAGCGTGGATGAGGGCCGTGTTGGCTTCGAAACGGTCGAGTCCCTCCTCTCGCGAGAAACCGTAGAAGGCCTCGTGGATGCGGTTTTCTGGGTACTGGGTGAAGGCCCACCACATGGCGACGTCCTCTTCAATGAGCGGGCCGTGGTGGGTCTCGCGCACCTCGAATGTGACAGGCGATTTCCCAGTCACCTCAAGGGTTTCGGTTCGGACATTGACCGGAAGCCACTCTCCACCGTGGAGGTAACGGTCGCCGTCGAGGGTTTCGCGGTACAAATCGATGTCGTCGTTCACAAACATGGTGATGCCCCAAGCATGGTCACGGGTGTGGCCAATGACAGGAAACGGCAGGCCACCGATGTGGTTGCCGTAGTACTCCAATTCCGGCGTCACGACATGGGCTTCGTACCAGACCGAAGGCGAGGCATAGGCGATGTGGGCGTCGTTGCAAAAGAGCACTTCGCCAGAGGCCGTACGGTCGCCGCTGAGCACCCACGCGTTGGACCCAAGCCATTGGGGCACAGGACGCAAGGCGTCGAGGTTGTGCACGCGGTTGGCGAGACCCGAGATGTCGCGGGCAGGCTCGCCCAGTGGGATGCGCTGAAATCCATCTTCGTTCCAGTACACGTCCGCGACGAGGGCCGAGTCGAGGTTGCGCGCCATCCAGTCGAGGATGGGTTCGGTTTTCAGGTGGATGGCGAACGAGTACGACATGAAGCCCGTGGCACAGTAGACGTCGTGCATGTCGAACGGCTCGGGACGGGCGTTGATCAGGCGGTACTCAAACGGCAGCTCCTTGGTGGCAATGAAGGCGTTGATGCCGTCGAGGTAGGCCTGCATGGACGCCTTGAGTTCCGCAATCGTGGTGTCGGCCTCGATGCGTTCTACGGTGCGCTTGGCGGCTTGGCTCATGCCCAGGGTCCGCAAGTACTTGTCGTTCTCGACCATGTCGGGGCCGAGCAACGCGGAGAGCTCTCCCCCTCCTGCCCTGCGCAGAAGGTCCATTTGCCACAAGCGCTCCATGGCGTGGACGTAGCCCAGGGCGTGCATGGCGTCGGTTTCTGAGTCCGCGTAGATGTGCGGCACGGCCATGTCGTCGAACACGATCTCCACGTCGTTCAGGACGGCGTCGGTGGTGAGGTCAAATCCGTAATCCGGGGCAATGGTTTGGGTGGTGATGTAGACCAAAGAGGACAGCATCGTGACCATCACGGCCACCACGAGCAAGATGTGTTTCATGAATAAGGCGTCAGAATTGAGGCGTAAGGTTCACAAAACAAACAATGAGTTGCATTGGGTGTTCGATGCAGCCGAACTTTCTTCAGGACTTTTTCAGCTCGTCAATCGTCTTGGCACAGGCCGTAGGCAGAAAGGAGATCAAGAAGGTCGTTGAGCTGGACACAGCCGTCGAAGTTGATGTCGGCTGGATAGGCCACAATGCACGTTTGGGTTTCTTCATCCCAAACCGTGCCAAGACCACATGTCTCCGGTCCACCCATAGGGTTTTCCAATTCGGTCAGATCGCAGATGCCGTTGTTGTTTTGGTCTGTCAGGCAATCACCGCCGCAGACGCCGAGCGCATCGAGCACATTGCCTTCGCAGTCGCACGCCCCCTCAGCAATGCCTGGACCGCCACAAATTCCGCATTCGTCGAGGACGTTGCCCTCACAATCACACTTGCCTTCCGCGATGCCCTCTCCCCCACACACGCCGCATTCATCGAGAACGTTGCCTTCGCAGTCGCATTCGCCCTCTGGGATTCCGTCGCCGCCGCAGACGCCGCATTCATCGAGTACGTTGCCGGCGCAGTCGCATTCGCCTTCTGGGACTCCATCGCCGCCGCAGACGCCGCATTCGTCGAGGACGTTGCCCTCGCAGTCGCATTCGCCTTCTGGGATGTACTGGCACTGATTGCCGTCGTCGTAAGTGGCTTCTTCAAAGAAATTACATGCCGACTCATCCATGCACCCGAGATAGTCGTAGAGACATGAACCATCTTCAATGGTGAATACTGGACAGTAGTTCAGTGCTTCCTGATCTGTACAACCCACGCATGTCTCAAATTCACAACTGCCGTCTTCCTCGCTTGCAGACGCATCATAATTGCAAGCCAGTTCATCCGTACAGCCTGCAATGGGTCCTTGACAAGAACCATCGTCGTATAAAGCATAGGGGTCGTAGTTAAAAGCCGCTTCGTCGGTGCACCCACCACATTCTCCATCACCTGAGCATATGGGGAGCAAGTCTCGGAATTCATTGCCC
>NYSX01000055.1 GCA_002683345.1 Flavobacteriales bacterium
AAAAGGGCGAGTGCAGGTTCCATGGTGTCTGCAGTGTTTTGGACGTTCACGCCGCCGTTGGCATCTTCAGAACCAATGGTGAACCAAGAATCATACTCACCTGTGGGGAAGGTCCCAAAGAACAAAGGGTTCACTTCGGTGGCGTAGTTGAAGTTGACACCAATGCTTTGGTAGATGTTGCCTGTGCATCCCAGCACAAGGGGGGTCGATGCATCTCCGAACACGGCAGAAACAAAGTCAGTGCTGGAGGTAACTTCCGCATAAATGCGGTACGTGGTGTAGCCATCCAAGGATGGGTCAATGGAGGCGTCGTGAGTCAAGACAGACTCGATGCTCACTCCTGTGAGCTGTGCAGTGGCGAGAACGGCAGTTCCCATGGCCATTGCGAAAGAGTACAATCGCTTCATGGAGAAGGTTTAGGTTGTGAATCAGTTTGCGGCAAATATAATCTGCGTGGGAAGGGTCGCGAGTGAAGTTTTCATCAATTCCTCGCGAGTCATGCACACGACCAAATAAACATGCTGCACGTATAAAACGCAGAAAGCCCGGGCAGGTTGCCCGGGCTTTCCATTCGGCCCCTCTTGCAAAGGGCTCGCAAGTCGTCGCTTACTGAACCAAGATGCGTTGTGCACCGTGCTTCAACCCTTGGCGAATCACCACGGTGTACGCACCGGCCTCGAGGCCAGCCACGTTCAATTCAAAACGGCCATTCAATGCGGCGTTGTTCAGGCTCATGACTTCACGGCCCTGCACATCCAACACGAAGACGTCTGCGTTGCCCTGTGCACCCGTCAACACCACGCGGTCGCTCGCAGGGTTGGGGAACAAACCGAAGGTCACAGTCGCATCGTAGACGCTGGCGTCGCTGCCTTCACAGTCGCTGCATTCGTTGAAGCAAACCACGTCGAGCACTTCGGCCAAGCCTGAACGGACGTGGCGACGGTTGAATCCGCCGAAGCCGTTGCCCGCACCGCAACCTGCAGCCTCAAAGTTGGTCGTGTCGCCATCCAAGATGAACACACCGTCCTCTTCAATCATGCCCTCGCTGTTGGGGTGTCCAATGCTGTACTTGTAGTCCACGTTCGCACCGCCAGAAATGGTTTCGGTGTGCTCCCAAATGCCGTCGGCGTCAGCGTCAGTCATGGCAATGGCACCGCCTTGCCAGCCCGTGAAGCTGCCCCACACAAACAACGTGTCGCCGTCCATCAATTCTTGGTTGGCGGTGTTCACGCGGAACGTCACGTCTGCCGGATCGGGATCGGGAACGCAAGACTCTCCAGGGCAGGTGTTGAAGCATGCGGTGTAGGTGCTGTTGTCAGCATCGAAGGAGGCGATGCGGTTGCCACCGGCGTTGCAGCCCGTGCCCTCCATGTTTTCTTCGTTGCCGTCCCAGTCGTTGCTGTTGATGAACTTGAATTCGTACGTGCCAGGCTCCATTTCAACGGTCACGCTCCACGTGCCGTCGCCGTTGTCTGTCAAGGGCGTGCCACCGGGATTCCATCCTTGGAAAGAACCTGCAATGTGGACGCCGTTTTCAGACACAGACGCCACAACGGTCATGTCGACGGTGAACGTCACGGCCAAAGGCGCAACGCAAGAACCACAAGAGTTGAAGCAGTAAGGGCTGCCAGACTCGTTCGCTGAAACCACAATGTCTGATGCGTCAAGGGCCAAGTATCTGTTTCCAAATTGAGGCTCGGCGGGATCGCTGCAGTCGCCTTCAACAGATTCAAGCAAATCGGCCGTGCTGTTGCCATTCACAAACTTGTAAACAATCGACGTGTCTGTTCCTGCGTCCCATGAGTGAATAACCTCATAAACCATGTCGCCATCGTCGTCCAACAATTCGAGCCCATCAAAAGACCATGCATTGAAAGATCCAGCGACGTGCACTCCGAAGGGAGAAACTTCTTCGTTGGCCATGTCGACACGGAAACGAACAGTCGTCATGCCGCATGCAGCGCAGTTGCCAAAGCATGCTTCGGCAGACACGTCGCCCATCATGCCGTCGACGGTGATGCCACGGTTGCCGTCCACAGCACACGCGCCGGGAACGCCTTCATCCGTGCCCCAAGCGTTGCCATTCACAAACTTGTACTGGTAGGATGCAGCTGTGTCTGACGTGAAGGTGTAGGACCAGGTGCCGTCGCCGTTGTCGGTCATGGGCGTGGCCGCGGGATCCCAGCCTTGGAAGTTGCCGGCGACGTGTACGCCGTCCATGCTGACCATTTCATTGGTCATGTCCACCGTGAGGGTCACCGTGGTTTGGGCCCAAGCTGCAGAGACCAACATGGCCGCAGCGAGGAGAGAGAACAAATGTTTCATCGAGAATCGGTTGATTGATTGGTGTAAAAAAGACACTTTCGTCAAAACTAATGGCAATCAGGCCGAAATTGGGCGCGCTTCGAACCCCAAAAAATTGCGATTCATGCACATGCCTTTGTCAAAATTGTGGATTCAGACCTTTTCATGGATGGCGTCATTTATGGCGGTCACAGCCGTGATCTTCAGTCCCTTCATCGGTTGGGCGCAAACGACCATCGATCCACCGCACTGGTGGGGCGACCTCGAGGAGGGCCGGGTCGAAGTGTTGATCTCCAACCCCGATTGGGCGGACATCACTGAGGTGCGATGTCAAGATGAAGAGGTGGTTTTGGAAGGATGGCGCGAGGCTGCGTTGCAGGGACACGTTTGGGTGGCACTGGACGTCCATGGCGTGACGTCGGCGCGCGAAGTGGAATTGAAGGTGTTCCGGAATCGCGGCAAAGCGGTCCGAGTGCCGTTTGGAGTGACCCCTTCCCTGCCCCAAAATCGCTTGGACGCCTGGCATGAATCGCCGACGATGTACCTCATCATGCCGGACCGATTTGCGAATGGTGATGCAGGCAACGACGATGTGGCCGGCATGCTCGAGCGCGGCGTGGACCGCACCGAGATGTACGCCCGCCACGGGGGCGACCTCCAAGGCGTGACCAGCAAATTGGACTACCTCCGCGGCTTGGGGATCGGGGCCGTGTGGATGACGCCGGTGGTGGAAAACGATTTGGCCAAAACGTCCTACCACGGCTACGCCTGCACAGACAGCTACCGGGTCGACCCTCGACTGGGCACATTGGAAGACTACAAAATGCTGGCCCGTGAAGCCCACGCGCGCGGCATCCGCATCGTCCACGATTGGGTGCCCAACCACTGGGGCAACCTTCACCGTCTCCTCACCCACCCCGTCGACAGCACCTGGGTGCACCAATGGTCGGGCGACTTCTCTGAAGCGAAGCGCACCAATTACCGCAGCGGCGTGGTGATGGATCCGCACCGCCAAGACGTGGATGTGGTCGGGTTCAACGACGGGTGGTTTGACCGCATGATGCCCGACATGAACCAGCTCCACCCCGACCTGCAACGCTACATGGGGACCAACATCCTGTGGTGGATGGCCGAGGTGGGCATCGATGGACTTCGCATTGACACCTACACTTATGGCCAACAAGACGCCATGGCGGCCCTGACCCGTCGCGTGGCCGATGCCTTCCCCGAGTCCTTCATGTTCTCCGAGGCCTGGGTGTATGGTTCTGCCAAGCAAGCTGCACTTGTGGAGGGGTCAGGATTTGGCTGGGGCGACGTCACGGGTCTGGATGGCGCCGCGGACTTCGCGTGGCACTTCGCCATTCAGGAGGCCATGGAACAAGGCGAAGGTTGGGAGCATGGGATTGGGGCGGTTTACGAGGTGTTGGCCGAGGACTTCCTCTACCCTGACGCCCAAAAACTGGTGACCTTCCTCGACAACCACGACACGCACCGTTGGATTGCGGAGGCAGGTTCCGACGACAAAGCCCGTGCTGGGCTCGCCATGCTGCTTATGGGACGAGGCACACCTTGCCTGTACTACGGGACGGAACTCGGGTTTGACACCCGCTGCGAACCCGACGGCAAAGTCCGCCAAGACATGCCGGGGGGCTGGGCCGAAGACGACCGCGACGCCTTCACGGCCGGGGGACGGACCCCCGATGAGCAGACGTGGTTTGACCACATTCATGGGTTGTTGCAGATTCGGAATGCGTACCCGCGTGCCTTTCAAGGTGGCATGGAACACTTCTTCCCCAAGCGGGGCGTCTATGGATTCACGCGCGAGCAGGACGACGTGCGCATTGTCACCCTGGTCAATGCCGCGGCCGAAGAACGGGAACTTCCTTGGGCCAACCTCGCCCCTTGGATGGCCGACGCCATCGCCGTCGAGGCATTGCAACCAGACGGCACCCTTGCCCCGATTTCGCCCCGCAACAGCGACACCCTCCCTTCGTGGGCGCACCGCGTGTGGGTGATTCACAAATGACGCCGAGGGGCGTCCTTAGCTCATGAGAAAGGGGGAATGCGCCTTGAGCGCCTCCAACGCCGTGCGCCACGCCTCAGGAACGGGAATCGTGACTTGCGTCTTGTGATCGAAGCAGACGAGCACGGTTTTGGCCTTGGCCACCACATGGCCGCCGCATGTCAATTCATAGTGGACGTCCATGCTTTTGTTGCCGAGCTCCCCAATGTGGCTTTGCACCTCGAGGACATCGCCCAAACGCACGGGTCGGACATAGTCAATGCTGTGATGGGCCACAAGCACGCCGACTTTGGACCAATCCCACGTGCCATCCCCCATGGCCTGACGCCACCAGTGGATGCGCGCCTGCTCCATGTAGACGATGTACTTGGCGTTGTGCACGATGCCATACGCATCCACATCGCTGAAACGGATTTCCGGACGGTAAGGGGTGATCTCCTTCATGGCGCGAAGGTATTGTGAAGCCTCCGCTCCTACTTTTGCACCATGCCTCAGTTGCCCCGTTCCGTCCACGCCGCCATTCACCTTATTGGGGTCGCCCTGGCCTTGATCGGCATCGCGATGTTGCCCTCTGCTGTGGCGCCTTGGGTGTGCTTGGCGTCGCATGGCGCGGGGGCGTTCACCCATCGTTTGGAGGCGACGCCGGGACGAGACACCGAGTTCTTGGGCATTGTGCGCGTGAGTTTGGGCATCGTGGCCTGTCTTGTGTCCGCGGGACAACATTGGGTCGTCGGGGTGACTGGACCGGAGTATTTGGCGCTTGCTGCCCTGTCCTTGGGCCTCGAAATGGTGCGTCCCGCACCTGAGACACGGGGCTGAAACCCGCGTCACGTCAGGAAAACACGGCCAAATCGCCCCCAAAAAGCCGCCCTTATCAACACGGAAGCGCGGTTTGTCCACAAAATGCCCCCAATCGTCCGCTATCCCTTGTCAGCACTGAGAATGCGCGTATACATTTGACCGAGCTAGTTTTTTGTTTAACCTCAACTCATACTCATGAACAAGTCTGAATTGGTCGATGCAATCGCATCAGGTGCAGGTCTCTCAAAGGCAGACGCTGCCCGCGCTCTCGACGCCACTACCGGTGCCATCCACGGTGCCCTCAAGTCTGGCGACCGTGTTTCTCTCGTTGGTTTCGGTTCTTTCTCTGTGAGCCACCGCGCTGCTCGTACGGGCCGCAACCCACAGACAGGTGCTGAAATCAAAATCGCTGCCAAGAACGTTGTGAAGTTCAAGGCTGGCGCTGGCTTGAAGGTCTGATCTTCATCCAATCCATTTTTGAAATCCCCTCACTTCGGTGAGGGGATTTTTTTGCCCCGAAATTCACGCCGTGCCTTACGCCTTGCCCACCTCCGCAGACGTCGCCCATGCCCGCGCATGTGCTGAGGTTCTGCGCCCTTTGGTGACCGAGGCCCGGCTGGCCAAACTGGATCACGTCGCCGCCCTTCGCTCGCGGCACCTGTCGGTCGTATTGGAAAACGTCTATCAGAGCCGAAACGCCAGCGCCGTCATGCGAAGCGCAGACGGATTGGGATTGTTGGATGTGCACCTCATCGAAAACGAAAACGCGTGGTCGCGCAACAAAGGCGTCGCCAAAGGCGCCTCCCAATGGCTCAACTTGCATCGGTATCTGCACGCACCTGACCCCCGTTTGGCATGTGTGGAATCGCTGAAAGCCAAAGGAATCCAGGTCGTGGTCACTTCACCACACGCCGAGGGCCACACGCCAGAGAACCTGCCGATCGATCGGCCTGTTGCCCTTGTCATGGGAACGGAATTTTCAGGTGCCTCTGACTTCATGATGGCGCACGCAGACGCCTTTGTCGAAATCCCGATGCACGGATTTGCAGAGAGCTTCAACATCAGCGTGGCGGCGGCCATCCTGATGCAACGGCTGCGCACACGACTGGAGCAATCGGACCTGGCATGGCAGCTTCATCCCGACGAGCGAGCTGTGTTGAATGCCGAGTGGATCTTCAAGTCGGTCCGCAACGCCCAAGGCATTTTGGCCCGTCACGGCCTCACCCCACCGCCCACGTTGGCCGCCCTCTCATGACGGAGAACAAGTCGTCAGGGGCGCCTTTGGACACGGGCATCCGCAACTTGCTGCGCATTGCCGTGCCCATTTCGTTGGGAAGCCTCGTGCAATTCCTCGTGGTCCTGACGGACAATTTCTTCCTCAGCCGTGCCGGGGAGCTTGAAATCAACGGCGCAGGGAACGCGGGGCTCATTTACCTCACCTTCACCATGATCGTTGCTGGGGGCAGTGTGGGCATCCAAATCCTCGTCGCCCGTTTCAAAGGCCAAAACGACCCTGCCCAAATGGCCCACGCCTTCAGGGCCGGACGCATGGGACTGGGCGCACTGGGACTGCTGCTCGCCATCGTGGTGCTGGGCATCAATGCGCTGGGTGGCTGGAAACTCCTCCTCCAAAACCCTGATGTCCAAGCCGTCTTTGAACCGTTTCTCGGCGTGCGGGCCTGGGGCCTGATTCCTTTTGCGGTGCTCATGGCGGTGGAAGCCGACTGGATTGGCCAAGCCAAAACACGCCCCATCCTCGTCCTCGCCCTCCTCATGGCCGGCACCAACATGGTCCTCGATGCCATGTGGGTCGAGGGATGGTGGGGCGGCTCCGCCATGGGCGCGCAGGGTGCGGCCTACGCTTCTTTCACAGCCGAGTGCTTGGGCGCCTTGTTCGCGTGGCTTTGGGCCAGCCGCAAGACCCACCCCGCGGCGTACATGGGCCGAGCCGAGCGCAACCGGGCCATGGAACGACAGTGGTGGTCGTTGTCGGCGCCTGTGATGGCCCAATTTGGCATGACCATCGCCACATGGGCCTCGTTCTTCTTTTTTGTCGAGCGCGTGGGCATGATGGAACTCAAAGTCAGTCACTTGACGCGCAATGCCTTCATGCTGGCGTTTGTCATTTGCAGCGGCCTCGGCCAAACCACACGCACCGTCGTCAGCACCCTCATTGGCGAAGGACGATCACAGGAACTCGTCCCAGCCATTCTCAAGCTGGCGGCCCTGAGCTATGGGGGCGTGTGGCTTTTGACCCACGGCTACCTCTTCTATCCGGATTGGTTGGCGAGCCACTTTTTTGAGCCATCTCCTGGTCGCGATGCCATGGCTGCCACGCTCGGCACGGCATTCGTGGCCCTTCAGTTTTACGCCCTCTCCTCCATCCTCATTTCCGTCCTTCAAGGCTCGGGCTACACAAAACCCGTGTTCCTCATTGAATTCATCTCTGTGGGCATCTACGTGGTCGTGGCCTATGCCGTGACCTTGGTGTGGACGCAACCCATTGACGTCATCTGGCGGGCCGACTGGATCTATTTCATCTGCATGATTGTGGGCGCGGCTGGCGCGCTTCGAGTCCTGCCTTGGCGTCAGGGCCACCCTTCGTTGAAGGAGGCCGAAAGCGCCTGACCTTTGCGACATGAGTTTGTCTTCAGATGCTTCGCCTTCCTTGCGTGTGGTGTTTCTCGGAACGCCTTTGTTCGCTGCCACGTGCCTTGAACAATTGCTCCAGAGTCGCCATGAGGTGGTCGGCGTGGTGACTGCCCCTGACCGTCCTGCCGGACGTGGCCGATCCTTGCGCGCCAGCGACGTCAAAAAAGTCGCGCTCCAGCACAACCTGCCCCTCGCCCAACCCGAAAAACTCAAGGACGAGACCTTTCACGACCAGCTGGATGCTTGGAACGCCGACTTGGGCGTCGTGGTGGCCTTCCGAATGTTGCCTGAGGTGGTTTGGAACCGGCCACGTCTCGGCACCATCAACCTTCATGGCTCCCTCCTGCCTCAATACCGGGGAGCTGCGCCCATCCATTGGGCAGTCTTGAATGGTGAAACCACGACAGGTGCCTCCACCTTCTTGCTGAAGCATGAAATCGACACCGGCCATGTGTTGGACCGCGTGGAGATCCCCATTGAGCCGGACGACACCACGGGGGTCGTGCACGACCGCCTCTTGGAAGCGGGCAAGCACCTTCTGGTGCGTTCCATCGATGCGCTGGCTGAAGGAACTGCCAATCCGGTTCCCCAAGAATCCTTACTTGAAGATGGCGTGATCCCCAAAGAGGCACCCAAGCTTTTCAAAGACCACGGACGCATCGATTGGAGCCGCCCCGCCGAAGACATCCACAACCAAATTCGTGGCTTGAATCCCTTCCCCGGGGCGTGGACGACCCTTCCTTCCGGCGACACGTTGCGGGTGCACGCCAGCGAACGCACCGATGCCGACTTTGGCGGCCAACCTGGAACGGTCCACGTGTCCAAGGACACCCTGTCCGTGTCGTGTGGAACGGGCACCCTCTCCCTGACCCGCATTCAACCCCAAGGCAAACCCGCCATGCCAGTCAAGGACTTTCTCAATGGGCTTCGCAACCCCATCCGTATCTTAGGATAACATGAAGCATTTCTGTCAGCGCCTGTTTTGGGTCACTGTGGGCGGTTTCCTCGCGGGCACGACCACCCAAGCACAAGACTACGTGCCCGAATTGGGTCCCGCCTTTTTGGCGGACGAAGTGGCCTCGGTGAGGTTGACTTTGGCCCAACCCGACCTCGACTTCATCCTCAACCCAGACAACGCCTACTCCAACGAAGAGTGGCCTGGGACCTTTGTCTATGAATCTTCCGCGGGCATAGACACCGTGAGCAATGTGGGGATTCGGCTTCGTGGCAACACTTCACGCAACGCGGCCAAGAAGAGCTTCAAGGTGAGCTTCAACACGTTCACCGCAGGCGGAAAATGGAACGGCCTTGAGAAAATGAACCTCAATGGCAATCACAATGACCCCTCCATGATGCGGGCGCGCATGGTGTGGGAATACATGCGGGCGCAGGGATACATCGCCCCGCGGATCAGCCATGTTCGACTGTACATCAACGACGAATACAAAGGCCTGTACATCCACGTCGAACACGTGGACGAGGAGTTCATCCAAAAGCGATTCAAACACGACCACGGCAACCTGTGGAAGTGCACCTACCCTGCCGATTTGGCTGACCTGGGCGACAATCCAGAAGCCTACAAATTCACGCCTCCCTGGAATTCAGAACAGCGTACTTACGAATTGAAAACCAACAACACCGAGGACGACTACTCTGCCATCCGTGACCTGTGCCACACCGTAGGCACCGCCAGCGAAGCAGACTTCCAATGTGAACTCGAAGCCATTTTCGATGTCGATGGGTTCCTGCGGCTCGCCGCGGTGGAAATCCTCGTCGGGCATTGGGACAACTACATCGGAAACCAAAACAACTTTTACCTCTATGAGCGCCCTTCCGACGGTCGATTGATGATGTTCAGTTACGACGTCGACAACACCTGTGGCATCGAGTGGGGCGGCAATTGGGTGGACCAGAATGTCTACGATTGGGACCAATGGGGAACCAAACCCCTGTACGACCGCATGATGGGTGTGGAGCAATACCGAACGCGCCTCGGATGGTACATCCACGACTTGATTGACAACGGTTCCTTCACGGGGTCAGCTTGGCTGCAACACGGCAATTCGTTGAAGACCATGTTGACCTCGGCGGCCTTGGAGGACGTCTACCGCACCTACGACTACGGCTTCGACGACGACGCCTTTCTGAACAGCCTTACCACGGGATGGGGCGGCCACGTGCCGCAAGGCATCGCCACGTACGTGAACCAAAGGGCGCCGTCGGCCTACAGCCAAACGTCAGACGCCCAGTTCCCGAGAGACATTCAGGCATGGGCTTACACCCCTGTGGTGGACGACACCCTTCGCATCAAAGCGGAGGCTGCTGGATCGCCATTGTCCGTGCAGCTTCACCTCAGCGTGGACGCAGGCCCCTATCAAACTTTGTCCATGAATGACGACGGACTGAGCGGAGACGGCGCTGCCCAAGATGGCCGGCACGGATTGAAAGTGCACCTGCCCGAGGCCGACCAGGTCAGCTGGTACACGTCCGCAACGTACAGCGACGGCGCACAACCCACAGACCCCTGTGTCCCCGCTCAAGCTTGGATCAGCCGCGCCCCCAACAACCCGTTCCGCTTGAATGAAGTGATGGCGTTGAACAGCACCTTTGTGACCGACGAGGCCGGTGGGTATGCCGACTGGGTGGAAATCGTGAACACGGGAGATGCTCCCGTCAACGTGGCTGGACTCCACCTCACCAACCGACGAAGTGAACCCCAGCGTTTCACATTCCCTTCCTTCACCGTTGATGCCGGAGACCACCGGGTGCTTTGGTGCGACAACGACCCCGAGGACGGCCCCTTGCACACCTCCTTCAACGTCGAGTCCTCTGGAGATGATTTGATTCTGAGCGTGTGGGATGAGTTTGGCTGGCGGTGTGTGGACCAAATCGCATGGGACACGCAACAATTGCCCAACACAAGCTACGGTCGCGTGACAGACGGCGCAGACACATGGACCACGTTCGTGCCAGGCACAAACACCCCTCCCACGCCCAACGCACCCAATGCAGGTCCGTCAGGCGGCGACTGTCCCGCGGACTTGACGGGAGACGGTGCCGTGGGTGTGGGCGACGTGCTGATGGTGCTCGGGGAGTTTGGATGCACCGTCGACTGCACGGCTGACCTCGACGCGAACGGCACGGTCGGCGTCAACGATGTCCTCGCCGTATTGAGTGCCTTTGGCACCGTTTGCTAAGCGCCATTTGCGGACGAGTTCAGCGCCAGGACAACGCAAAAAACCACGCTTCATAAGACACAAAAAGGGCGAGCCGAGGCTCGCCCTTTCTGCATCGGATCATCCGATGAATCAGTCACACTGGCCTCCGAACGCGGCCAAAATCTGCAAGATGTCGTTCACGTTGGTTGCGCCGTCCCCGTTCAGGTCCGCATCGCAATCCGACGTGCATCCGAAGTCGGCCAACAAAGCCAGGATGTCTGCGACAGAAATCAATCCGTCGTTGTTCAAGTCTTCGGGACAATCTGGCGTGACAATGCAGCTGCCGTCGTCCACGATGGCATTGGGGTCGTAGTTGTCCGCATCAGGATTTGTGCAACCGCTGCAAGAGCTGTCATCGCCGCCACAAACGCCACACGCATCCAATTGCAAGCAAGAGCCATCGTCAATGGTCGCCGAAGGGTCGTAGTTGCATGCCGAAGTATCAGTGCAACCTGCGCAGCTGTCGAATTCGCAAGAACCGTCGTCGATCGTCGCCGCAGCATCGTAGTTGCATGCCGCAGCATCCGTGCAACCTGTGCAGCTGTCGAATTCGCAAGAGCCATCGTCTGCAGTGGCATTGGGGTTGTAGTTGCACGCTGTGGCGTCGGTGCAGCCCGTGATGTCAATGTCATCCGAAGTGCACAAGCCCGTCATGGTGAACGTCGCGTCGTAGTTGGAAGAACCACCTGTCGCCCACCCGTTGATGAGGGTGATGGACCACAAGCCCGTGCCGCTCAACGACGCGCCACTGAGGTCAATGGATGCGGTGTAGGTGCCGGCCGTGCTGACTGCCCAAGTCTCTGGCCACACCACGGTGTAGTTGCCCAAGTCCGTGCAGGTCGCACTTGTCACATCGTATCCACCCAGAGCCACACAGCTGCCGTCTGGCAAGCCAAGTTCAACCAAAAGGTCAGCGGGCCACGCGCCGGTACCCTCCGCTTGGGACCAATCCAATGTCACTTCGAGCGAAGACAAGGTGCCGTAGGCGCCAAATTCGACCGCGGTTCCCGCCAGTGTTTGGGCCAATGCAGCTTCGCTGACAGACACAGGGAAGTCACATGTGTCCGTGCAACCGTCCACTGGATCGGGCATCACACAAGAGCCATCGTCCACCGTTGCACCTGGGTTGTAGTTGCAGGCGTCCGCATCTGTGCAGCCCACGCAAGAGGTGAAATCACATGAACCGTCGTCGGTTGTCGCTTCTGCATCGTAGTTGCACGCCGTTTCGTCCGTGCAGCCAAATCCTGAGCCCAGACAGAAATCGGCGCTCTCTGAGTCCGTAAATTCACCGCCGGTGGCAAGCACCGTACCTTGAGAGGACACAGTGTACAAGCCCGTTCCGTAAGCACAGCAAATTCCGTCGCCGAAGGAGTCGTTGATGGTGAAGGTGTAGCAGCCGGGCGCCACACACACTTGCGTCACTTCTTCCACCGCCTGCGTGGCATAAGGGCCACCAGATGCCACCACGGTGCCAGAAATGTCCGTCAAACTCCAAGTCGTTTCTCCAGGGTAGTTGTCCGTCAAAATGGTGACTGTCACCCCTTCACCTCCGAAGATGCAAGAGCCGTCGTCAATGACCGCAGCGGGGTCGTAGTTGCACGCCGTGGCATCGGTGCATCCGCCGCACGTGCTGTTGTCACCGCCGCACACACCACACTCGTCGTTGGCGAGGCAAGAGCCGTCGTCAAACAACGCAGAAGGATCGTAGTTGCACGCGGCTGCATCGGTGCAACCTGTGCATGTGCTGTTGTCGCCGCCACACACCCCGCAATCGTCGTTCACCGTGCATGAACCGTCGTCTTGGGTTGCCGTGGGGTCGTAGTTGCACGCTGCTGGATCGGTGCATCCGTTGCAATCAAAATTGCAAGAACCGTCGTCGAGGGTGGCGTCTGGGTCGTAGTTGCAAGCTGTCGCGTCAGTGCAACCCAAGCCGCAGGAATCGACGCCAATTTGGACCACATCCGAACCTTGGGTAGACCCATCGCCTTGTTGGGCCGTATCCAAATCGCCGGTCGCAATCACCGTGCCGTCGGCAGCAGAAAGCGTGTAAATCGCACCGTTCCATCCGTCGCCGTAGGAATCGGTCATGCTCAACGTGAAGCAACCTTCGGGCAAACAAGCCGTGACCGTGCCGGCACCGCCAGAGGCGAAGACCTCACCATTCAAATCCAAAGACCATCCGATCTCACCATCCCAAGAGCCGCCTCCGACAGCAATGGTGATGCCTGTGCCGTCAATGCAAGATCCATCTTCAATGGTCGCTTCGGCATCGTAGTTGCATGCCACGGGGTCCGTGCAACCTGTACAAGAGCTGTTGTCGCCACCGCACACGCCACAATCGTCAAATTGCAGACAAGAGCCGTTGTCCGTGATGGCTTCGGGGCTGTAGTTGCAGGCCGTAGGGTCGGTGCACCCGATGTCCGGGTTGCAGTCCTCAATGGCCAAGTCGAGCGCATTGCGCACATTCAAGCGTCCTCCTGTGACAGTCTCACCCGCGAGGTTGGCCACTTGGTCCACCCCGTTCAAGATGTAGCTGCGAACGGCGTCAGCCGTGGCTTGTGGTGTCAAGAGGGCGTTGGACGCAAGGTCTGCACAAGGCGCGCTGTACACCAAGGCGATGCCACCTGCCACGCATGGGCTTGCAAATGACGTGCCCGACGTTCCACCATATCCGGTCGAACCCGAGGGCAAGAACACGTTCTCACCGGGGGCACCCAAATCAATGGTCGTCGCTCCGTAGCCGGAGAATGTGCGCACGTCACTGCTGTTGGTCGCCGTCACAGCGACCATGTAGTCCGACCCACATCCCGTGGGCATGTCTCCCACCACATCGATGTTGACGTTGTTGTTGGCCGTGGCTCCGCAGTTCAAAATGCCCACAGCGCCCAAATCGTCATAGTACGCGCACCACACAGGGTAATTTGCGGGGTTCGCACCGTCAATGCCCCAAGAGGCGTTGGTTGCCACAACGAACGCACCCTGCGTCCCCCCCGACGTGTTGTAGAGGTTACGCATGGTGTAGGGGTAGTTGTACGCTGCAATCACATTGGATTCGGTGAGACCACCTCCCATGTCAACTTGCATGATGTCTACATCCCAATTCACGCCTGCACCGCCATTGCTGTTGTTGCCTGTGGCGCCAATCATCCCACTGACAGATGTCCCGTGACCACCCGCCGCAATCGCATCGTTGTTGCTTCCAGCGTTCCAGCCATTGTAGTCGTCGACAAACCCATTGCCGTCGTCGTCGATGCCGTTTCCAGGCACTTCCGCCGAATTGACCCAGTGGTTGTCAATGAGGTCCACGTGGTTGTAGTTGGAACCACCACCTTCAAGAACGGCCACAACAATGCGGTCTCCGTTCGCCGTGGTTCCGCCTGTGGTGATGTCCCATGCAAGGTCAGAATCGATGTCGTTGTCCGAGTCGTCGATGTGGTGCCATTGCGAACCAAACTGTGGATCATTGGGCGTGGCGCGCTCTTCGACATAGTGATTCAACTGTGCCGCCTCCACAAACGGCAATCCGTTCAACGTACGCAGCATCATGTCCTCATTCATCGCCACATCGTCGTAGCTGAACAGGTAGATGCCAGAAAGCGCACTCAAGGTTTCCTTCAATTGCAAATCCGCAGGAATGCCATGGTAGAAAATGCCTTTGTCCGTGATGGCCTCCGGCTGGAATCGATTGTCCAATTTGACAATGACCTCGCCTGGGACCGCAGTACCTGCGGGGGGATTTTGAATGGTCTTTTGCCCCCAACTCGTGGCGCAAGACAAACTCACAACCAGCGCTGTGAACAGAGAGAAGTGACTCATGATAAAGGTGTTTGGTGAGTACGAATGGTTCATTCAACGTCGAAATATCGCGTCTGGACCCAATATCGTGGCTTCCTGCGCCAAAACCAAATCCCGCCGTTGATAACTCATTTTATGTATGACTCAAGCAACAAATCGAGGATGTCCTTGGCACTCGTCGTGATGGGCGTTCCGGGCCCAAAGACGCCGACGACGCCGTGGTTGTACAGCGCTTCGTGGTCACCCGGTGGAATCACGCCGCCAGCCACGACCAGGATGTCGGGGCGGCCTGCCTCACGCAGGGCTTCAATCAGGCCTGGCACAAGGGTCAGGTGGCCGGCCGCGAGCGTGCTGACGCCGACCACGTGAACGTCGTTTTCGATGGCCTGGCGTGCCACTTCGGCGGGCGTGCTGAACAACGGGCCGAGGTCGACGTCGAAGCCGAGGTCGGCGAAAGACGAGGCGACGACCTTAGCGCCCCGGTCGTGGCCGTCCTGCCCCATTTTGGCGACGAGGATGCGTGGACGGCGGCCGGCACGGGCCGCGAACGCGTCGCTGAGGGCGCGGACGTTGTCGTAGGCTTCGGACCCTTCCATGGCCCGTGAAAATACGCCCGAGACGCGACGGTCGGCCGGTTGGAAGCGGGTGAAGACCGCCTCCAGGGCC
>NYSX01000056.1 GCA_002683345.1 Flavobacteriales bacterium
GCCTGCGCCAGCGCATTGGCCAAAAGCATCCGGTGCATGCCCTCGTGCTCGCTTGTGGGCGATTTGAAGGCCACGAAGTCGACGGGGTGAATCTCCGTTCCTTGGTGGAGCAACTGGAAAAACGCGTGCTGGCTGTTTGTGCCCGGTTCTCCCCACACCACTGCGCCTGTGTTCCAAGTCACTGGCTGCCCGTCGCGCCCCACGAATTTGCCATTGCTCTCCATGTCGGCTTGCTGCAAATAGGCCGGCAACCGACCAAGGTCTTCGGCGTAGGGCAACACGGCGTGGGAGCGGAATCCGAGGGCATTCTGATTCCAGTGTCCGAGAAGGGCGAGGAGCACGGGCACATTCGCGTCCAAGGACGTGTGTCGCACATGTTGGTCAACGGCACGGGCACCCGCCAGGAATGATTTGAAGTGTTCCGAACCAATGGACAAGGCGATGCACACACCGACAGGTCCCCACATGGAGTAGCGGCCGCCGACCCAATTTTCAAACCCAAAGGTTTGGTCCTCTGAAATGCCGAAGGCGCGCGTTCCTTCCAAATTGGTGGAGACCGCCACAAGCTTTTTGGATGCCGCTCCTCCCCCCGCTTCAAGCCATGACTTGGCAATGCGGGCATTGGCCATCGTCTCTTGCGTGGTGAAGGTCTTGCTGACAACCACAATCATGGTCGTTTGAGGGTCCAAGTCCTGCAACACCGAAGCCACATGGGCGCCGTCCACGTTGCTCACGAAATGACACCGGGGACCGCAAGAGAAGCGCCGCAGGGCTTTCACCGCCATGGCGGGTCCGAGGTCAGAGCCACCAATCCCAATGTTGACCACGTCTGTCACTTCGCCCTTCGCGTGCAAGGCGTACACCTTGTCCACAAAGTCGAGCATGCGCCCGCGAACCGCGAGGACTTCGGGCATGACATCTTGTCCATCCACCTCGAATCCATCTTCCGCTTCTCCGCGCAGCGCCATGTGCAACACTGCCCTGCCTTCTGTGGTGTTCAATTTGACACCCCCAAACAAGTCCGCGATGGCGCCAGACAAGTCTGCTTCTTCGCCCAAGGCGACCAACGCGTCTTTCACCTCTTCATCCCACCTTTGCTTGGACGCATCGACGTGCAGCCCCTCCAAATCCCAGGACAAAGTCTCCACACGTGAGGCGTCTTGCGCAAACGCATCCCGCACATCCATGTCCCGCTTCTCCGAGGCCAAGGCCTCCAGCCTCTTTTGCGCCTCAGAATCGGACAGCCGGAAAGGCCGCCACGCTTGCCCGTTTGTCATGGTTACTTGGATTGACTGCCCGTGGCGTTCAAGTCTTCAAACGCTTGGGTCAAACGCGCCACAAACGCCTCCTCTCCCTTCCGCAACCACACGCGTGGATCGTAGTGCTTTTTGTTGGGCACATCCTCTCCTTCCGGGTTGCCGATTTGGGCTGCGAGGTAATCCGCCTTGCCTTGCACGTAATCGCGCACGCCTGACAAGAAGGCCCATTGCATGTCGGTGTCGATGTTCATCTTCACAGTGCCGTACCCGATGGCCTCACGAATCTCCTCCAGGCTCGAACCGCTTCCGCCGTGGAACACAAATTCCACAGGTTGCGCCTCGGTGTTGAACTTCTCCTCAATGTGCTTCTGGCAGTCGTTCAAAATGCTGGGGCGCAACTCCACGTTCCCAGGCTTGTACACCCCGTGGACGTTTCCGAATGCTGCTGCGATGGTGAAGTTGGGAGAAATGGCTCGGAGCATTTCATAGGCTTCCGCGACCTCCTCAGGCTGCGTGTACAACCGGCTGCTGTCGATGTCGGTGTTGTCCACGCCATCTTCCTCACCACCCGTCACGCCGAGCTCGATTTCAAGGTGCATGTCGATGGCCGCCATGCGCTTCAAGTAGGCCGCGCACGTCTCGAGGTTTTCCGAAAGGCTCTCTTCGCTCAGGTCAATCATGTGCGAGCTGAACAACGGCTTTCCTGTGGCCGCAAAGTGCTTTTCACCCGCTTCAAGCAAGCCATCCACCCAGGGAAGAAGTTTCCGCGCGCAGTGGTCGGTGTGAAGAATCACCGAGACGCCATAAGCCTCGGCCAACGTGTTCACGTGGTGCGCACCGGCAATGGCCCCGAGGACCGCAGATTGCTGCGCATCCATGGACAACGACTTGCCTGCATTGAACTTGGCCCCGCCGTTGGAAAACTGAATGATGACTGGAGAATCCGCTGCTTTGGCAGTCTCCATGACCGCATTGATGCTGTTGCTTCCAATGACATTGACTGCGGGAAGCGCGTACTGGTGCTTTTTGGCGTGTGCCCAAACGTCTGACACTTGAGATCCGGTGAGGACCCCGGCAGGAAATTGACTCATGCTTTCGGTTGATTTGGGCGCAAAATTACTCGCCACAACAACGCACTCCTAATCCTTCAAGGAAGGAGTACCAAGCTCTGTTGGGCCAGCATGGCTTCTGGCGAATCTGGATGCAGGGCCATCGTGCGTTCGTATGCCCGAACGGCCAATTCGCGGTCCTTGAGATGCTCGTCGTAAATGAAGGCCACGAGAAACGCGCAGAGCGGTCTCTTGTCAAACGTGGGATAACCGTCATGCACATCCTGCAATTGCAGAATGGCCTCGTCAAATTTCCCCGCAGAAATCAGCAAGTCTGCACGACGAAACAACGCTTCGGGGACAAAGGCATGCCCCCCCTCCACGCGGGCAAACTCCGCGTATTTGATCAACAAGGATTGCCGAATGTCCACACGCAGCGAGTCGCCTTCGAACGCGACGCGTTCCAATTCTTGGATCTCGTGAAGCAACGAAGGCTGCTGAGGGCCGCACGAAAAGAGCAAAACCCCCAGGACCATTGCCACCCCCGCCAAATCTTGCCACCGAGATTTAGCCACGCTTTTTGCTTTTGGGAAAACGCATTTTGTAGTCCACTGGCACCTTGCCCAACCCAATGTCCCGGAGCTTGCCGTGAAGCAGAAGTCGCTTGGCCGCTGGGATGTGGTCGGGAATCATCAATCCATCGAGGTGATCGTTTTCGTGTTGGACGATGCGCGCGGCCAAGCCATCCAACTGCTCTTCCACCAAATTCCAATCTTGGTCGAAGTACTCCACCCCCAATTTGATGGGACGGGTCACCGGTTCGCGAATGCCGGGAATGCTCAAACACCCCTCCTCCATGACGTTTTCCTCCTCGGACATGTCAAAAAGCACGGGGTTGATCATGACCCGCTTGAAATCACGACACCCGGGATCCCCATCTTCCCCTTCTCCAAAAGGACTTCCATCCGCGACAAACAAACGCAGAGACAGGCCGATTTGTGGTGCGGCCAAACCCACGCCATCTGCGGCATACATGGTCTCCCACATGTCGTCAATCAACGAGGACAAGTCGGGGTGATTTTGTTCCACATCCTCCGCTTCTTTCTTCAGCACGGGATCTCCGTAGGCCACAATCGGTCGAATCATGCCTCAAAGATAACCCCCGCACGCGCTGCAGCCCTTCACCGCATTACCTTCGCGTCACATGTCGCAACTGAACACGATTCCTGAAGCCATCGAGGCCATTCGACGCGGAGAGATCATCATCGTCGTCGACGACGAGGACCGCGAAAACGAAGGCGATTTTCTCATCGCGGCGGAACACGCCACGCCTGAAGTCGTCAACTTCATGGCCACCCATGGACGGGGCTTGATCTGTGCGCCTCTGCTTGAGTCACGCTGCGACGAATTGGAACTGGATTTGATGGTGCAATCCAACAACGCGGCCTACGAAACGCCGTTCACCGTCTCTGTCGACCTGATGGGGCACGGATGCACCACCGGCATTTCTGCCAGCGATCGGGCCAAAACCATCCAGGCACTCATTGATCCACAAACGCAGCCCAGCGAATTGGGCAAGCCCGGACACATCTTCCCGTTGCGCGCCAAGCCCGGAGGCGTACTTCGTCGACCTGGCCACACCGAGGCCGCTGTGGACTTCGCGCGCTTGGCGGGATGCAAACCCGCGGGGGTCATCGTGGAAATCATGAACGAAGATGGAACCATGGCTCGGCTTCCCGAACTGATCGAGTTGGCCAAGCTTCACAACATGAAGCTCGTGTCCATTGCCGATTTGATCACGCACCGTCTGGAACACGAAAGCCTGATTCAATCCACCGCAGAAGTGGAGCTCAACACCGCGTTTGGGGCGTTCAAGGCCATCAATTTCCGCCAGACCACCAACGACGTCGACCATTTGGCGCTGGTCATGGGAGAATGGACAGAGAACGAGGCCGTGCCCGTTCGCATTCACGCGTCGAGCATGGTTGCGGACATTTTCCAAGTGACCGACTTTGGCAAGGGGCCCGAGCTGCACCAGGCCATGAAGCAGATCCAAGCCGCAGGCAAAGGGGCAGTCATCTTCCTCAACAAGACACGTCACGGTGGCGGATTGGCCGACGAACTGAACGCCTACAGTGAGATGAAGCGTGCCAAACAACATGGCAGTTTCCCGCAACTCGATTCCAAAGACCGCGGCATTGGGGCACAAATCCTCCGTTCCCTCCACATCAAAAACTTGGTGTTGTTGAGCAACTCTGAGCAGCCAACAGGTCCTGTGGGCTACGGCTTGACCATCCAACGAATCGAGCCGATTCAGCGCGCTTGACCCTACAATTCTCCTCAAAAGGAAGGGCACAAAAAAAGCCTGCGATGTCGCAGGCTTTTTTTGATGGAACGCTTTGAAGTTTTACTCCTTGTTGGCCTTCTTATCGAACTTCCCGTACTTCTGACGGAACTTGTCGATGCGACCTGCAGTGTCCACGAACTGGGCCTTCCCTGTGTAGAATGGGTGGCTCTTGTGGCTCACTTCCACTTTGACGAGGGGGTATTCGTTGCCGTCCTCCCACTGAATGGTTTCCTTGGTCTCAGCAGCCGACTTGCTCAAAAAAGCGTATTCGTTGCTCATGTCCTTGAATACCACCAAGCGGTAGTTGTCGGGGTGGATGCCTTCTTTCATGGTTGCAAAATTAGGAGTGCAAATGTAAGCAATGCGTTTCAATTTGCGCTCATCACATCAACAAAAGTAGTGGCCCCTCCAAAATTCCACTTCTTAACATTCTATTTCTCAAAGAATCGACCGAAAAATTTGCCTGCGTGGTGTTACCGCTGTATTTTCGGCTTGTTAAAGTGAGTTTAGCGAAGAGCTAAGCATCAAGTGATAATTTGGTTAAGTTGGTCCCGCTCCGAAACGTCGGAGCGGGATTTTTCTTTTCTCGTTTTTTAGAGCCTGTCAAGCCCTCCGCGTGCTTCGGACTTGTGCACCACGCACCGTGAGCATTCCGCCACTGACAGGTTCATTTTCATGGATTGAGGCGCCGAGATTTGGACTGTGATTGCCCCCATCCTTCTCCCCTTGTTCTCCCTGCTTGTCGCCCTCGTGGATTCCCCCACACCTGTGCTCGAATGGGATGTCGTTGAACGCACCGAAAAAGCTTGTGTCGTCGAAATGACGTTGGCCACAACCGGCGAGACCGACTTGAGCAAACTCAGCCTTGTTCCAAGTCCATCCTCTCCCCTTCTCTTGGTGCACTCATCGCCGCTTTCCTCTGACGAACATTGGATCAAGAACAACACGCATCATTGGATGTGGCGAGACCATCCTGAAGTCATGTCGCTCACCTTGCATTTGGAATGGGACGAACTCCGTGCCACTCCGGACGTTCCCCTGTTGGACATCGCATGGGAGCACATCGCACATGGCGAGAGACAACGATGGACGCTGGGCACCATTGTGCTTCCGGGCAATGCACCAGAAGGGAGTTCTCCCGAACCTGAAGCGCAACGGACCGCCAAGCGACTCCAAGACAACCTTGCTGAGGTCACGTTGACGGTAAGTCAGGTTCAGGAAGGCGCTTTCGTCAAAATCACCGAATACATCCCTCAGCACTGCACTTGTGAAGTGATCGAATCCGCAGGAGCCTCCCTCCGCAAGGAAGAAAACGCACAGATTTTCCTATGGTTCCAAGCTCCTGGAGCCCATTCCTTGATCCCTTCCTACAAGCTCAAATGTGCCTCAAACGTGCAAAACGCGGCCTTCGATGGGGAAATGGAGGTCGCGTTTGGAACTCGGACGAAAACATCGCATATTGCAGGTGTTGAATGGGTTGGGGATTCCCCTGCCTTGAATGAAAACATGGAACTGAACCTATCACCTGACACCCAGTCAGTTGTGGTGTCAGCATTGACTGCGACAGACACCCAACTGGACTCAAGCCCCTTGGAGGGGTTGTCGTTTTCTGTGCAGTTGCTCGCCAACCACAGGGACTTGACCGCGCAGGAGGTATCCACAAGTCTCAATTACCAAGGGGGCTATTCCATTTTCCGACATGAGGGCTGGCACAAGTACTTGACTCCAGAAGAGGACACGTACGCTGCAGCCCATACTTTGCGTTCTCACATTTGGGAAACGACCTCGGCCACAGACGCCTTTGTCACCGCCTCCCTTGAAGGTGAACGCATCAGCATTCAAGAAGCCCTGCTGTTGTCGAACCAAAATTGGATCCCGTAAACAGCATGTCTCCGCGCGCCACCGATTGGAAGGCCTCTGTGCAAGGCTATCACGATTACCTCGTCCTCGAAAGGGGGTTGAGCAAGAATTCCGTGATGGCGTACATGCGGGACATTAAACAGTTCATGGAATTTGCGGTGAACGAGGAACGGGTGAAGGCACCGATGGACATCGAGCTGCCACACGTGGAACGTTTCCTGGGTCACTTGTACGACCGCGGTTTGGCTCGCAACAGCCAAGCACGCATGCTCAGCGGTGTCCGAAGCTTCTGCAAGTACCTGCGCATTGAAGGCATCATGGACACCGACCCCATTCAGTTGATTGAGGCTCCGCGTCCTGAACGCAAATTGCCCGATGTGCTGACGGTCGAAGAAATTGAGCAAATCATCAACGCTGTGGACATGAGCCGTCGCGAAGGCGTGCGAAACAAAGCGATGCTTGAGGTGCTTTACAGCTGCGGCCTTCGCGTGTCGGAGCTTATCGATTTGCAACTGTCCAAAGTGGACCTCATTGACGGGCTCGTTCGCGTCATCGGAAAGGGAAACAAAGAACGCGTTGTCCCCATCGGGCAGCAAGCCTGTGATTCCATTGACGACTACTTGAGTCACTACCGCGCCAACATCATCCCACTCAAAGGACACGAAGACACCTTGTTCTTGGGACGTCAAGGGCGCAAGATGACCCGTCAGATGGCTTTCACGTTGCTCAAGCGCAGCGTTGTGGCCGCCGGCATTCGGAAGAACGTCAGCCCCCACACCTTCCGCCACAGTTTTGCCACCCACTTGATTGAAAGTGGTGCGGACTTGCGTGCGGTGCAAGAAATGTTGGGGCATGCCCAAATCACCACCACGGAGATTTACACCCACTTGGACGGCCGGTTCTTGAAGGATCAAGTCAGCCAGTACCACCCCCGGAGCGAATCCGCGGAGAACAACATCGCCGACTCTGCTTCCTAAGCAGCCTCAGGCTCCCTCTTCTTTCCTCCACTTTTGGCTCCACTCAGATAGAGCCTTGTTGAGCATGACTTCAGGCGGATCGAGCCCTTCCTGCGCAGTGCCATCCAAATGGAGATGCTCGAACACCGTCAACAACACCTGAGAGGCATTTTTGACCTCCACTGGCGCAGCCTTGGTTTGTTTGCTGAGCTTTTGACCTTGGTTGTTTTGCATCACCGGCACGTGGGCGTAACGGGGAGTCACCGCATTCAACGCTTGTTGCAGGGCCACGTGTGCCCCGGTGGATGACAGCAAATCCGCGCCGCGGACCACATCGGTGATGCCTTGCGCTGCATCGTCGACCACCACCGCGAGGTGGTACGCCCAATGGC
This sequence comes from Flavobacteriales bacterium, assembly GCA_002683345.1. GTDB lineage: Bacteria > Bacteroidota > Bacteroidia > Flavobacteriales_D > Sanyastnellaceae > UBA11663. Next base: position 7,864 of record NYSX01000056.1, read on the forward strand.
CATCGGCGCGAAGGACAGTCACATCGCCTACGGCTTCGCGTTCCATGGACTGCATGCCTTGCATGCGGTCGTCCCAGGCCAAAGCGGGAGCATCGGGCATCTTGAATCTCCAGGATCTCGGCGCAACACCTGCTGGAAGGCCATCACGACAAAACCCTGGATACACTTCCAATCCATTCGCTTCCGCCAACACTTTTCGGGTGCACGCGCAACCAAAGGCGAAGTCTGACTGGACCAAATCCTCCAAGGCCGCACGATACTTTTCGTGACGTTGACTTTGGTACACCACAGGGCCGTCCCATGTGAGTCCAAACCCCTCCAGCGTGCGCAAAATGTCGTCTGCCGCACCTGCCACCTCCCTCGGCGGATCCAAGTCATCCATGCGCACAAGCCACTTTCCGCCATGAACTTTGGCGTCCAACCAGCTGGCCACGGCTGCGACCATGGACCCCAGATGCAGGCGGCCTGTGGGAGACGGGGCAAACCGTCCGACGTACGGACGGTGAGGCGTCATCCCCGAACCAGCTTGCGGTACTTGATGCGCTTGGGACCTTCATCGCCCAGGCGCTTCTTGCGGTTTTCCTCGTACTCGCTGTATGTGCCTTCAAACCAGTACGCTTGGCTGTCTCCCTCAAAGGCCAGGATGTGGGTGCAGATGCGGTCCAAGAAGTAGCGGTCGTGGCTGATGACCACGGCACACCCCGCGAACCCTTCGATGCCTTCTTCCAATGCGCGCAACGTGTTCACGTCAATGTCGTTGGTCGGCTCGTCCAGCAACAGCACGTTGGCTTCTGTCTTGAGGGTCATGGCCAAGTGAAGCCGGTTGCGCTCCCCTCCGGACAGCACGCCGCATTTCTTTTGCTGGTCGGCGCCGTTGAAATTGAATTTGCTCACGTAGGCGCGGCTGTTGAAGAGCTGACCGCCAATCTCCACCTGCTCGTTGCCACCTGACACGACTTCCCACACGGTTTTGTTGGGGTCAATGTCCGCATGGCGTTGGTCCACGTAGCCAATCTTGACCGTTTCGCCCATGTCGATGTTTCCGCCGTCTGGCGTCTCTTCGCCCATGATCATGCGGAACAACGTGGTCTTTCCGGCGCCGTTGGGTCCGATGATGCCCACAATGCCCGCAGGAGGGAGTTGGAAGGTCAAGTTCTCCACGAGGAGCTTGTCCCCAAACGCTTTGGTCAGGCCGCTGGCCTCGATGACCTTGTTTCCAAGGCGCGGGCCGTTGGGAATGGGAATGTTGAGTCGGGCGTCCTTTTCCTTGGTGCCCTCGGCAAGCATGCTCTCGTAGTTGTTGATGCGGGCTTTGTTTTTGGCGCGACGCCCCTTCGGGCTTTGGCGAATCCAGTCGAGCTCGCGGTCGAGTTCTTTCCGGCGCTTGCTCTCATGCTTCTCTTCCTGGGCCAAACGCTTGCTCTTCTGCTCCAACCACGACGCGTAGTTGCCTTCGTAGGGAATGCCCTCGCCTCGGTCGAGTTCGAGAATCCATCCGGCGACGTTGTCGAGGAAGTAGCGGTCGTGCGTCACACACAGGACCGTGCCCTTGTACTGTTCGAGGTGTTGCTCCAACCAATCGATGGATTCCGCATCGAGGTGGTTGGTCGGCTCGTCCAACAACAAGACGTCAGGCTGCTGCAGCAACAAGCGACACAAGGCCACCCGACGGCGCTCTCCCCCACTCAACTCAGAAATCTTTTGGTCGTCTGGCGGGCAGCGAAGGGCGTCCATGGCGATGCTCAGCTTGGTGTCGAGCTCCCACGCGTCGAGGGCATCGATTTTGTCTTGGACGGCCGCCTGGCGGTCCATGAGCTTTTGCATCTTGTCGGGATCGTTGAGGATCTCCTCGTCCATGAACTTCATGTTGATCTCCTCGTACTCCTTCAACACGTCCACAATTTCCTGCGTGCCTTCCTCCACGATTTCTCGCACTGTCTTGGATTCATCCAGCTCAGGCTCCTGCGAGAGATAACCAACGGTGTACCCATCGGCCCACACCACGTCACCCTGAAAGGCCTCGTCCAGGCCTGCAATGATTTTCATCACCGTGGATTTACCCGCACCGTTGTTTCCGATGATGCCAATTTTGGCCCCGTAGAAAAACGAGAGGTAGATGTCCTTGAGGATGTGCTTGCCGGTGGGGGTCGTCTTGTTGACCTTCACCATGCTGAAGATGACTTTCTTGTCGTCCGACATGAAGGAAGAGATTCAGGTTAAAACAAAAGGCACGAGGCCCGCGCGAAGTTAGGCCTCAGGAGAGCCTTGAACCAAGGTCAAAACGGTGATTTCAGGGGGCATCCCCACACGCCCAGGAAAGCCCAAGACGCCAAATCCGCGGTTGACATGAAGGTACTGTTGGCCTTCGAGGTACAACCCGCCCCAACGCTTGTACGTCAAGGAAGAGGGTGACCATTTGATGCCCAACCATGGAATTTCGATGCCCATCTGCATCCCATGCGTGTGGCCGCTGAGGGTCAACTCCACGGGAGCCTTGTCGTTCATGATTTCCAATTCGTAGTGCGTGGGGTCGTGGCTCATCAACACCGTGAAGGCCTCTTCTGCCCCGCTCCCTTCCAAGGCCTTGCCCAAATCGCCGCTTTGGCGGAAGCCTTTGCCCCAATTTTCCACGCCCAAGAGCACCATGCGCTCGCCATCTTTTTCCCACACCACGTGGTCGTTGTCGAGCATCTTGAAGCCCATGCGCGACTGGATGTCCTTCAGCTGGGCGATGCTCGCAATGCGCTCCTCCTTGGTGAAGGGACCGTAGTCCGCATAGTCGTGGTTGCCCATGACGCTGAACTTGCCCAAGGGTGCTTTGATTTGGGCAAAAGCTTCAACCCAGGGCTCCGCTTCCTGCGCCAACTCGTTCACCAAATCACCTGTGAACAACACCACATCGGGTTTCAGGGCCTGGACTTTTTCCAGGGCGGCAAGCACGGGTTCAGGTGTTCCGTCGAACGAACCCAAATGCGCGTCGCTCAATTGCACCACTTTCAGTCCTTCAAACGCCTTGGGCACCTTGGGGTGAAGCACCTGGATGTCGCGCACCTTGTACGCGTATTTGCCGCGGGTGATGCCGTAGCCCATGCCCAAAAACGCAAACACCCCCACCCCTTGGCCGAGGATGTTGAGGAAGGACCCGCGGGCCATGGCGCCTTCGGTGGTTTGGCCAGTCACTTTCAGCCAACCCACCACGCCCAAGGCACGAAGCTCGTCCACCAATTGAATCGCACTCACGAAGAGCTTGGGGATGGTCAATGCAAACGTCACCGACATGATGGTGCGCAACAGAACCGGATGGGTGCCTCGCCACGTGGGCCACATGAAAAACGCAGCCAAAAACGCAGCCCACACCACCACGTGGATGGACCACCACACGGTTTTGGCGGTGGGCCACCAAGACATCGCACTGTAGGCCTTCCACAACGACCGAAACGTCAGGGTTTCGAGGATCAAAAAGAAGACGGTGACGAAAGTCAATCCAATCAAAATGCGCTCTAGCATGGTGGGGTCGTTCTCGAGGAGGGCAAAGGTACGACCTCGTTACCTCGCGGGAAGGGCGTTTGTTCACCCCTGGGCCTCTTCCATCGCGTCCAATGACGCGTCGGTGGCCAGTGGGGAGAGTCCGCTTGACGAAAGCACGTGAATCGAACTCACCTCCAAGACATCTGCAGACGCCTCTTGCATCCATCGGTGCACGCCCCTCAAGTCGTGGGTGGCCATCATCACACTTCCGCCCCGATTCAGGTGTGTGGTGAGCATCCCCCAGAGATGTCGTTGACCGCGAACGTCCAAAAAAGCCGTCGGCTCATCCAACATCAACCAATCTTTCGATTGCAGCATGGCCCGAGCGACCATCACTTGCTGCGCCTGTCCGTCGCTCAGTGTGGACAGCCTTTGGTTCAACCAAGGCTCCAACTGGGGGTGATGCGACAACGCCTGCTCCCATGGGCCGGACAACGACAGGACTTCCGCCACGGTGAGTCCCACGTGCTTGGGCGGCATGGAGGGCACAAAGGCCACATGCTTCCCCCACGCGCGAGGGTCGCTGGCGTCCAGAGAACCTGATCTTTCATCCAAGGTGATGTGTCCGGCAAGGGGTGCTTGGACCCCCAGGACGGTTCGGAGTAAGGTGGTCTTGCCCGCACCATTGGCACCCAGCACAACGTGCATGCCCCCCGCTCCAAAAGACATGGTCAAGGGCCCTGTCAAGGGATGCTTGTGCCCCACGTTTACGTTGTTCAAGACCAAGTTCATGACCAATCGTGGGTTCGTTTCCACAAGACGGCCAACACAACAGGCGCACCGAGGATGGCCAACACCGCATTCAACGGCCAATGCATGGCCATGCTGTCCGTCCATCTCACCACGCCGTCGGCGAGCAGCGCCAACAAACCACCCCACATGCCGATGCCTTGGATGGCGTCCAAGTGACCACGCTTGGGATGAAAAAAGCGGTAGACGTGTGGGGTCGCCAGACCAAGAAATGCCAGCGGACCGCACACCGAGGTCACCACGCCCAATACAAGGCCGGTGATCAACAATATCTCCAAGTGAAGGCGGGCTTTGGGGACGCCCATGGTTTGGGCCAAATCCTCTCCCAACGTCCACATGTCCAACCATTTGGCGCGGCGCATCATCCACATGCCCAACAACAATTGAAGCGTCATGCAAGATATCGCCTGCAACAAGCTGGCTTTGCCAAACGTCCCCATGCCCCAGAACACATAGGTCTGTAGGGCCTCAGCCGTGGCTGACGATTGCAAGACCGTCACCACGGCGCTGACCGCATAGCTGATCATCAGTCCGAACACCAAGGTGGTCACGGGAGACACGAAGCGGCGTGCCCCCACGCCAATCAACAGCAGCACCGCAAAACACCCCACGGCAGCCGCCATCCACGCCGGCAACGCCAAGCCAAGCAACACCGCCAGGGCGACCCCGAGCGATCCCCCGGAGGTGATTCCCAAGACGCCTGGCCCTGCCAGTGGATTCCGAAACCAGGTCTGCATGAGCAAGCCCAGCCATCCGAGCAAGGTGCCAGAAACCATGGCCGTCGTGGCCCGGGGCACCCTCACTTCTTTCACGATGGTGGCGTGCAATTCATTCACCTCCCCTCCTGTCAACAACGCGCCCAACAGCGCGCCCCAGGCAATGTCCACCTCGCCCAAGGCCACATGCAGGCAGAGGGCCAAAAGCATCAACAGAAACACAAGGCGGGTCTTCATGGCTGTTGGGAAGGTCGCTCGAGTTTTTCAAACACCCCATGGGGGCCCTCAGAATTGGATTGCACCAATGCAGCCAGATCCTCGAGCACCCATTCGGGATGCGCCACCACTTCGCCAAAATAGTCCACCTCTGCGGTGTTGCATACCCAGACCTCATCAACGGCCTTCATCACCTCTGCATGTCTGGGATCCATGGCCACCAC
>NYSX01000057.1 GCA_002683345.1 Flavobacteriales bacterium
CGCCGCGAGGGACGAGCTCGTGTTTGTGCCGTCCGCCACGGTGGGGCTCAACACGGTGATCGACGCCGTGGACAAAATCCGTGACACGGCCGACAGCCACAACCGGTTGTTCTTTGTGGAGGTGATGGGCCGCGACAGTGGATTCATCGCCCTGAAGTCCGGCATTGCCACGGGAGCTGTGGCGGTCATGACCCCTGAGATGGGGATGAGCATCGACGATTTGGTTGCGGTGCTTCAAGCCGGTGAGCAGAGCAACAAGACCAGCAGCATTGTGATTGTCGCGGAGGGCGACCCCAACGGTGGCGCCTACGAAATCGCCAAGCGCGTGAAGGAGAAAACCGACACGTACGAAACCCGAATCACGGTGCTGGGCCACTTGCAGCGGGGTGGAAGTCCTTCATGCTTCGACCGCGTCTTGGCGTCACGCTTGGGCGTGGCCGCCGTGGAGGCCCTTCGCCAGGGTCACAATGATGTGATGGCCGGGGTCATCGACGACAAAATCGAGCTGACGCCCTTCGAAATCGCCATCAGCACCAAAAGTAAAATCAACGAGGACGAAGTGCGCATCGCACGGATTCTGTCCATCTAACCTTTCCTTACGAAACAACTCAACAGAACATACATGAAGCGCATTGCTATCAACGGATTTGGCCGCATCGGCCGTTTGGCCTTCCGTCAATTGGTCAGCCGTCCTGCATTCCAAGTGGTTGCCATCAACGACTTGACCGACGTCGAAACGTTGGCACACCTCCTCAAATACGACAGCATTCACGGGTTGTTCCCCGGGGATGTGGCCGTGTCCAACGGCAACTTGGTGGTGAACGGACAGGAGATTCAAATCACCGCGGAGCGCAACCCCGCCGATTTGCCATGGGGCGCCAGCCAGGTCGACCTCGTGGTCGAGTCTACAGGTGTGTTTGCAGATGCTGAAAAGGCGTCTGCACACTTGACGGCTGGTGCAGGCAAGGTCATCATCTCTGCGCCTGCCAAGGGCGACTTGAAGACGGTGGTGCTCGGGGTCAACGACGACATTTTGACGGCCGACGACCGCATCGTCAGCAACGCATCTTGCACCACCAACTGCTTGGCGCCCATGGCCAAGGTGTTGAACGACACGTTTGGCTTGGAAACGGGGTACATCACCACGATTCACGCCTACACCGCAGACCAGCGCTTGCAGGATGCACCGCACAAGGATTTGCGTCGTGCACGCGCCGCTGCATTGAGCATGATTCCCACGTCCACAGGCGCAGCCAAGGCGGTGGGGCTCGTGCTCCCCGAATTGGCGGGCAAGCTCGACGGCATGGCCGTGCGCGTTCCCACGCCCACGGGTTCGGTGACTGATTTGACGGCCACGTTGAAGACGGAAGCCACCGCCGAGCAGGTCAACGCTGCCCTCAAGGCCGCTGCAGAAGGCCCCATGAAAGGCATTCTCCAGTACTGCGAGGACCCCATTGTCAGCGTGGACATCGTGGGCAACACGCACAGCTGCATCATTGACGCCGCGCTGACCAAGTGCACCGGAAACCTGGTGAAGGTCTTCGGTTGGTATGACAACGAGGCCGGATACGCCACACGCGTGGTGGATTTGGCAGAGCGCCTTGCCTAAACTTGCGCTGTGAAGGTTCTCATCGCTGACAGTGGATCCACCAAATGCGATTGGTTGGTCATCACTGAACATGGCCAGGAGCTCGGAGAATTCCACACCATGGGATTCAATCCGTATTTCCACGACGCCGACTTGGTGGAACGGGAAATGAATGCGAATTCTCAGGCCATGGAAGTGGCTGACAGCGTGGATCGCGTGTACTTCTATGGTGCAGGGTCGAGCTCGCCCGAGCTCTGTGAGGTGATTGCCGAGGGACTGCGCCGCGTGTTTGCCAACGCCTTGGTCCACGTGGGACACGACTTGGACGGAGCGGCCTACAGCACCTACACTGGGGAGCCGGCGGTGACATGCATCCTTGGGACCGGCAGCAACAGCTGCATGTTTGACGGGACGACCGTCACAGAAGAAGTGCCCGCGTTGGCCTACATCTTGGGTGATGAGGGGAGCGGCTCATGGTTTGGCAAGCGCCTCTTGTCTTCGTTCCTGTACCACAAACTGCCTGCAGCGATTCACGATGATTTCCTGGAGCAATACGGCTTGGACAAGTTGTCCATCACCAAGCGCGTGTACCAAGAGCCCAATGCCAACGTGTTTTTGGCGAGCTTCATGACGTTCCTTGGACGTCACAAATCCGATCCGTTTGTTCAGGACTGGTTGGACGAAGGGTTCAAGGCATTCCTTGACGTGCATGTTGCGTGTTTTGAAGGTGCTTCAACCATGCCCATTCATTTTGTGGGAAGTGTGGCCTACCACTTCCAAGACGCCCTGAAGAAGGCTTGTGCCGACCGAGGGTACCGGGTGGGCAACATCATCAAAAAGCCCATTGACGGATTGGCTCAGTACCACGTTGAATTCATTTTGAAATCAGAATAAGGATGGCATTGAAAGCATGTTTGTTTGACATGGACGGGGTCATTGTGGACTCCGCGGTGCATCACTTTGTCGCTTGGAAGCGCTTGGCTGAGGAGTTGAGCATTCCCTTCACCGAGGAAGACAACCATGCCTTGAAGGGATTGAGTCGGGTCGACAGCTTGGATCACATTCTCCGTTTGGGGCATCTGCAACTGGACGAGAAGACCAAGGTGAAGTTGATGGACCAAAAGAATGCGTGGTACCTCGACTTGATTCAAGGCATGCGCGCCGAGGACATTTTGCCCGGTGCCAAGGAATTGATTGAGTCGTTGGTGGCGGAAGGCATTCAAGTGGGACTTGGAAGTTCAAGCCGCAACGCGCAATTGATCTTGGACAACGTGGGCTTGACACCTCTGTTTGACACCGTCGTGGATGGCAACCACATCACCTTGAGCAAGCCAGACCCAGAGGTCTTTCTGAAAGGGGCGGCCGCCTTGGGGGTAGAGCCTGCCGACGTTGTGGTTTTCGAGGACGCCGCTTCTGGGGTGAAAGCCGCCAAAACCGGTGGATTTTTCGCTGTTGGAGTGGGAGACAAGGGCCAACTCTCGGAGGCCGATGTGGTGGTGGACCACCTTGAAGAGGTGACCGTCGATCAAATGCGAACTTGGATGGAACACGGCCTCGGTTGAGGCGCGTGCCGGCTTAAAAACAACGAGCGATGAACCGCTATTTGGATGCTGAAGCCTGGCGCGTGGTCGAAAAGGGATTCAACCCTGACAACATGCGCAGTTCGGAGAGCATGTTCTCCATTGGAAACGGACGATTTGGCCAGCGCGCCAACCACGAGGAAGGCTATTCAGGCGACCACATGTTGGGAAGCTACGTGGGCGGCGTGTACTACCCAGACCGAACCAAGGTGGGCTGGTGGAAAAACGGGTACCCCGAGTATTTCGCCAAGGTTCTGAACGCCACGAATTGGACGCACATTGGCCTCCGTGTCAATGGCTCGGTGGTGGACTTGGCCACGGCGCACGAAGTGCGTGACTTTGAACGCGTGTTGGACATGCGTCAAGGATTGCTCCAACGCACGTGCACTTTGGTCCTTGCTCAAGGAGTGGAAATCCGCCTCGAAACCGAGCGTTTCATCAGCATGGCCGCCCCCAACAAGGCCGCCGTTCGTGTCAGGGTCACGCCGCTTTCCGGGGTGACCTCGCTTGAAGTCATGCCACGTTTGGATGGCGGCATCACCAACGAAGACACGAACTGGGACGACGCGTTCTGGCGTCACGATGGCCAAGATTCCGACGCGACGGCCGGCACCTCGGTGGTGGTCAACACCACGGAGAAAACGGCATTCACGGTGGGCACAGCCCAAGCCATGTCATGCACGGATGCGGCTTGGCGCGCCGAGGAAGGAGAGAAGTGGACTGGGTTGATTGCGGCGTGGGAAAACCCTTCTGTCGTGGAGGTGACCAAGTTTGTGGGGCTCGTCAGCTCCCTTCACACGTCAGCAGATGGGTGTGGCGAAGAAGCGCTTGCCGAGGCCACTTCCGGACGGGAACAGGGCTACGAAGCCATGCGCAGCGCACATGTCGAAGCATGGGAGGCGATTTGGGCGTTGGGCGACATCGAGATCGAAGGAGACGTCGAAGCGCAGCAGGCCATTCGCTTCAACATCTTTCACCTCAACCAGACCTACCGCGGAGACGATGCCCGATTGAATGTGGGCCCCAAGGGATTCACGGGCGAGAAATACGGCGGGGCCTCTTATTGGGACACGGAAGCGTACTGCTTGCCATTCTACTTGGCCACCCACCCGCCTCATGTCGCTGAACAGCTCCTGCGTTACCGTTTCAACCAGCTCGGCAAGGCCATAGAGAACGCCGAGAAATTGGGCTTCCGAGACGGAGCGGCGTTGTATCCCATGGTGACCATGAATGGCGAAGAATGCCACAACGAGTGGGAAATCACCTTCGAAGAGATCCATCGGAATGGGGCCATGGTCCTCGCGCTCCGCAACTACGCAGAGTACACGGGAGACGACACCTATTTGCGGAAAGAAGGGATGGATGTGGCCGTGGCCGTGGCGCGCTTTTGGGCGCAACGCGTGCATTGGTCGGAGCACCGTGGTGCCTTCGTCATGCTTGGCGTGACGGGACCCAATGAGTACGAGAACAACGTCAACAACAACTGGTACACCAATTACCTGGCAGCGTGGTGCCTGCGTTACGCCGCTTCTTTGGTCGAGCGCTTCCAAGGTGACGTTGCCCAAGAAGAGTGTGACGCGTGGATGCAGATTGCCGAAGGCATGTGCTTGCCCCAGGAGGAGGGAAGTGCCGTTCGTTTGCAACAAGATGGCTTCCTCGACAAGGATTTGATGCCCGCCGAGGCCCTGCCCGAAGCGCACCGACCCATCAATCAGGTGTGGTCATGGGACCGCATCTTGCGTTCCTGCTTCATCAAGCAGGCCGACGTCCTGCAAGGGTTTTACTTCTTCCCGGACGACTTCACCCAGGCGGAACTCGAAGAGAACTTTGACTTCTACGAGCCCATGACGGTGCACGAGAGCAGTCTGTCGCCCTGTGTGCACAGCATCTTGGCAGCACGCCTTGGGCGTGAAGACAAAGCCGTGGAGATGTATTTGCGGACTGCACGGCTTGATTTGGACGACTACAACGCCGAGGCGTACCAAGGTCTTCATATCACGTCCATGGCCGGTACATGGATGAGTGTGGTGGAAGGCTTTGGCGGTTTCCGCGTACGCGACGGCATCCCGCACTTCAACACGATGTTGCCTGGCAGTTGGACCGCCTACGCGTTTAAGCTGCGCTTCAGAGGAAGAACCCTCGAAGTGAACGTGAAGCGCGACGGCGTCACCGTGACGCGACTGGAGGGAGAACCCCTTCAAGTGTGCATCAACGGTGACACCCGCGAAATCTGAGGGTCGGGATCAGTCCGCCCAACTGCTGTTGTCTGCGCCCGGGGAGCCGCCTAGGGCGTTCGAGCCAATCCAGGATTCAGGAAGGGCATTGTCATGCCCGGCCCCTTTCCATTCCAGTGAACCTCCGGCACCGTCGGCTTCGTTGGTCCATCCTCCGGTGTCGCTGTAGGTGACAATGTCCGCCTGTGTTCCGTCGGGACGGATCAAGCGGATGGTTTCTCCGCTGTTGTGCAAGCTGGAGGTTCCCATCCAAGGAACAAGGCCCACAAAGGGACCGAGGATCGCGCGGTAGGTGGCCGTGTCGTTGGCTGTGAGCAAGAAGCCGTGGGGCTCGATGGTCGTGCCCGCGGGAATGGTGGCATCGATGCCGTCGTCCAACGACCACCCGCCCACATCGATGGCAAAGGGGTGAGGGTTCATGAGCTCCACAAATTCAAAGTCGCTGTCCGAACCTTGCTGCGTGCTGGGGTTGTAGTGGATCTCTGAAATCACGGGGTCGTCCCACGCGGCCACTTCACAGGACTGGCCGTAGTCTGCCAGCAGAATGAGCAAGTCGTCGTTGTCGATGGTTTGGTTTCCATTCAGGTCTGCATGACACTGCCCCCAAACCCAAGGGCCACCTGCGGTCATGGTCAAAGCCAGCGCCAAAGCGCATGTCGTATGCTTCATGTTTTTGAAGGCAAGAAGCACCTGCCTTCTCCATGACCGGAACCGGAATTGATGCGCGTGGGGGCGGGGTTTATCCCTGCCACTCGAGCGACACCGGACAGTGGTCGCTGCCGTGGATGTCGTTGTGAATGTGCGGGGCAGACGTCTGTGAAAGGGCGCGTTCGCTGACGAGCATGTAATCCAACCTCCAGCCGACGTTCTTCTCCCGTGCTCCGCCTCGGTAGCTCCACCACGAGTACTTGACGTCCTCAGGATGGGCCTGCCTCCAGGTGTCTACAAAACCCGCGTCGAGCAAGGCGCTCATGCCGTCGATTTCCTGTTGCGTGTAGCCTGGGGTTTTGTTGTAATTGGATTTGGGCCGGGCCAAATCAATCGGCGCGTGCGCAACATTCAAATCCCCACAACAAACCACGGGCTTGTCCGCATCGAGTTCCTTCAGGTAATCCCGGAAGGCTTCGTCCCACGTGCCGCGGAAGGGCAGGCGCTTGAGGCCCGAGCTGGAATTGGGGGTGTACACCGTGACAAAGTGGAAGTTGTCGAACTCCAAGCGGAGCACCCGTCCCTCTTGGTCCAAGGCTTCCACGCCAATGCCGGCTTGAATGCTCAGGGGGGTGTGCTTCGTGAGGACGGCCGTCCCGGAGTAGCCTTTTTTGAATGCGGAACTCGAGTGCACCTCGTAGGAATCCCAACCAAACAACGCTTCGCGCACTTGGTCGTCTTGGGCTTTGGTTTCCTGCAATCCGAGAACGTCGGGCGCGAGGGCGTCGATTTGGTCTGTGAATCCTTTTTTCACCACGGCACGCAGGCCGTTGACATTCCAACTCATCAATCGCATTGCGGGAAGATGGCATCGGGGCGTTGTGCCCAGCGGGCCGCCAATTCGAGGACGTCGTCCAACGAACCTTGGGCCAGCAGGGTGTCGCCGGTTTGGTACAAATGGTTCAGATACGCTTCGCCCGTTTGGAATTCGGAGGAAGGCTCCATGTTCAAGAATTGTGACGCATCAGGGCATGGATGGATGTGCATCAAGGTGTATCCCGAAGTCTCGGGATCAAACCCCGCCACCAACATGCCCTCGACGTCATGTCCCAGCTCCACAGGGACGGGCAACCTCAAGAAGAAGGCACTCCATGGCCCCATGTAGCCCATGCTGAAGTAGGGGTAGAGCCAGGGCTTGGGGTACAAGCCAAGGGATTTCAACCCCGTCATCAGCGCTTCCGTGGCTTCGCGGATCTTGAAGGACGTCGTGGTCTCAGGCTTGAAATTCTCCAGCTTCGCCCACCGTTTGTTGGCGGTGTAGTGCTCCATCGTCCCAAGCTTCAACTTGTAGTCGAAGTCGGATTGTTGGTCGAGGATGTATCCAGGGTAGAACCACTTCCGTCCAGTGCGTTTCCCGTATTCGGCCTCCTTCAGCAGGGTGTAGGTGCCCAAACTGTATTTGCCATACGCCTCGTCGTAGAGTCCGAGCAAACTGGCCATGCTTTGGTCCCCCAAGTCGAAGTAACTCACCGCGATCAACCGGTCTCCATCGTACACGCAGACCTCACGGGTGTCAAACACGGTGCCTTGAAATCCGGCATTGAGGTACTCGGAGAGCGTGTTGTGAATGAATCCCTTGAATCTCGCTTTGTGTTGGGCGTAAAGCGCTTCTTTGTTCGCGTTGGGTTGGGCGTGGCCATAGGTCACGGTAAACCGGGATTCCACGCGTCGCATGACTTTGCGCTGGCGCGGGTTAGGCGCGTAATTCTCCAGGTTCATGCGGATGTTGACCACGCTGAACAGGCGTTCGTCGATGCACAACAAGTCCATTTTGTACAACATCACAGATCCACGGAACCACCCTGACGCGAGGTACTGGTCGTACCGGGCGCGGGAAAGGCTGCGGGGAAAGTGCGTTTGAACGAGCATGGTCAGCGAAGGTACGGGTCAGCCGTTCACAGCCAACGCTGCACGACACGGGCGAGGGACAAACTCAATCCGTTGAATGGCGGGAAAGTCAGGGGGAGCACATTGAAACGAGAGGTCTGCTTCAGCACAGAACGCATGTTGGAAAAGGCTTCGAATCCTGCCAATCCATTGGTCCGTCCCATGCCACTCGTTTGGATGCCTCCAAAGGGCAGGTTGGGGTTGGCGACGTGAAGAACCACTTCGTTGATGCCCGTCGTGCCCGCGGGAATGGTGCGCATCCACTCGGCAATTTGGGGGCCGTTTTTGGAAAAGAAGTACATGGCCAGAGGGTGGGGGTTCGCATGAACAATCCGTTGGACCTCTTGAGGTTCGCGCCAAGTCATGACAGGCAACACCGGGCCAAAAATCTCCTCCTGCATCACCTTCATGTCCAGCGTCACGTTTTCCAAAATCGTGGGGGCAATCCTCCGCGTCTCCTTGTCCCAAGTGCCGCCGTGGGCGACGTGGGCCCCTTTCGCGACGGCGTCTTCAATCAGCCCTACAACCCTTTGGAAATGGTGGTCGTTGACGATGTGGGAACGCTGGACGGACGTCAATTGCGTGGCCTCCTCGTCGCCGTACATCTCGGCGAGGCGCGCTTTCATCGCTGTGATGAAAGGCTCGGAGATGGATTCCTCGACAAGTGCATAATCGGGGGCGATGCAGACTTGCCCGTTGTTGAGGCATTTGCCCCAAGCCATGCGGCGGGTGGCATCTGCCAGGTGCGCCGTGGCGTCCAAAACTGCCGGGCTTTTTCCGCCCAGTTCCAACGTCACGGAGGCCAAGTTGTCCGCAGCGGCCTTCATGACCTTTTTTCCGATGTTGGTGCCCCCTGTGAAGCAAATGTGTTGGAAAGGCAGGGACGTGAGGAATGCACTGACTTCAGGTCCTCCTTGAACCACAGTCACGTGTTCCTCAGGGAGGGCGTCGGACACGATGGACGCGAGGACTTTGGACGTTTCCGGGGTGTGTTCCGAGGGCTTGACGATGACACGGTTGCCGGCGGCGAGGGCACTGACCAACGGACGCAGGGTCAAAATCACGGGAAAGTTCCAAGGTGAAATGATGAGCACGTGTCCCTTGGGATTCGCCTGCACGAAGGACCGCGTGCCGAGCATCGCCAGTCCAGTGTCCACGGGCCGAGGCGCCATCCAACCACGGAGGTGTCGCCGCGCATGCATGATTTCCGCCTTCAGGGGGTAGATCTCCTGCAAGTGCACTTCTTCACGGGGCTTGCCCAGGTCGGCTGCCAGCGCCTCAATCAAGGCGTCTTCATGTGCGAGCACGGCGTTCCAAAGGCCTTGAAGTTGATCGCGGCGCTCAGCGGCTGTGGGCACGGCGTGCAGCATGCTTTGCTGCCGTTCAAAGAGGGATTGCAGGTGTTCCATGGGGGCTGCCAAAAGTAAGGCGCCTTCGTCCCCAAATGTTCAATGCGATTCTCGCGTCAATTGAGCCCAAATGGCCAGCACTTGCGGAAGGATCGCATCCTTCGGGCCATTGCGAAGAACGATGTCGGCCTTGGACACGCGTTGGGCTTCGGTCCACTGCCGCGCGAGACGCGCTCGCACCTCAGACTCCGAAGGCACGGCTTGACCGAGCTGCCTCGCACGCTCTTGCGCCCGGCGAATGCGCAAGGCTTCGGGGGCTTCCACAGTGAGTGTGACATCGCACGTGGCGTCGCTTCCCGATTCGAACAAAATGGCGGCTTCCCGAATGACCACAGGAGTGTGGGGCTGGTCTTCAAGCCAAGCGGAGAACGCGCGTCCCACGGCGGGGTGGACTTGCGCTTCCAGCCATGCGAGTTCATCGGGATTCGAAAAGACCACCTCCGCCAACGCTTCTCGGTTTACATCCACCATGCGCCCGTCTTCGTCCAATTTGGCGATGCGCGGTCCCCAACGGTCAAGGGTGGCTTGTTGCAAGGTGGCGTCCGTTTGGTACAGCCGTTTGGCTGCAGAATCGGCATCCCAGGTGGGGGCACCCAAGGCCGCAAACATCCGGGTGACCAGGCTTTTCCCGGCAGCCATGCCGCCCGTCACGCCCACCACCACCGGGCGGGAGGCGTGTTCTGAAGAACGTTGACGGACCTTGGACATGGTGCAAAGGTGCACCTTCTTCACACGTTGCCCACAGGTCCGCCCAAAATGAAGCCCACTTGTTGACCTTTGCGGCATGGCTCACCTTCTTGCTCCTTCCTTGCTCGCCGCCGATTTCGCAAACCTTCAACGCGATGTTGAGTTGGTCAATGCTTCTGCCGCCCATTGGTTTCACCTCGATGTGATGGACGGGGTGTTTGTCCCCAACATCAGCTTTGGGATGCCTGTGATGGAGGCCATTGCGCGCCACGCCCAAAAGCCGCTCGACGTGCATTTGATGATTGTCGACCCCGACCGTTACATCGACACCTTTGCCAAGCTGGGTGCTAATGTGCTGACCGTCCATGCCGAAGCGTGCACCCACCTGCACCGCACCCTGGGTGCCATTCGTGCCGCAGGCATGAAGGCGGGGGTGGCCTTGAATCCGCACACGCCTGTCGAAGGCCTTCGCGATGTGGCCAACGAGTTGGACTTGGTGTGTTTGATGAGTGTCAATCCAGGGTTTGGAGGTCAGT
The DNA here is from genome assembly GCA_002683345.1 of Flavobacteriales bacterium. Lineage (GTDB taxonomy): Bacteria > Bacteroidota > Bacteroidia > Flavobacteriales_D > Sanyastnellaceae > UBA11663. The sequence continues at coordinate 10,630 of NYSX01000057.1, forward strand.
CCTTCATCGAGCGGACCTACGCCAAAACACGCGCCTTGCGCGCCATGCTCGAAGAAGAGGGCGCTTCAGAGGTCCTGATTGAAATTGACGGTGGCGTCGGCAACGGCAACGCGAAAGCCCTTGTGGAAGCCGGGGCCAATGTGCTCGTGGCCGGTTCTTCGGTGTTCCGCGCCGAAGATCCGATGGAAGCGGCACGCCAGCTGGCAGAATTTTGAGTTGACCCTGCGGTCATGAGGACAGGCATTTACGGCATCGCAGCGACCCGGCCTGTGACGTTGCCGGGAGATGCGCTTCACCTGGGAGTGGACGGATTCCACTTGGCGATGGCCTTCCGGAAGCCCCTTCATGCCGTCCAAAAGGCCGTCATCCACGCCGACTCGGATGTCATCTTCGGCGCCCACGGGGTCTGGATGAATGCACCCGAGAGGGATTGGCACGATCCTCAGTCCAAGTCTCAACTTAGGTCTGCGGTGGCTTCAGCGGCTGGATTTGCAGAAACAGAAGGGCCACTTCAAGGCGTCCACGGCGATGGCCTCAAGAAGTCGTTGCAACTGCATGTCGATGTGGCGCGGCAACACCCTCTTTACTGGACGACTTGCGCGTGGGGCATCCTTTTCGCGTACAGTATGGAGGAGCTTGTGGCACTCATGCGTGCCCATGCCGTGCCGGTCTCGCCAGACGAGGAGGGTGCGGGGTTGTTGCTGACCTACGGGAGCATCCTTGGGACGCGGACGTTGGTTCGAGGTGTGCACAAGTTGATGCCAGGCCAAACCCTCACCTGGACGCCCGATGCCGTAACCACCCAAGAACGCATGCCACTGAAAGAGATTGAGCGGGACATCGACGGGTTCAAGGAGGCCACGTCACTGCTTGACGACGCCTTCCATGATTCGGTGTCGAAAATGGTGGCGGTCAACCGTGAAGCAGGGTGTGCGCAGCACAACTTGCTCAGTGGGGGATTGGACTCTCGCTTGGTGGCTTTGGCCACAGCGCAACAGCTCGATGGTGCGCCCATGTCCACCCTGTGCTTTGCGGTCAAGGACTCTCTGGATGCGTCCATCAGCGCGTCTTTGGCCCATGAACACGGCTGGCAGCATCGTGCCCATGACCTTGGCCAGGGTGAATACATGATGAACACAGAAACGGTGGGGGAGTACGACGGTTGTGTCAACCACCTATCCAGTGCCCACCATCGGCATGCGTTGTCCAAAGAGCGGCTCCCCAACATGGGCCTGCTCGGCTCCGGACAAGGGGCGAACGTCCTGTTGACGGACAACCACAAATGGGGCGCAAGCGGATCGGAGGTGTTGCACGCCATGACGTTGAATGCCGCCACCCGTGGCGTGTGCAAGGACGCGGCCGAAGAGGCATGGCGGGCAACCCCGGATGTTCAGCGATTCAAGATGGTCAACAGGGGGTTTTTGTACACCAATTCGGGGGCCTACAGCACGGCCGCCTTTGGGGTGTTGTGGTCTCCGTTCACCTCGGGACAATTTGTGCGTGCCGCGCTTCGTTTGCATCCTGACATCGTGCATGGACAACGGGCATATTTGACGTGGTTGGCCGAGCGATTCCCCGCAGCCACGCATCACGTTTGGGAACGCTACAATGCGAAACCCGTGCTCGGTGCGCGCCTGCGCCGTGCGCAAGCAAGGGCCCTTTGGGGCGCACGTCTTCGCCGGGTGTTGCCTTTGCGCACCCCCAAATCGATGTCGCCCATTGAGTTGTGGATGGATTCCTCGCCAGAAATTCAGCACTTTTACAGCGACACGTTCCGCCGATTGTCCCCATTGTTGCGACATTACCCTTCCTTGGAAGCCACTGTGGTTCGAGATTTTCCAACGATGAATGCCATGAACAAAGCCTCCGTCTTGACCTTGTTGCTGGCCACCCAAGCCTGGTTTGACGCGTGAGTTCGATCGATTACGTCAAGGCATTTTTGCGTCGTCACGGCCATTGGATGATGGCGGCCAACGTCGTCACGAAGTTGCTTGGATTTGCGGCGGTGGTGTTCGTGACGCGAAACACCACAGAAGGGGACTACGGGGCCTATTCCTACGCCATGAACCTGGTCGGGGCTGTGGTGCCCTTCATGGGGTTTGGCGCCTACCAGGCGTTTCTGCGCTACGCGTCGGATGCGGCGGGGCAACGGGCGAAAAAAACGCTGTTTGCCTATGCCTTTTCACGGGGTGTCGTGGCCTCCCTCGGGCTCATTGCGGTGCTCCAGTTGCTCGCATCCCTGTTGTGCGGAGCCATTCCTGAGAGCGTGGCGGCCTTTCGCATCGTGTCATTTGTGGTGCTGACCACCTTGGTCATGGAGTACGTCAAGAGCTACGCGCGGGCCATGCACTTGAATCACATTTCCGCCCGCATCGATGTGACGTATGCCTTGATTTTGGTCACCGCCACGGTGGGGTTGACGTTGGGCATGGGCATCTTGGGGTACGCCGTTGCGGTGGCCTCGGCGCCCTTGTTGGCGGCGTTGGGATTCGGCTTCAAGATGGGCTTGTTTGGATGGCGATGGGAGGCACTTGATTCGAAGTATGTCGGATTTTGGTCTTACGGGGTGTTCACCACCGTGGGCGCCTTGTTGGCCCAAACGTTTTACTCCGTCGACGTCTTCCTCATTGGTCATTTGGTGGGGGAGAAGGCCTCGGCCGTGGCCATCTACAGGGTGGCGTTGCTCATCCCCATGGCCACCTCCGTGTTGCCCATTTCTGTGGCCGCCACCGATTTTGTCAAGAATGCACATCAAAAGGACAATCCCCAGGCCCTCCGTGCGTACATGCGCGGCTATTGGAAAACCTTTGGGCTGTTGTCGTTCGCGGCACTTGGGGTGCTGTGGTGTCTCTCACCCTGGTTGTTGACCGTCTTTGGTGCGTCGTACACAGAAGGCGCCATGGTCATGCGGGTGTTTCTGCTCGGATCGCTCGGGGCGCATTGGTTGCGAGTTCCCTACGGCCACTTGCTGTCTGCCGTGGGTCGGGCGGATCTGAACACCTACGTGAACGGCGTGGTGCTTGCTGCGACCGTTCCCTTGTGTTGGTGGGCAATTCCAGCGCATGGCATTGTGGGTGCAGCGGGGGCGATGGCCACCATGTTGTGGGTGTCAGGCGTGCTGTACGCGTTGGTGTTTGAGCTGCACCTCCGGCGTCAGTCGCAGGTTTGACCCACCAAAGTCAGCAGCATCAGCAAATCCCCGATGCCCACGGCGCCATCTTCATTCAGGTCGCTCGCACATGCTTCGATGCAGGAGATCTCAGAGAGCAATGGCAAGACGTCTGAAGTGCCAATGGCCCCGTTCAGGTCAAAATCGCCGGGCATGGGTTCGAAGACCATGTGGTGCATCACGCTGCAAGTGGTGACTCCATTCCATGTGGCGTACATGACCAGGTCACCCATGCTCGGTTCCCATTGAAAGTCGTTGTTCACCTCCATGGATTGTCCGGTTTCGTTCTGCCAGTGAACCTCGAAAGGTGAAAGGACTTCCGGACCCAAGTTGAGGGACGCAGGGCTGCTGCACACCACGTGTTCGACCTCGGACTGAGGGCAGGGGGAATGCCCTTCCAACAGCACATGTTGTGCCATCGGGGTCAAGGCATGGGTGGTCGCGAGAAAACGCTCCTGAAGCCCGGACGGCCAATGCACCATGACCTCTTGGGGCGTTTGGTTTCTCAACCCAAACAACTCCAACTCGTTCTCTTGGCTGAGGTAGTTCTCGCCGGCATGCACAATCCGCGATTGGACCGTGCTCTCGGTGACGAGGTCGATTTGGCTTCCAATGGCTGGCCGGTTGCTCAGGGTTCCTTCCAACGCAATGCCAATGCTTTGATTGCCGTTGTCAAATCCGCTGTTCATCCAGATCCGCACCACGTGGTTGCCGATGTTGTGCATGACAAAATCAATCCATCCGTTGCGGTCAAAGTCGGCCGATGCCACGACATGGGAGTTGAGGTAGTCGGTGTCGTAAACCTCGGTTCCGAAAGGCTCAAAGACGAAGGAGGCTTCTGGTCCGTGGTTCTCGTAGAGGAAATTCTCTCCGTATGGCGAGAGGAAATCGTGCTCTGTCACAAACAGGTCCAAATCGGTGTCGTTGTCCACGTCCATCCACAACGCGCCCCAGCAGAATCGGTCAAAATTCAAGCCGTGGTTGGCTGAAAGCTCTTCGAACCCCAGGCTTGGACCTTGAACGAGAAGCTTGGAACCCAAGCCATCGCCCCCAAAGTGGGTGTTGGTGTGGAACAAATCCTGCAATCCGTCTTGGTTCATGTCGCCAAGCGAGGCGGACATGCAATCCATGACCAAGTCCATGTTGTAATCCGGTGCGACGTCGATGAAGGTGCCGTTGCCTTGGTTTTGAAAGAGGGCATTCGCGCCATTCTTGTCGTTGATGACGAAGATGTCCTGCCAACCGTCGCCATTGTGGTCCCACCAAATGCTTTGAAAACTCAGGCGGAGGTGGATGTCGATGCCTGAAGATGTGCTCACGTTGGTGAACACAAAATTCCCTTCGTTCCTCAACAAGACGTTCCTGTCGGCTGGGGTTTCTGTCATCGGGAATTCGAGGTAGCGACACAAGTGCAAATCGAGGTCGCCGTCGTTGTCCATGTCGCCAAATGACACCCCGGCAGCTTCCGTAAATTCTTGCGGCAGCCCGGAGCCCAGCCCAAAGGCGTTGGTCATGTCTGCAAAGGTCAGTCCGTCATTTCGAAAGAGGCCACACTTGCCATTCGCCTCTTGGACAAACAAGTCGTCGTCCCCATCGTTGTCCAAATCAATCCACACGATGGCTTTGACTTCGCTGGTCATCTGCCATGGCAGGGTCACGAGGTCAAATCCCCCGTTCTGGTCGTTGACCCAACTTCGAAGGGTGCCATCGGAGCTGCCCAAGGTCAGGTCGGGCCAGCCGTCGTTGTTCCAGTCGGCCGTACTGACTGCAGCCCCGTATGTGCCGTTCCAATTGGTTTGGGTGATGCCCAACTCTGGGGCCGCATTTTGAAACACCTGGGCCTGGATTGCGCTCACTTGAAGCGCAACCAACACACAAAGCCAAGGGATGTGGTGGCGGAACAAAACCATTGAAAGCAGTCTCGCTCTCAATTTACGGGTTCAGTTCAACAGTCAGGTCTTTTTCGGAAAGAGATTGATGAATCGGGGCGAGTTCATCGTAGCTGCCACTTTTGACGTTGCACTTGCCTTTGAAGTGGACAATCATCGCGCATTGCTCCGCCTGTAGGGCGTCGTGTCCGCACGTGCTGATGAGGCACTCAATGACGTGATCAAACGTGTTGTGGTTGTCGTTGAACAAGACAATGTGCCATTCATCGTCAAGCAAGACGTCCGTCAAGACGTCTTCTTGGGTCAGGGTGTCAGAACAGCGAACACGGAGCATCAGGGCATTCTTTCGTGTCGCAAAGATAGCAGGTCATGCTTGCCTAGACGGGTTTGGTGCCCCGAGTTGCGGGAATTCGAACTTGAACGGCATGAAGGTGTTCTTAATTGAGCACCCGCTTCCATGAAAAAGAATTCCATCCTGATTGTTGGGCTCGGCGTACCGAGCGAATTGACCGACGTATTGCTGCGTGAGGGATGCGACATTCTGCGCTCCGAGACGCCGCTCCAAGCAGCGCTCGTGTTGCTTCGAGGCGACGCGCAGGCTGTGTTGACCGTGGGAGATTTAGGTGAGGAGTGGGTAGAGTTCACCGATGTCGCCCTCACCATGGGCAAGTTGGTGGCTGTGGACAGCATGGTCACCGTCCCGGTGATGGCTTCTATGAGAGCCAACGGCAATGGCAATGGCAACGGCAACGGCAATGGCAATGGCAATGGGCACAGCAATGGGCACAGCAATGGCAACGGCAATGGGGTGCATCACGAAGATGAGCCCATGGGCTTGAGCGTACCTGAAGTGATGGAACTCATTCATCGCCGTGTGTCTGAACCCACAGCCAATGTGGAACACATCTACACGAAGGTGGGCAACAAGCTGCGTAAAGTTCCTCTGGATGACATCCTCTACATCGAAGTGGAAGGGAAGTACAGTGCCCTTCAGGTTCGCGACCGCAAGTACAACGTCAAGGCCTCATTGAAGGACCTCCTTCAGAAGTTGCCGACAAACCGCTTTGTACGCGTCTCGCGCAACTTCGTGGTGAATCTCAGCCGCATCCAGCACATTGACACCTTCCAGTACACGGTAAAGGTGGGAGACATGGAGATTCCCATCAGCCGCACCTACAAAGAAGAGTTGATGCGGCACATCAACCTCATCTAATTCCGGAAGACGAATCCAACCCGACGCAACAAGCGGCTTGTTTCGGGGGCTTTGATGCGGGTGCCCCCCTGTGAAAGGGTCCACGCGCCGCGCTCGCATTCGAGAAGCCACTGTCCCGATTTGGGATGCCACGTGACGACATCCCCTTGAAAGAGCCATTCGTTGTTGATGTCTTTCACCCCAAAGCACCGGTCTTTGTCCGAATAATGGAGACAGTCGCCTCGCCACCAAAACCCGTCGGGACTGCTCCACACGCGTCCGCCCATGTGACGCTCATAGCCCACGATGTGGTCTCCATTTCGAAGGCGCCAACGAACTTCAAAAGGGGTGTCCATGTGCCGAAGGTGCGCCGTAATTTTGAGACATGGATTCACCCAAACCTCACAAGTCATCCGAGGGGAACGAGGAAGCCCTCGTGCGCCGACACTTCATTCAGCAGATCATCGATGCCGACCAAGCGGCGGGGCTGCACGAAGGACGGGTTCACACGCGGTTTCCACCTGAGCCCAACGGCTACCTGCACATCGGGCATGCCAAGGCGATTTGCGTGAATTTTGGTTTGGCTGCCGAGTACGGCGGCACGGTCAATCTCCGTTTTGACGACACCAATCCGGTCAAGGAAGACACAGAGTACGTCGACGCCATCCGTCGGGACATTGCTTGGCTGGGTTTTGAATGGAACGGAGGCGAGCACTACACCAGCGATTACTTCGAGACGCTGTACGGCTACGCTGTCAAGTTGATTGAGGATGGCAAGGCCTACGTGGATGAACAAATGGCAGAGGACATCGCCGCCCAAAAAGGCACGCCCACGAAGGCGGGCACCCCAAGCCCATTCCGCGACCGCCCCATCGAAGAGAACCTGCGGTTGTTCCAAGAAATGAGGGAGGGAAAGCATCCAGAGGGGAGCATGGTGTTGCGCGCCAAAATCGACATGGCGCATGCCAACATGCACATGCGCGACCCTTTCATGTACCGAATCAAATTTGCCCATCACCATCGCACGGGAGATGCTTGGTGCATCTATCCCATGTACGACTTTGCCCATGGCCAGTCGGACAGCATCGAGGGCATCACGCATAGCTTGTGCTCCCTGGAGTTTGAGAACCATCGGCCTCTGTACGACTGGTACATCGAGCACTTGGGCATTTTCCCGTCCAAACAGCGAGAGTTCGCGCGTTTGAATTTGAACTACACCATCATGTCGAAGCGGAAGCTGCTTCGGTTGGTGGAAGACGGCGTGGTCGATGGCTGGGACGATCCCCGGATGCCCACCATCAGTGGATTGCGTCGACGAGGGTACTCCCCGGAAAGCATCCGTGAATTCTGCGACCGCGTCGGGGTGGCCAAGCGCAACAACGTCATCGACGTGGGGTTGCTTGAATTCGCGTTGCGGAACCACTTGAATGCGGTCGCCACGCGTGCCATGGCGGTGCTTCGTCCGGTCAAGCTTGTGGTGACCAATTATCCGGAGGGCCAAATCGAGTGGCTGCCCACAGAGAACAATCCTGAAGACGCGCAAGCCGGCACCCGCGAACTGCCATTCAGCCGGGAGTTGTTCATCGAAGCAGACGACTTCAAAGTGGAGGGCGTCAACAAGAAGTGGTTCCGCCTGGCGCCTGGTCGCTCAGTGCGGTTGAAGTCGGCCTACATCGTGACTTATGTGGACCACGTGGAGGATGCCGAGGGCAACGTCACGGAGATTCATGTGGAGTACCATCCCAACAGCAAAAGCGGGTCAGACACCAGCGGCATCAAGGCCAAGGGGACCTTGCACTGGGTGGAGTGCAACCACGCTGTGGATGCTGAAGTGCGGCTGTACGACCGTTTGTTCTTGGATGAAAGCCCTGACGGCCACAAGGACAGGGACTTTATGGAATTTGTGAATCCTGCGTCGCTCGAAGTGTTGAAGGGATGCAAGGTGGAGCCCGCATTGGCCCAAGCTGAAGTGGGTGAGCCTTGGCAGTTCACGCGCTTGGGCTACTTCACGTTGGATTCAAAGCTTGCGACCGAAGAAAATCTGGTCTTCAACCGCGCCGTGACCCTCAAGGACGGCTGGAAGGGGTGAGCCCCATTTCCTTTCCGAGGCGCAGCATGAGTTGCTTGGCCTCGACAGGATCGTTGTGAATGTCTCCTTCGAGAATGGCCTCCTTGATGGCGTTTTTGATGTCGCCTACGGGGCGTGAAGGAGGGATGCCAAACGCTTCCATGATTTCCTCCCCTGAGACCGGTGGCTGGAAATTCCGGATGTGGTCTTTCTCTTCGACTTCCTTCAACTTCTCGACCACGATGTCGTAGTTGCGCAGGTAGCGCTCAACCTTGGCTTCGTTCTTCGACGTGATGTCCGCCCGGCAAAGCACCATGAGGTCGTCGATGTCATCTCCGGCCTCGAAGAGGAGGCGACGGATGGCACTGTCGGTCACGACGTCTTTGGTCAAGGCAATCGGCCGCAGATGCAGCAAGACCAATTTCTGGACGTACTTCATCTTGGCGTCCATCGGCAATTTCAAACGCGCAAAAATTTTGGGCACCATGCGTGCACCTCGGTCCTCATGGCCGTGAAATGTCCATCCGGCGCGGGCGTCAAAGCGCTTGGTCGGCGGTTTGGCGATGTCGTGCAGAATGGCGGCCCAACGAAGCCACAGCGAGTCGCTCGACTCCGAGACGTTGTCGAGGACCTCAAGGGTGTGGTAGAAATTGTCCTTGTGTCCAATGCCTTTTCGCCACTCCACTCCCTGAAGCGCCACCATTTCGGGGAAGAATTGGTGGAGGAGCTTGGTCTTGAAGAGCAGTTTGAATCCGCGAGAAGGACGCGGAGACAAGATGATCTTGTTGAGTTCCGTGTGGATGCGCTCCGCCGAAATGATTTCAAGACGTCGCGCGTTGCGGCGGATGGCTTCCAAGCTGCCCTCCTCAATGCGGAACCCGAGTTGAGAGGCAAAGCGCACCGCCCGCATCATGCGCAGGGGGTCGTCGCTGTACGTGACGTCAGGATCCAAGGGGGTGCGGATCCACTTTCGATCCAAGTCGTCCAGGCCGCCAAAGGGGTCCACCAACTTGCCGAAGGAATCGGCATTCAGACTGATGGCCATGGCGTTGATGGTGAAGTCCCTGCGGTTCTGGTCGTCTTCGAGGGTGCCGTCTTCCACCACAGGCTTTCGGCTTCCTCGGGTGTAACTCTCTTTCCGTGCGCCCACGAATTCGATCTCGTAATCCCGTGCCTTGAACATTGCCGTGCCGAAATTCTTGAAGACGTGCACCTGCTTGATGCCCATCTGGCTGGCCGTGGCCCGGGCCAGTTCAATGCCGCTGCCCTCCGTGACGATGTCGATGTCCTTGCATGGACGGTCCAAGAGCAAGTCGCGCACAAACCCGCCAATGACAAAGGCGCGTTGTCCACGCTCGTCGGCCAGTTCGCCGATGCGTTTGAAGACGGGGTGGGTGAGGTGAGAAGCAAGGTTCATGGGGCGGCACAAAGGTACGCCTTGGGCCTTGGCAGGACGCCATCAAATCATGCCGATCATTTCCGAATGAACGAGAACCGACCGGCTGCATCAAAGGCAACCATCATGGAAGGCTGGCCTGCCCCGGCGGCCTCTTGTTGGCGGTGTGTGCTCACGTGGTCGACACCCTCTCGAAGCACGGTTGGGACGTCGCGAAAACCCTTGGGCGTGGGGCCGCCGGTGACATTGGCGCTCGTGGAGGCCATGGGCTTTCCCAAGCCCCGAATCACGTAGGCGCTGTACGGATCCCGAATGCAGCGGATGGCCAAGCTGCCGTTGCTGCCAAGCAAGAGGGAGGAGACCCCTCGTCCTTCGGGGTACACCACGGTGGTGGGACGGTCGGCGTGTTCCATCAGGTCCCAAGCCGCTTCCGGCACATCTGGAACGAGCTCCTCCACATGGCCTTCATCGGCCACCAAGACAAGCACGGGGTGCTCGGGGTGCCTGGATTTCAATTCATTCAGCCGCTTGACCGCGTCGTCATTCGTCGCGTCACAGGCCAAACCCCACACCGTGTCTGTGGCATGAAGCAGAATGCCTCCCTCGCGCAACACCTTGACGGCTTGACGTGCATCGTCGTGCCACGGTTCGGAAGACTTTCGTGAGGGAGCCATGTCAGGAGCGATGCTGCGCGAGCCAAGCTTCGACTGCAGTCTCCACGCGCGCCAAAGGTTCGTCTTGTGCGTCTCCCTCGAACGTATTGCCCGTGACCTTTTCGTACAACTCCACGTAACGCTTGGTGACAGTGTCCAAGAAGGCATCGTCCATGTGGGGTGGCGTTTGGCCATCCTTGCCCATGAAGTCGTTTTCCATGAGCCATTCGCGCACGAATTCCTTGCTGAGTTGCTTTTGGGGTTCGCCCGTGGCTTGGCGCGCTTCGTAGCCCTCTGCATAAAAATAGCGGGAGCTGTCCGGCGTGTGGATCTCGTCGATGAGCGTCAGCTGTCCATCACGCAGTCCAAACTCGTATTTGGTGTCCACCAGGATCAGTCCTTGTTCGGCAGCCATCTCTGTGCCACGCTGGAACAGGGCGCGGGTGATGCGTTCCAATTCGGCCCACAATTCTGGCGTGACGATGCCTTTGGCCAAAATGTCGGCAGGGGCAATGTCTTCGTCGTGGCCTTCCTCGGCCTTGGTGGCCGGGGTGATGATGGGCTCCGGAAAGCGGTCGTGCTCCTTCATGCCGTCGGGCATGGGCGCGCCGCACAATTCACGGTGTCCCGCCTTGTACTGGCGCCAAGCATGCCCAGTGAGGTAGCCACGAATGACCATCTCCAAACGGATGGGCTCGCACTTGTGGCCGATCGTGACGTTGGGGTCAGGGGTGGCCACGTTCCAGGTGGGAACGATGTCGCCGACGGCGTTCAAGAAATGAGACGCCACGCCATTCAGGACTTGCCCCTTGAACGGAATGCCACGCGGCATGACCACGTCAAACGCGCTGATGCGGTCGGAGACGACGGCCACCATCAAATCGTCGCCAATGGTGTACATGTCGCGCACCTTTCCATGGTACGCATTTGTTTGTCCAGTAAACTGAAAATCAGTATTTCGAATGGCTTTCATTCGTGTGTTTGTTCAGGTTTGTTTGAGGGAGTGGCGAGTCGCGCTTCCCGGGCCGCTTTTTTGGCCTCGCGTCGCGCTTCGGCTTCCTCGGCACGCTTGGCGTCGTCCACGTCAAAACGATCGACGATGGAGCTGACCAAGCGGTGGCGAATGATGTCCATGCCCGTCAGGCGCACGGTGGAGATGCCTTCCACATCCTTGAGGATGCGCAACGCGTCCAACAACCCCGACCGCTGGTTGCGGGGGAGGTCCACTTGCGAGCCGTCGCCCGTGATGACGAATTTGGCGTCGCGCCCCATGCGGGTCAGGAACATGCGCATTTGGGCGGTGGTGGCGTTTTGGGCTTCGTCGAGGATGACAAAGGCCTTGTCCAGCGTCCGGCCGCGCATGAACGCCAACGGGGCCACTTCGATGACGCCCTTTTCCATGTGGTCGGCCACGCGCTCGTAGGGCAACATGTCCGTCAGGGCATCGTAAAGCGGCTGGAGGTAGGGGTCGAGCTTTTCCTTGAGATCCCCTGGCAAAAAGCCGAGGTTTTCACCGGCCTCCACTGCAGGGCGCGTCAAGATGATTTTTTTCACGCGACGGTCCTTCAGCGCGGCCACCGCCATCGCAACAGCGGTGTAGGTTTTGCCCGAGCCCGCGGGGCCCACCGCGAAGACCATGTCGTGGTGCCGAATGGCTTCCACCAACCGGCGTTGGTTGGGCGTGCGGGCCGTCACCTTCAATCCACCTGGGCCATAGACGATCACGTCCTCATGGGATGCATTCTGAAGGAGGGACGCTTCTTCGGTTTTGGTCAGGCGATCGATGTCGTCTTCCCCGAGGGTGTTGTATCGGTCCACATGCCAAATCACCATGCGCATCACTTCTTCGAAACGGCCGAGGTCTTCGCGGTCGCCCATGGCTTTCAATTCCGTGCCCCGCGCAACGATGCGCAGCTTGGGGAATCGGGTTTTGAGCGCGCGCAGGTTGGCGTTCTCCTGACCGAGAAAAGCCATCAGGTCGAGACCCTCGAGCGAAAGAATGGTTTCATGCATGTGGAGGACAAAAGTAGCTTTCTCACCTTTGCGTTCGTGACGCCAATCACCCTCATCAGCGATTTTGGGGCCGACAACATGTATGTGGGCCTTCTGAAGGGCAGCATACTCAAGCGAATGCCCGAGGCGCAAATCGTCGATTTGACCCACAGCATCCGCAAATTCGACCCGGTTCACGCGGCCTTCGTGCTTCGCGCGGCCATGGACGTGTTTCCCAAAGGCACGGTGCACGTCATTGGCATCAATGCGGTCGAGACCCCCGACCACCCGCACCGCATCGTTATGTTGAATGGCCAGTATTTCATCGGGGCGGACACCGGGATCTTTCAGCTCATGGGGGCCAAACAACCCGACGCCGTCTTCGACATGTCTGGCGTGCAAACCGACGAAGACTTCCCGACGTTCCCAGAACGTTCCCTCTTCGTGCCGGCAGCCACCCACCTCGCGAAAGGTGGCATTCCGGAAATGCTCGGGCGCCCCGCGTCGCTGGTGACCCAGGCTGAAAACGTGCGGCCTGTCATTGAAGGCAATGCACTCGTCGGCCACGTGCGGCATGTCGATGGCCGTGGCAATTGCATCACGGACATCGACCGAAGCTTGTTCAAAGAAGCGGGCCGCGGCAGGCAGTTCTTCATCGACATGCGCCGCGCCCGAAGTGACATTCGCCGCATCGCCACCACCTACACCGATGGCACGCCCGGGGAACCGGTGGCCATGTTCAATGCGATGGGGTTGCTGGAAATCGCCATTTGCATGGGCGGTTCGGGATCGGGCTATGGCGGCGCCACGGACTTGTTGGGGTTGAAGTATGAAGACCCGGTGCGCATCGAATTCGCGGCTGCACAAGCCGCCCCAACGCTGGAGTTGTGATTGTTCGGATTGTCCGGTTGACCTTGAAGCAGGAGCACCTTGCCGCTTTTGAGCGTCTGTTCCATGCCCACCATGACGCCATCGAATCCCAACCCGGGTGCCGCGGTGTGGAATTGTTGATCGACCCTGCCCATCCTTGTGTGCGGGGCACCTTAAGTCGCTGGGACGCAGAATCGGACCTGAATGCGTACCGTGCCTCCGCGCTCTTCGGAGAGATTTGGCCTGCGACCAAAGCGATGTTTGACGCGCCTCCGATGGTGTGGACCTACGAAGTCGGAGAGGCGGGGGAAAGGCTATCTTTGGCCTTCGATTCATGCGCGCACTTGTCCTCAAAGAAATCCGGAGTTTTTTCAGTTCTCTGCTTGGCTACACCGTGGTTGCGGTGTTCTTGCTCTTCACGAGTCTGTTCTTGTGGCTTTTTCCCGGAGGATGGAATATTCTGGACGGGGGCATGGCCACTTTGGATCCGTTTTTTGCCATGGCTCCATGGGTGCTCATGTTTCTCATTCCCGCGATCACGATGCGTTCGTTTGCGGAGGAGCATCGTGCAGGGACGCTTGAGCTGCTTTTGACGCGACCCCTGACCGAGGGGCAAGTGGTTTTGGCCAAGTTCCTTGGTGCTTGGGCCGTGTCCATCGCCGCATTGTTGCCCACGCTGTCCTTCGTGCTCGTCGTGGGCATGTTGGGGCGACCTTCGTGGAATTTGGATTTGGGCGCCGTGTGGGGCTCGTATTTGGGCCTGATTGTTTTCTCAGGCGCCCTCACCGGCATTGGTGTGGTCGCGTCCAGCTGCACGATGCAGCCCCTCGTGGCCTTTTTGTCGGCCATGTTGACGTCCATCGTGGCGTACTTCGGATTCGGCGCCCTTGCGGATTTTGCGTGGCTGGGTTCGTGGGAGCATGCTTTCGTGCAGCTTGGCATGGAGTCGCACTTCGACGCCATGAGCCACGGCCGTTTGGATTCGCGAGACGTCTTGTATTTCGTGGCTTGGATGGCGCTATCGGTGCTGGTGTCTCGATTTGTCTTGGCGCTGCGCAGGGGGCGTGTGCTCCGGGAAGGCACGGCCTTGATGCTCTCGACTGCGGTGTTGGGGGTGGTGATTGTGCTGAGCCAGTTGGTGCACGGTGCCGTCGATTTGACAGCGGAAAAGCGGCACACTCTGGCGGAGGGCACGGTCGCCCTTTTGGAGGGATTGCAGGACGACGTGCTTGTGACGTGTTACCTGACAGGGGAGTTGCCGCAAGAGTGGAAGCGTCTGGAATCGGAAGTCGAGTCCTTGTTGCAGCGCATGGCCCAAGCAAGTGGGGGGCGCCTGGCGTTTCAGTTCGTCGACATCTACGACATCGACGATGCCCAAACCATCGGCCAAAACGAGCAAGCCTTGTTCGAGCGGGGGTTGGAGTTCACGCGCATCGCGTTTGAAGACAACGGTCGCCAAGCCTTCCAGACCATTTGGCCGGGAGCCATGATTTCGTTCCGAGGCGAAGAGAGCCCCGTTCAGTTCTTCGGCAGCGAGATCCCGCAGGCGGACCAGGCCATGATTCAAGGATCGATCAACACCCTGGAATTCAACTTGGCGTCGGGCATCCGAAACAGCACGGCGTTTGAATCCAAGAGCATCGCCATTTTGGAGGGGCACGGCGAGCTGGAAGATTTGGCCATGATCGACTTGGTGTCGACCCTTGAAGAGGACCACCTCGTGGCCCGGGTGGAGCTGGACGGCCGTTTGAACGTGCTTTCCGAAAAGCTCGAAGGCATGCGCTATCGCACAAACCGGTACGACTTGCTCATCGTGGCCAAGCCGGACAGCGTGTTCCCGGAGAAGGACAAGGTGATTTTGGACCAATTCCTCATGAACGGGGGACGGATTCTGTGGATGGTGGACCCGGTGCTCACGGATTTGGACAGCTTGCGCCAAACCAAGGAGACCTTTGGGGTGGAAAACCAAATCGGCCTCTACGACCAGCTCTTCGATTACGGCGTGCGCTTGAATCGCAATCTGATCATCGACCCGCAATGCGCGCCCATTCTGCTCGATGCGGGCCCCATGGGCAACCAGCGCAACATGCAGCTGTTCAACTGGTATTTCGCCCCGTTGTCCATGCCGCTGGGGACGGGACACCCCATCACCAACAATTTGGACCCCATCCACTTCGATTTTGTGTCGTCGATGGACTTGGTGAACACCCAAGAAGACGTGACGTCGACGATGTTGCTTACGTCCAGTGAACGGGCCAAGACGTACCGCGTCCCCGTTCGGATTTCGAGCGGCATTGTCGATTTGGATCCAGCTTACTTCGCGGAGGGAAACACCCCCAATGCGGGCTTTGCTGCGCTGTTGGAAGGGACGTTCCGTTCCCACTACGCACAAACCTTGCCCAGCGCCCTGCGCGACGATGCGGACTTCGCGTTCCGTGCGTCGAGTGCCCCCACAGCCATGGTGGTCATCTCCGACGGGGACGTGGCGCGAAACCGCTTCCGTTCGGACGGGCGCGTCTTGCCTTTGGGCTACGACCGATACGCAAGACGGGTTGTGTACGACAACAAAGAGTTCTTGCTCAACGCCATCAATTACTTGCTCCAAGAAGACGCGCTCATCAGCGTCCGATCTCGAAGCATTCAACTTCGATCTCTTGACGACGCACGCATTCGGGCGGAACGCAGCGGATGGCAATTCGTGGCTGTGGGCATGCCGTTGCTCGTGGTGATGCTGTTGGCGGGCGCGGTGTTGACGACGCGTCGCCGGTTGTTTGGTCGAGCTGCTTAATCCCATTCCTCATGCATTCAAATTTGCGCATCCTTTACATTCTCGTCGCCCTCACCTTGGTGACCGCTGGCGTATGGTGGTTGCAGGGCAATCAGGGGCGCCTTGATCGCATTGAAGGGACGGACTTCGGCATTGTGGATACTTCGAAGGTGGACAAAATCTTCATCGCCGACATGGACGGTGTGGAGGTGACGCTGACCCGTCCTGAACGCGGACGCCTTTGGGATGTGAACGGCAAATACAAAGCCCGCGAGGACGCAGTGAAGTTGTTGCTCAAGACGTTCCGACGGGCTGCTGTGCAAGGTCCGGTGGCCGAAGCCGCTCAGGAAAATGTGGTTCGTTTGATTGCCGCCCGAGGCAAGAAGGTGGAAATCTATCAGGGTGGGGACCAGCCGGTGAAGACGTGGTACGTCGGCACGGCGACCCCGAGCCACACGGGCACGTACATGGTCTTGGAAACCCCAGAGGGGCGAGGATCCGAACCCTACGTGGTTCACATGGAAGGGTTCACGGGGTATTTGAGCACACGCTTTTTCACGTCTGAACGGGAGTGGCGCTACACAGGCATCTTCGATCACCCCAAACGCACGCTGCGTGAAGTGGAAGCGCGCATCTTGGAAGAGGACGGCGAGTCTTACGCACTGACGGCCCAAGACGACGGAGGGTTGGTGTTGTCGGATTTGGAAGGCAATCCATTGCCTTACAGCGACACCACGGGCGTGCAAGACCACTTCTTGCGGTTCAAGAAAGTCCACCTCGAAACCTTCCGTTCGCGGCTGGACCCCCAAATGGAGGACAGTTTGAGAACGGCGTCGGCTGCGTTTGAGCTTTCGGCCGTGGGCAAGGATGGCAAGCGCGCCAACATCTACGTGCATTGGAAGCCGGGATCAGGTCAGCCCAACGACCTTGGCGTCGTGGAGGAACACGACATGGAGCAGTTGTACGGCGTCACGGATGACGGCGAAGTCGTGTTGCTTCAACGGTTTGTGTTCGACCCGTTGATTCGCCCACTCAGCGAGCTGCAGAAGAATCCGATTCCACCTGTTGCGTCAGCTGGGCTGCCCATTCCGACCAACTGAGTCGCTTTTTGATCTGCTTGAAGGCGGCGTCGATGTCTGCGGACTGGGCCAGCCACGGTTTGGACATGGCCTCGGACAAAGCCGAAATGTTGCTCGGCGGGACCAGGCGTCCCGTCAATTCGGGCACAATGCTGTTGGACAAGTCGCCCACATCCGAGGCGATGACTTTGCGTTCGTGATGCAGGGCAAGGGCCGTGACGCCACTCTGTGAGGCTTCAACATAGGGAAGGACAAGGTTGTCTGCTGCCGCAAAGTAGACGGGCACGTCTCGGTCGTCGATGAATTCATTGTGCACCACCACACGATTCTCCAAGCGGTGTTGGGCAATGAGCTTGGCATAAGGTTCCCACGAACCGTAGCATTCCCCGGCCACGACCAACACGTGGTCTTTGGGCAATCTGGCCAGCGCTTCGAGAAGCACGTGCAAGCCTTTGTAGGGACGAATCAGCCCAAAAAACAAATGGACATGCGCCTTGTCGTCCAGGCCAAGTTTTCGTCGTGCTTCCTTTTGGCCCACGGCACTGGCGAGATGGTCGTACAAGGGATGAAACAAGGTGTGTGGATGCCAAGCTGAAAGGACTTCACTGACGGGCTGGCTCAGCGTCACCACGCCATCCACAGCCCTTAGGAAGCGCTCAGTCAACCGTCGATCCCAGCCACGCCCGTCGTGGGAGGAGGCGTTGTGCATCAATGCGAGCACCCGGCTGATGCCATGGCGCTTGGCTTCGCGCGCGACGCCGGTCAAAGCAGGGGCCAACGCCGCATGCCAAAACGGAAGAATCGCCACGTCGCTGTGGGCGGCCAATTGCCGTCCAGTTGCTTTCCAACTGAAAGGGTTCAGGCTGTCCAACGGAGCGGGCATGTCCACATCGCGAATGGACGCACCAGGTTCCCATTGGGATGTGCCTGGAAACAACAAGGAGGGATACTGACGACGCCAAGTTAGGCAATGCACCTCGTGACCATGATCTTTCAAGGACCGCGCCATCGCCGCATTGAACTGGGCGATGCCGCCGCGGTAGGGAGGGAAGGTGGAAGCAATGCCCAAACGCATGCTGCAATTTGGGGCAAGAACAGGTCCGCACCAACCTATCTTCGCTTCATGAATGCCTATTTGGTTGACGGCGTGCGCACGCCGATTGGTTCGTTTGGGGGAACATTGTCTCCCGTTCGTACAGATGATTTGGCGGCACATGCCCTGCGTTCCTTGATGGAACGCCACCCCAACCTGGACCCCATGACAATTGGCGATGTGCTGATGGGCTGTGCCAATCAGGCGGGAGAAGACAACCGAAATGTCGCGCGCATGGCCAGCCTGCTCGCGGGGTTGCCCCAAGAAGTCCCCGCGGAGACGATCAACCGCCTGTGTGCTTCAGGTCTGGCCGCGTCGGTGCACGCATCTCGCATGCTTAACATGGGCGATGCCCAGGTGGTGCTTGCGGGAGGTGTCGAGCACATGACGCGCGGGCCTTGGGTGCTGAGCAAGGCGTCCAAGCCATTTGGCCGCGACATGGAATTGCACGACACCAGCTTCGGCTGGCGGTTCGTCAATCCACGACTGGATGCGCTTTACGGAACCGAAGGCATGGGCCAAACGGCTGAGAACCTCGTGGATTTGCACCACATCAGCCGAGAAGACCAGGATGCGTTCGCGTACCGAAGCCAAATGAAGGCGGCTGCAGCCCAGAAGGAGGGACGCCTTGCTGAGGAGCTCGTGAGCGTGAGCATCCCCCAACGGAAGAAGGACCCCATCTCTTTTGAGGCTGACGAATTCATCAAACCGGGCACCACGCCTGAGATCTTGGCCAAGTTGCGTCCCGCATTTCGCAAGGAAGGAGGCAGTGTCACGGCAGGAAATGCCAGCGGTCTGAATGACGGTGCGGCTGCGCTGTTGTTGGCCAACGAAGAAGGGTTGAAATCACAAAGCCTGGAACCGTTGGCACGCATGGTTTCCTCTGCCGTCGTGGGGGTTCCGCCTCGCATCATGGGCATTGGGCCTGTGGAAGCCTCCAACCGCGCGCTTGCCAAAGCGGGCATTGGCTTTGACGACCTCGATGTGATTGAATTGAACGAGGCATTTGCGGCCCAAAGTTTGGCGTGCATTCGCAGTTGGAACTTGGCCGACGACGATGCCCGAATCAACCCCAACGGCGGTGCGATTGCCTTGGGTCACCCGTTGGGGATGACAGGTGCACGCATCTTGTTGGCTGCGGCACGTCAATTGCAGCGGACGGGTGGGAAGTATGGACTGGTGACGTTGTGCATTGGGGTGGGACAAGGCTACGCAGCCGTCATCGAAAATGCCCAGCGCTAATCCCATGGTGTACGCCTTTCGCAACATGGTGCCGGTGGTTCACCCGACGGCATTCGTTCATCCTCAGGCCACGCTGATCGGTCATGTGACCGTGGGGCCAGATTGCTATGTGGGGCCGCATGCGGTGTTGCGCGGCGATTGGGGCAAAATTGAATTGGAACGCGGCGTCAATGTGCAAGAGGGATGTGTCATTCACATGTTTCCAGGCACCACGGTTCACCTCGCAGAAGGAGCGCATGTGGGGCACGGAGCCATGGTGCATGGCGCAACCTTGGGCAAGAACTGCATGATTGGCATGAATGCCGTCATCCTGGACGACGCGGTCATCGGGGAGGAGTGCATCGTGGGCGCTTTGGCCTTGATCAAGGCGCGGTCGGTGTTCGAACCCAGAAGCCTGATCGTGGGACATCCTGCCGAAGTCAAAGGGCAAGTCAGCGACGCCATGGTGGCCCACAAGACCGAAGGCACGGCCCTGTACCAGCGCCTTCCGGCGGATTGCCATGACAGCTTGGTCGAAGTCGAGCCACTCGCAGAGGCACCTCAGGACCGTGTGGAGGATTTCCCCTCCTTTGAAACGTGGCAAAAGCGCAAGGACAAAACTTCCTGACGGTGGGACGTTCTGGCCGAAGGATTCAGGAATTCAAGCAATTCCGCGTGCACGACGATGCCTGTGGCATGAAAGTCGGAACGGATGCGCTGCTGTTGGGTTCCTGGGCCGGGACCACAAGCACAGAGGCTGGCCAATCCGTGCAACGCATCCTCGACATTGGAACGGGGTCTGGCGTGCTTGCCCTGATGTTGGCACAGCGCTTCCCAACGGCGTTAGTCGATGCGGTGGAACTCGAGCCCGAAGCCGCCCAACAAGCCTCTGAAAACGTGGCTCAAAGCCCATTTTCGAATCGCATCCAAGTGCATCAGCGCGCAATACAAGGGTGGTCCAAAGAAGCGGACCTCATTGTGTGCAATCCCCCGTTTTTCCACAACCACCCCAAGAGCCAGGACCGCAAGCGCAATCTGGCCAGGCATGACGACACCTTGCCATTGCGCGTCTTGTTCAGCACAGCTTCAGCCTGCCTACATGCACAAGGGAGCTTAGACCTAGTGTTTCCAGAGGATCGCGCTCAAGAAGTCGCAGAGGAGGCCCAAAAGCATGAATTCATCCTCCATGCAAAGGTTGAGCTGCGCGCCACGCCAGGACACGAAGTCATTCGAAGCCTTTGGTCATGGCGCAAAGCCGAGACCTCAGAGGTGCTTTTCAAGACGTGGGACTTGGAAGCCCAAGCAGGGCAGGGGAAGTGGTCTGAAGCCGTGGCGTCGAGACTTGCGCCGTTTGTCGATTGAGTTGTGGGCTTTTAGCAGCCCAACACGCGACGCAATTTGGTCACCTGGGCCTCCCAGAGGTCCTTGGCATCTTCGACTTCATCGTCGTCGGCAAAGTCGGTGATCAAAAGAGAATTCTCGCCGGTGAGGTCGTCCACACGGATGCGCAATTCGAAGAAGGTGTCTTCGCCTTCTTCCTCGGCCTCGAGCCACCGGAACTTGACAAAGTCGTCTTTCTTTTTGCTGATCATGCGCGCAGACTCCTCGCTGCCATCCCAAAAGAAGATGTGAACGTCTTTCTTGATGTTGACGTCATCACAGAACCACTCGGCCAAGCCAGAAGGCGTGCTGATGCAGTTGTACAACACTCCTTTGGAGCTGTTCAAAGGGATTTCGAGTTGAAACTTCACTTTTTCGGCGGTAATCATGGTCGTTGAGTCATTGGAATGAGGCATGCAAACCTCGCATCTTGGCGGAATAACCTTTAGAACCGCCCGAGGTTCACAAGATACGGCAGGATTTGTTGAATCGAGTCCATAAAAGAGTGTGAAATCAAGTCTAATCGTTATACCTTCGCCGCCCGTTCGGCGGGGTAGCTCAGCTGGTTAGAGCGCAGGATTCATAATCCTGAGGTCGGGGGTTCGAGCCCCCCCCCCGCTACAAGA
>NYSX01000058.1 GCA_002683345.1 Flavobacteriales bacterium
TGCTCGTCTTCCGCATGCGTCGGTACACCACGACCTGCATCACGAGTAGTGCCGTGCCCATGAGTCCAGCGAGGGCCATCAGTCCGTAGTGAGACTGCGGTTTCACCAGGGGTTCCGGCGCCCACGTATTTGTACCCCCACGCGGTGGAGGCGATCAAACACAGGGCGGAGAGTGAGAGAATGCGATTCATGTTCTTGCGTGGCATGATCAGAAGTCAAACTTGACACCGAGACGCACCGTCCGAGGCAATCCCAAGTTGAAGGGGTTGTCCACAAACATGCTGTAGTAGTTGCGGAAAGCGTTCGGGTCGTTCTGGCTGTTGATAAGGGGTTGGTACTGGGCGGCGGCGAGGTAGCCGTCGTCGTCCGTGACGCCTGTGAAGCGGTACACACTGTTCACGTTGCGCGTGTTCAGGAGGTTGCCGATCCAGAGGTAGACGTTGAGGTTGGTGGTCTTCGCCTTTTCACCTTCGCCACCGTACGTGATGGTGAAGTTCTTGTCGAGGTTGGCGTCCAACCCAAACTGCCATGGGAGGCGGCTTCCGTTGATCGATCCCTCCGTCGATGGGCTGATTTCACCCGTGATCGGCGTGGGAATCACACTTGCGGTGTAAGGCGTACCTGATCCGAGGTTGGCGATGAAGTTCAAACCGGTGTTGGCGAAGAGCTGACGCTCCTTGCCGCCAATGTTGGCGACCGGTCCGTTGTAGCTCTCACCCGATCCGTAACGGTAGTCCACATTCGCCACAATGCGGTGACGCTGGTCGTAGTTGAACGGGATGATGGAACGGAGGTTGGGCAAGCCCGCGTTGATGAGGGCCAAAGCCGTCTGGGTCGTAGAACCGGTACCGTCCGCGAATTGCAACGTGTAGTTGGCGTTCAAACGGACGTTGCCGGTGCGACGCAAATCGTATCCGACGGTGAAGCCTTTCACCGTACCGAAGTCGAGGTTGCCAAACGCGCGGTACGGACGTGGGTGCGCACCGGTGAAGTTGCGCACTTGAATCATGTCACGCATCTCCTTGTAGTACGCAGAGATCTTGAGGCTTGACGTCTTGGTCAACACTTGCTGGAAGCCCAGTTCGTAGTCGATGGTCTTCTCAGGTCGCAAGTTGGGGTTGGAAATCAAGTTGTTGCGGCTCTCCAAGAAGAGGTAATCGATGGGAGAGAAGCGGTTGCTTGACGTCGGACGCTGTGTCAAGATGTCGTAGTGCGCGAAGAACACGGCCTCGTCACTGATGTTGAACGAGAACGAGATGCGAGGCATGATGTTCACGGCTGGGTCGTAGTCGCGGAAGGCCTCTGACGTCAACTCAAAGGGATCGTCACCGGTTGCGTTGTCGTTGGGCTTCAACCAAGGCGCAGGGTAGGCCGTGTTGACCGCGAGGATGTCCGGATCAGAGATTTCCGTGCCCTGGGCGTTGTACCAAGTGTCTCCGCTGCGGTAACCGACAATGGCGCTTGGGTCTTCCAAGGCGTCGGTGTACACGGTGAAGTCGTCTCCGATGTTGTCTGGAATGACGTTGTTGCCGCTGAGCTGGTCCACCAACGTTCCACGGATGTCACCCACATTGTAAGACTGTCCGACCACGTATGGGTCCTTCAAGACAGGCTGGTTGGCGTCGAATCGGTCGATACGCAGACCCACGTTGAAGATGATGTCGTCAAACGTGAACTTGTCCATGATGTATCCCGCGATGTAAATCGGCTCGTAGGCGCCGATGGGACGGGTGTTGTACCCGGC
Source organism: Flavobacteriales bacterium (assembly GCA_002683345.1). Lineage (GTDB taxonomy): Bacteria > Bacteroidota > Bacteroidia > Flavobacteriales_D > Sanyastnellaceae > UBA11663. Next base: position 1,745 of record NYSX01000058.1, read on the forward strand.
ATCGTTGGTTTCGGTAAAGAAGTCTTCGATGGTGGGGCGATTGTTCGTCTTGTTCCCGTAAGGGTCGTAGCCGCCGTACGAGACCAAGTTTGAACCCTGGTTCAAGAGGTCATCCGCGCCAAACATGTCCAACGAGTAGAAATCGGGATCGATGGCGTCAATGTTGATCAACTCCCGGTCGTCGGCACCGAGTGCCTCGCGGAGGTTGGCGTCAAATTCGAACTGGTTGTCACCCAAAAGGCGGTCGTACGTCACGTAGTAGTCCGTACCCACGTTGGTCACCGTGCTGTCAGACGTGTCGATCTCCTTGATGTGGGAGTTGGCGGTCAAACGGGCCAATGTCCACAAGCCCACAGGACTGAGGTTGAAGAAGGCGTCGCGACGCTGCTCGTATTCAAAACCGATCTGGAGGGCGTGGTCTCCGATGTCACCCGAACCCGCGGCACTCACACGGAATTGCTGGTCGTTGAAGATGTTGTAGCTGTTGCCTTGCGCGCCCACATAGCTCCACAGGCCATAGGTGCTTGAGGGGTTTTGGCCATTCAACAACGCGTTGCCGTTCTGCACCTCCAACAGGCTGGAGTAGGGACCGGGCTCAAACTGTGGGCCGCCTGGGCCGAACGTCGCGCCTGAGTTGTTGTCGAACAGCGAGAAGAACTGCGTGTTGATCGCCGCCAATTCAGGGTTGTACTGCGAGGCATCGAATGTCACGAGGGTGTCCTGCCATCCGTTGTGGACGTAGCGTCCAGAAGCGTCGTTGTAGCGGTAGCTATTCTGTTGGAAGACGTCAAACTTGCCGACGTGGCCGTAGCGGAAGAAGTTGTCGCCGTGGCTGATGTCTTGGCGCTTGAAGTAGCTCTGGCTGTAGTCGGCCATGATGGAGTAGAAGACGTTCTTCAATCCACCGCTGCTTCCTTCCCCTTCTTCGTCCACAAAGCGCTGAGAGAACTTCACGTATCCGCGCCAGTCGAGGCGAGAGGTTTGGTTGTTGTTCTCCCAGTTCATCAAAGAGCGACCGCGGTCAAACTCGTTGTTGAGCTGCACAGAACCGGTCGCACCAAAGGTCAACTGGGTCGTTTCGTTGGTCGCCACATCGAGCTTGGCCACCAAGTTGGCGGACTGGCGAGAGGCGTTCAAGCGTGTAGGCACGCGGATGAAGTCGTCTGCCGTCAAGAAGTCGGCATTGAACAACGCACCGTTGACCTCACCTGAGGAGCTGATGTTTTGACGAAGTGGGTTTTCGAGCAACTCGTTCCGCGCCTCATCCGTCATGCGGTACACCCCGTCCAACGTGGGACGTGTGTCTGCTTCATAGGTGTAGTTGCCGGACAAGAACAACCCGAGAAGGGGGTCGGTCTTGTTGCCTTCGGCATCCTTACGCCACGCAATCGGGCCTGAAGCCGACGCCTCTGCAAGGTTGTAGCCGAAGCGGTCGAGGCCGTAAGCGGTTTCACCCACGGGAATGCCCGACGTGATGACTTCACCACCTCCGAACCAGTTACGGCTTGAGTTCCGGAGTGAGATGTTGATCACACCCCCTGTGGCGTCACCGATGTTCGCGGGGATGCCCCCAGTCACCACCTGCACTTCTTCAATGGCTGACTTGGGAAGGGCGGAGGAACCGCGGACCTTGATGCCGTCGATGTAGTACCACGTGGAAGAGGTACGTGCACCACGGATGCTGACGCCACCGCCTGTGCCCGCCGTGCTGGCACCTGCCACCGTTTGGGCGATGCTCGTGGCGGAACGGCCGGGGAGCTTGTCGATGTCTTCACGGCTGACCGTGCCTCCAGAGGCACCACCATCCTTGTCGATCAAAGGCACCGAGTATTCGACAACCTCGGCTTCTTCCATCATCACACCGGCACCGAGCTCAGCGTTGACGAATTGAATCTTGTTGGCTGTGATTTTGACGCCGGTCACTTTTTTGGCTTGGTAGCCTACAAAGCTGACGAGGACGTCGTACGTGCCCGGTTGAATCGGCTTGATGGTGTACTCTCCATCAAAGTCGGTATTCGTACCGGCCACTTGGTTCCCGTTGAGGAACAAAACCACACTGGCAAAGGGGAGGGCGTCTTTCGAATCGAAGTCCGTCACGCGTCCTTTCAGCGTTCCTTGGCCCACTTGCGCCACCGCGCTGAAGCTCATCAGAAGCGCCCCCAAAATCGTTGCAAACCGCATCATGCGTCTAGAATTTTCAGGCAATACAGGTATAGGGGCCAAATATAGGCCAACCCTACTCAGAACGCTAAAGAGTGCAAAGACGTTGCAAACCAAGGGAATGAGCGACTTTGCGCCTTTTCCTCCGCGGTTTTATACGCCGATTTCAGTGCTTTTTCCAACTGCGCCGCACGCTCAGACGTTGCCACCACGACACCGTTCTTCCGTCCCTGTGGCGTCGGGCTTTTTGCTGTCCCTTGCGCATGCGCTTGCGCACGTTGCCCTTCTCGTGATTCTTGTTGCGGCGCTTGGTTCGTGTGCTGCTCCCTTCTGGCACGATCAGGTTTTTTTCGCGTCCGGTTTGCTGGTGCTTGTAGTGGCGTTCTTGAAGCTCCTTGTAGTTCTTCTCGAACTCTTTCATCGCCTTTTTCTCGGCCTTCGCCGCTTCCTTCATCCGGCGCTCCTCCGCTTTGCGTTCGCTTCGGGATTGGCTGTCTGCTTGCGCCTGCACCTGGACAGGGCTCCCAACCATCCATCCCAAGCCGACCAGCAACACTAGCACTCGCGCCACCTGCAAGCGGAACATCAATGCGCGCAACCGCCCGGCGTTCGCGACGCGTTGCAACACATGGGGTTTGGGGATTCGTGTCAAGGCGAGAGGGCTGTGAATTGCGTCCAGGCTTCGTCGGCGCTTGCGCAGGGAAGGCCGCACGCACCTTCCACACAAACATACCACTGCACAGGGGCGTCGCTTGCGGGTCGCTTGCCTTCCATCCACGTTGGAATGTGGGAAGACTCAGGCCAAATGCCGTGCACCATCGTCCCTGGCCGCGCCTCGCCCCACCACTCCTTCAAATGGGCTTCTGCGAGCGCGCGGGTGGGGGCGGCAATCACGATTTGGCCCCAAGGCATCGACATGTCCACCCAAGCCCGAATCCAACGGGCCGAGCGCTCGAGGTGAGGCGTGCCGAGCAAGTGCCGGGCGGTCAGCCTTCGCGCCATGTCCCGCCAAGTTGGAATGTCGCACGACCATCCGAGCGTCCACAGGCAGGATGCCAGGGTGGCGTTGGCCGAGGGCATGACACTGTCGTCGGTGCTTTGCTTGGCGGCAAACAAGGACTCGCCCTCCCGACTCGTGAACCAAAACGTGTCGGCTTTCTCGTCAAAGAAGCGGTCCAGCGTGACGGCCATCCACGCCCGGGCTTCGCGCAGCCAGTGGTCATCGAGCGTGGATTGATGAAGCTCGATCATGGCTTCAATGGTCAGGGCGTAATCTTCCGCGAAGCCCTCGACCTCGGGTCCGCCGTCTGCATGCCAGCTCCGGCGCAACACGTGGTCTTCTCCAGGCAGGGTGGCGACGTCGCGCAAGAACGCGCCCCCGCGCTCGGCCCGCGCCACCCACTCCGGGCGGTGCATCAGGCGACCTGCTTTGGCGAGCCCCGTCACGGCCAGCGCCGTCCAAGCGGTCAGGACCTTGTCGTCGAGTCCGGGCTTCGCACGCCCCGAAGCCGCGCTGTCCCGCCAGTCGGACATCCGCTTCATGGCTTGGGTCATACGCCTTTGCTTGGCCTCGTTCGCCCAAAGTCCGTCGTCTTGGACGGTGGGGCGCATGAGGACGTTTTGGCCTTGTTCCCAAAAACTCCGTCCATCCACGTCAAACACCTCAATCACTTCCATGCGCGCCTCCTCGTCGGGGAGCGCCGCCTTCAAATCGGCCATGCGCCACACGTAATACGTCCCTTCCGCACCGTCGCTGTCCGCGTCGAGGGCCGACCGAAATCCCCCGCTTGGGTCGTCCAATTCGCGCAACAAAAAAGCCACGATCCCCTCCGCGGCTTGAATCAGCGCCGGGTGGGGTGTGCGCCGCCACGATTCGGCATAGGCCCCCAACAACTGGCCGTTGTCGTAGAGCATCTTTTCAAAGTGCGGGACGTGCCAACGTTCGTCGACGCTGTAGCGGGAGAACCCGCCTCCGACGTGGTCGTGAATGCCTCCGCGGGCCATGGCCCGCAAGGTCAACAGGGCGTGGTCGCCCAGCACCTCGCGCCATGCAGACGTCCAGCCAAGCGGCCGTTTGCGCGGCGCACCTTCCGCCATCCGCCCTGCATCCGCCAGCCGAAGCCAGCACTCGATTTGGCAGGGGAGGGGAAACTTCGGGGCGCCTCGTCCGCCGCCGTATTCGGGGTCCCAAGTTGTGCGCCAGCGCGCCAACCCTTCCATCAGATGCCTATCGACTTGCTTTTGAATGGTGTCTCCGTCGGACTCGGCGATGTCCACCAGCCCTTCGCTAGTTGCGGGGCCTTGTGAGGCGTCGTCCATGGCACCCACCGCCTCCGCGAGTTGTGCGGCATACGCCTGCACTTTCTCGGGATCGTCCTTCCAGAATTCCAACACGGCATTCAATCCAGCGAGCCATTGCGCCTTGGGGAAATACGTCCCACCCCAAATCGGCCGGCCATCCGGCAGCGCCACGCAATTCAGCGGCCAACCTCCACGACGGGTCATCAGTTGCACAGCGTCCATGTACACTTGGTCCACGTCCGGCCGCTCTTCGCGGTCGACTTTGATGCTCACAAAATGGGCGTTCATGAACACGGCCGCCTCCTCATCCTCAAACGTCTCGTGCTCCATCACGTGGCACCAGTGGCAGGCGCTGTAGCCCACGCTCACGATGACCAATTTGTCCTCCTCCCGTGCCCGCTGCCAAGCTGCTTCACCCCACGGCACCCAATCCACCGGATTGTGCTGGTGCTGCTTCAAATAGAGAGAGGTCGACTCCGACAGGGCGTTGGTGTGCATCACCTCAAACTTACAATGTCACGTACCACCGAGGGCCCCGCCTTGCTTCAGGGTCTTGGGTCAACAAGAAAAGGGGAGCGCGCGAATCAGAATTTCGCACGGCCGCGGCCCATCCGGCTGCTGCCGGGCTTGTTGGGGCGGCGCTTCACGGTGCGGCGCTTGCTGTTGTAGTTGTTCCGGCGGAAGTTGCTGGAACCCATCACCACTTTGCTTGCGGTGATTTGCAATGTGCCGTACGTGTCGTTGCGGTCGGGATTGCCTCGAGGGCTGTCCCATGTGGCATTGTGCTCAAAACTGGTCAGCCAAGCTTCAGGGTTGTCGACACCTGCACTTTCAGCCACAACAGCCGATGAAGGGTTGCTTAGAATCAGTCCGATGTCGTCAAGGCCTTCGGGATCAGCCCATGTGAAGCTCACGTCGTCGAGGTAGTCGGTCAAGGTGAGGTTCCACACGAATTCGATGCCCACACGGAGTTTGTAGTTCACCATGAATGAGGCGCCGAGGCCGAGTGGGAATCCGAGCGCAACGCTTCCGTAGGTCAATTTCTCTGTGCCCACGTCTCTCAAGTCGTACCACCGGTCGTAGTCCAACAGAGCAGGATTGGTGGTGATGTTGCCTTGGGCGTAGTGGTACTCTGCCGCATCCCGGTCGAGCTGGGCTTGAGGGTTGTGCACAAACCCCGTCACGCCGAGGGTGGCGTAGGTGTTGACCCCTACACGCAACTTGCTCGTGTAGCGTGTGATCATGGGTTGCGAGAAGAGGTTGATCTCTCCCCGCAAGCTCAATTCGTTCACGTAGTTCCGGAAATGGGCATTCCGCGTGCGGCGGGCAGCGTTGGCCGACAAATTGTCGTAGTCCTCGAGGTAGACCGTGCCGAGTTGGGCCCGGACGGCAAACATGCTGGATAGGCGGTAGCGAGCGAATACGTGGGTGGACAACTTGGTTTGGCCGTAGTGCAAA
>NYSX01000059.1 GCA_002683345.1 Flavobacteriales bacterium
AGCGCGGAAGAGAGCAAATACTGGGACGGCACCTTGCAGCAGAGCAACCTCCGTTTCCTTCACAGCCAACAGCTTGGCGGCTGGGATGTCGTGATTGGGGGCAACCTCCTCGGCGACGACGGGTTCAAGGGCCCTGAGATTTACCAAGACAGCGTCGGCGGAGCGCTGGTGCCCATAGACACCGCCTCCATGAATTACAACCCCTTCAACGTGAACCGCTTTGGGGCCAACAGCCAAGGTCGATTCAACGTGAATTTGCGCAGACGGGACACCGGCATTGAGGGGCTGAAGTTTGGGCTCAATACCAATTGGCAATTCGGCGAGTCGCTCAACACACTCATTTGGGAACGTGCCTACGATGGGTTGTACGGCAGCACAGACGGTGCAGCCACGCGCACCCGCCAGCTCGTCGGCACGGTGGACCCTTACATCGAGTACCTGTCGCCGCGTGGCACCCAGCACAGCTTCCGCAACCGCTGGCAACACCTCAACAACGACAACGACAACGGCCAAAGCAACACGAGCAACGTCTTCTACTCCGAATACCAAGTGCAGCAGCGCGGCGACGTGTGGGGCATGGATGGCCTGGTGTTGACTGCCGGGGCCGTACAGCAGCTGACCCGCGGCACCGCAGAGCTTTACAACGGGGGCAACCCGGAAGGCATCAACACCGCGACCAACCGCTCTGCCTACCTGCAGATCGACCAAAAAGCCGGCAAGCGACTCAACCTCTCCGCGGGCACGCGCTACGAGCATTTCAGCATCAACGACAGCACCGCCGCCAAGCCGGTGTTCCGCGCAGGTCTGAACTTTCAAGCAGCCGAAGCCTCATGGTTCCGGGCCAGCGTCGGCCAAGGGTTCCGCTTCCCGACCATTGCCGAGAAGTTCATTCGCACGGGTTTGGGCCCCCTCCAAGTGTACCCCAACAACGAGCTGCGTCCTGAAACCGCCATCAACATCGAAGCTGGATTCAAGCAAGGCTTGAGGGTGGGCGGATTCCAAGGGTTCCTGGATGTGGCCGGCTTCTACCAGGAGTACGACAACTTCATTGAATTCACCTTCGGACAGTGGGGCAACCCATTGACCGATGCCCTGGCAGGCAACGGATTCCGGAGCCTCAACACGGGCAGCAGCCGCGTGACTGGATGGGAAACGTCTTTGATGGGCCGGGCCACTTGGGGAGAAACCACCTTGGATGTCCTCGCCGGGTACACCTACACCAATCCCGTCAGCCTGACACCCGATTACCTCTATTCGGTCATCACCAACGCCGCCGGAGACACCATTGGCGGGGCGAGCTACAACAACACGAGCTTGGACACCACCGGCCAAGTGCTGAAGTACCGTTCCCAAGATTTGGTCCGTTTTGACGCCGAACTCCGGCGCGGACCTTGGTTCATTGGCGCCAGCGCACGGTACCAAAGCGCACTCCAAAACATCGATGCTGCCTGGCTCTTGTTTGAGCAGCTTGGCGTGGTGGATTGGGGGCTTGAAACATGGCTTGCAGACAACCCGAAGTTGCCTTGGATTTGGGATTTCAGAGCGGGCATCAACCTGTCAGACCATCACAAAATGTCCCTTGTCGTCAGCAACCTGACCAACGCCGAGTACAGCATTCGACCCTTGGCCATTGAATCGCCGAGGCTTGTGAACCTCGTGTACACCTACGAATTGAAATAGCACGGGATTGGACCCCTTCCTGACATGAACATCTTGGCTGTCATCCCCGCGCGTCACGGCTCGACGCGCTTCCCCGGCAAACCCCTTGCCTCCGTGGCGGGCTTGCCCATGGTTCAACGCGTGTACACGCGCGTGGCAACGTCGGGCGCCTGCGACAAGGTCGTGGTCGCCACGGACGACGAACGCATCGCTTCGGTTGTGCGGGAATTTGGCGGCCATGTGGTCATGACTTCCCAGGACTGCCCCAACGGGACCATGCGCTGCCACGAAGCCGTAGTGGCCTTGGAGGCGGAGGGCGCGCACGTGGACGCTGTCCTGAACATCCAAGGCGACGAGCCCTTCGTGCATCCGGAGCAGATCACCCAGCTCGCCGACATGTTGCGCAAGCCCGATGCCGCTGTGGTGACCCTGGCCAAATCCATGCCCGCCGACCCTGAAATCCATTCGCCCCACCGCGTCAAAGTGGTCCGAAACCTCAAGGGACGCGCCCAAATGTTCAGCCGCAGCCCCATCCCCCACGGCGACGGACCGTGGCTGCAGCACGTCGGACTGTACGGGTTCACGCGCACAGCATTGGAGGCCCTGGTGCAACTGAGCCCCACGCCGCTTGAGCAGCGCGAACGACTCGAACAATTGCGGTGGCTCGACCATGGCTGGCGCATCGACGTCGGCACGACCACCCACCTCACGCCCGCGGTCGACACTCCGGAGGACTTGGTGGCCATCGAGCAGCTCATTCAGGCGGGGGACTTGCCCATCTGAAGGCGCCAATTCTGCCCGTATCTTCGCACCCCCGCACGATGTGTGCGGTCCAAAACTTGTTGAAATGAACATGCGACTTTTCGGTGCGACCGCCTTGGCGGTTTGGGCCTTTTCCCTCGGCTGCAACACCCCTTCTCAAGACATGAAGACCTCTGACTACGTGACCAAAGCGTCCGAACTCCCCACGCCTCCTGACGCGGCCCAAAAGCCACACACCACGGACATCCACGGCTTGCAATTGCAGGACGAGTACTTCTGGATGCGCCTGAGCGACGCGCAGAAAGAAGCGAAGGAGCCCGACGCCCAAACCGCTGAAGTCGTGGCCTACCTCGAAGCCGAAAACGGCTACAAGGAAGAGGTGATGGCGCCCACCAAGGCACTCCAGACCAAACTGTACGACGAGATCGTGGGGCGCATCAAAAAGGACGACGAGAGCGTGCCCGTCCTCGACAAGGGCTACTGGTACTACAGCCGCTACGAAGAGGGCAAAGAATACCCTTACAACTGCCGCAAAAAAGGCACCATGGACGCCGAGGAAGAGGTCATGCTCGACCAGCCTGCCTTGGCCGAGGGACACAGCTACTTCGCCGTGGGCGGCCGCAGCGTCAGCCCCGACAACAACCTCCTCGTCTACGGGGTGGACACCGTGAGCCGTCGCCAGTACACCCTCTACGTGAAGGACCTGCGCACCGGCGAACTCTTCGAAGACCGCATCCCGGAGACCACGGGCGGCGCTACATGGGCCAACGACAACAAGACCCTCTTCTACACGAAGAAAGACCCCATGACCCTGCGTTCGTTCCAGATCTACAAGCACGTCTTGGGCACCGACGTCAGCGAAGACGTGCTGGTGTTTGAGGAGAAGGACGAGACCTTCTCTTGTGGCATCGGCAAAACCAAGAGCGAGAAGTACCTCGTTATTGGCACCAGCACCACCGTCAGCACAGAGTGGTGGTACCTCGATGCGGACACCCCCAACGGCGAGTGGAAGGTGATCCAAAAGCGCGAGCGTGATTTGGAGTACGACATCAGCCACTACGGCGACCACTTCTACATCGTGACCAACCGCGACGCCAAGAACTTCAAGCTGGTGAAGACGCCTGTGAACGCCACCGGCTACGACAACTGGGAGGACGTCTTGCCCCACCGGGACAACGTCTTGCTCGAGGGCATCGACATCTTCAACGAGTACCTCGTAGTTCAGGAGCGCCAGGAGGGCCTTAACCGCATCCGCATCAAGCGCTGGGACGGCAGCGCGGACGTCTACATCCCCTTCAACGACCCCGCGTACACCGCCTACGTGGGTGCCAACCCCGACTTCAACACGGACCGTTTGCGCTACAGCTACGCGTCGATGACCACGCCCAACAGCGTGCTCGAATACACCTTCGCCACGGGCGACATCGAAACCCTCAAGCAGCAGGAGGTGTTGGGCGGCGAGTTTGACCCCGCCAACTACGTCAGCGAGCGCATGATGGTGGAGGCCCGCGACGGCGTGAAGGTGCCCGTGAGCATCGTGTACCGCAAAGGGTTGGAGCGCAACGGCCAAAACCCCTTCCTCCTCTACGCCTACGGCAGCTACGGATACAGCATGGACGCCAGCTTCTCCGTGGCGCGTTTGAGCATGCTCGACCGCGGGTTTGTCTACGCCATCGCCCACATCCGTGGCGGCAGCGAAATGGGGCGCGGCTGGTACGAAGACGGAAAGCTGTTCAACAAACTCAACACCTTCCACGACTTCATCGACTGCGGTCAGGCCATGGTCGATGCAGGCTTCACCAGCCCCGACCACATGTACGCCATGGGCGGCAGCGCGGGCGGCTTGTTGATGGGTGCTGTGATGAACATGGCGCCCGGCCTGTTCAACGGCGTCATCGCAGCCGTGCCCTTTGTGGACGTGATCAACACCATGCTTGACGAGAGCATTCCGCTGACGACGTTTGAGTTTGACGAGTGGGGCAACCCCAAGGACAAGGCGTACTTCGACTACATCATGCAGTACAGCCCGTATGACAACGTGGAGGCCAAAGACTACCCCCACACCCTCATCACGACGGGGTACTGGGACAGCCAAGTGCAGTACTGGGAGCCCGCCAAGTGGATCGCCAAGTTGCGCGACGTGAAGACGGACGACAACCTGCTCATCATGGACTGCAACATGGAGACCGGCCACGGCGGCGCGTCAGGACGCTTTGAGCGCATCAAGGAAGTCGCCCTCGAGTACGCCTTCATGTTCATGCTCGAAGGCATCGAGGAATAACATGGCCGCACCACGTCGTTTTCGGAACCTGACGCGGGAAGAGCTTCAGGGCTTGGAGCTTGAATTCGCGCGGTTCCTAGCCTCGCAAGGCATGCCCGCGACGGAGTGGGCACGCGTGTCCTCCGAGGAGCCTGCACGCGTGGAGGAACTCATTGGGGAGTTCAGCACGATGTTTTGGGAAACCACGACGTCGCGCTTGACCTACCTCGAACGACATGATGGAGGCGACACGTGGTATTTCAAGTTTGGCGAAACGGAAGCCCAACTCCTGCGCATTGATCCGGAAGGAACGCGCTTTCAAGGCTCGAAGGGCTACCCTGAAGAAGCCCGCGGTCAGGAGGTGTTTCTGATTTTGGAACAAGGGGCGACGCCCGTTCCTTCAGAAAAGCACGACGAGCTCGACGCCCTGTTCGAAGGCTTGAAGGGCTGAGGCGGTCTTAGAAACTCCAACCCATGCGCGACATCCACCCTCCAAAGTCCTCTCGGGACAGGTCGAGGTGGTGGGCGTGAAGGCCCGCTTTGTCGGCGCCTTCCACATGCTGAATGCTGTCGTCCAAAAACAAGGTGCGACCCGGCGCAAGTCCGTGCCTTTCGCACACCGCCAGGAAGGTTTCCGGATGGGGCTTTTTGATCCCCAAATCGTGGCTGTAATGCGCCTGCTCAAACGAGCCCCAAAACGCTGAGGCATCCGGCAAGCTCGCCTGCAGGTCCGCCTCGAACACCGCAGCGTGAATGGCGTTGGTGTTGCTGAGCAAAAACAAGCGGGTGCGGGTGCCCAAGGCGGTCACGAGGGCCGCACGTTCAGGGGGCATGCCCGTCAGGATGCAACACCAGGCTTGATGGATTTGGTCTGTGGTGGTGCCGGGATGGCAGCGCTTGGCCAAATGGCCGTAAAACGTCTCCCGATCAAGCTGGCCTGTCTCGAGGTCATCGAACCACGTCGATTGGGCGGCCTGATGGTACAGCGAAGCGAAGTCCGAATCGCCCAACGCGGCAAAGGCCTTGGGCGGCGCATCGTAATCGATGTCGTACAGCACCCCGCCGAAGTCCAGGATGACAGCGTCGAGGTCGTCCAACGAGACGGGTTGGTTCAACATGGGTTCAGAGGCGCTTCAGCCAGGCCTTTTCGTGCCCTCGTGCACGGGCATCTGCCAACGCTTCACGCGCAGAGGCTTCCGTCGCATATCCCCCCATGGATACCACCGTCAAGCCGTTGTGGTTTTGGTAGTGCAGCGAGGTGTCAAAGCCTTCGCTGCGCATGGAAGACGCAAGCTTCTCGGCGTTGGCATGCACACCAAACGCCCCACCCACAATCATGAATTTCACGGGGGCAGGCTCGGCCACAGGGGCAGGAATCGGGTCTGGAGTTTCATGGACGACCGGCGTCACGACCTCTTCCACAATTTCGGCTTCGACCACCAGCTCAAGGGCTTCGGCTTCGGGCTGGGCAGGAACCATGACGCGCAATCCACCTGCTGCGGGTCGTCCTTCATGGACGTCGAACTCGAGCAGTCCTTCCCAGTCGGTCCGGGCGACAAACGCCTCAATCGACTCGCCTTGCTCAGTCTGCACGGCTTCTGCCATGGCTGCCACATCCGCGTCGCGTTCCACAGGCGCGTAAGTGGCCGTCACAGGCACCGCATTCCACAACGGATTGCTTCCCAGCAAGGTCTCGTTGCCTGCGGGATCGGCGAGCAAATACGCACCGGCCAAGGTCAAGGGAATGGCCACGGCCGCCGCTGCGCGGGCCAACTGCACGCGGAACGGAATGACGCGGGCTTCTTCGCTGGGCTTCGCAACCGCAGGTTCCGGCGACGGAGCGTTCACCGCCTTTGGGGTGGCGGTCACTGGTTTTGCCGCAGCGACCTCGCGTGCCACGAGCGGAATGCTGGCGTGGCCAAACGACTGAAGCATGCGCTCAAACTCGGCATCGGCCATGAAGCGGACCTGCTGGTCTTCCTCGCGGTACAGCTTGCCCAACCCCGGGAGCTCTACTGTGGTCCCAACCTCCAATTGCTGCTGGAGGTGTTCCACCAAGGCTTCGACGGCCTTGAGGGCTTCGGGGTACATCACGCCGCGCTTGGCCATGAGTTCGTTGGCAACCAAGCCGTCGTTGGTGGTCAAGCGCGCGTTGAACAGGACGTCGCGTGAAGGGGGGACGATTTGGCGTTTGGCCTCGTCGTACCAAGCTGAGCGCGGATTGCACACAAATCCTCCCAAGCCGGGAAGCATCACGCAGTCGTGATCCCAAAACATGCCCGGCAGCACGCTCAACACATCGCTGTGCGTCAACGGGGAAGAATGGCGCAGTGAATCCATGAAGGCAAGGTATAACGCAGGATTCAAGAACCAAGGGGCATCGCCCTCAAGCTACCCACATGTTCCTGTGAGATGTCACCTCAACAGGTGAACGTGACCCTCGAGCAGGACCGGGCCGGAATCGCGCTCGATGCGGATTTGATAGAGGTAGACGCCGTCAGGCGCGTAGTACGCCCCCTCCTCCACGTTGCCCTGCCAAGGCTGCTCGGGGTCCTCTGAGTAATAGACCACCTCGCCCCACCGGTTGAAGATCTTCATCCAATACCCGCGGATGTCTTCGCCTTCCACCCTGAACACGTCGTTGATGCCGTCGTTGTTGGGCGTGAAACTGGTCGGCACGTAAACGGGATAGAACAAGTCCACAAAGACCGAGTCGCGCCCCACACAACCCGTCGTGTCGACGGCTTGAAGCACATACCACCCCGGCTCCACCACAGTCAAGATGGGGTCCAAGCAGGTGCTGCAATCCAGGTTGTCGGAGGGCGTCCAGTACACGTCCAAGCCAGGTGCTTGTCCGGACAATTGCACGGTGTCCAGCCATGCCACTTCGAAGTCAGGGCCCGCGTTGATGCCCGGAGGCTGGGTCACGTAGACCGTGACGTCGTCGCTTGCGGTGCAGCCCTCACTGTCGGTGACAAACACCGTGAAGGTTTGGGTGAAGTTGGGGAAGACCGTGGTGGTGGCGTTGCCGGGCGAGCTCACGAGATCGGCTGGCACCCATGTGAACGTCGAGTTGGGGTCGTTGCCCTCGGCCGAAATCTCAAACACCTCTCCCCGACACATCCCGCCATCCTCCGAGGCGTAGGCTTCGGGGATTCGAACTTCGACGGTGATTTCATCGGTGCCGATGCCACAAATGTTTTGGATGTCGACCGTGAAGGTCGTCGTGGCCTCGGGCGACGCATACGGGAATTGAAGCCCGGGGTCATTCAACGGGCCCGACGGACTCCACAACCACGCATCGCCCTCCGCACCGGGAAGCTGCACCCCAAACCCAGCACAAATCTCTACCGACGGGTAGACCTGGTCGCCCGGAGGTCCGGGCACCACCGATACGGTCACCTCGGTTTCTCCCGTGCACCCGATGTTGTCGGTCAATTGCACGGTGTACGTCGTCGTGGTTGTGGGCGAGGCGCTGACCGTGGTGGCGTTGGGATTGTCGATTCCCGCTGTGGGGAACCACGTGGCGTTGGCCGCGCCTTCCGCAATCAACGGCACGCTTTCACCGAGGCAAATCGCCGTCGACGAGGGGGTCACCTCCGCCGCCACAGCTTGCACCACCACCGTGATGGACGCCTCCCCAATGCCGCAGTTGTTTTCGTCGGTGACGCTGAAGGTGGTGGATCCAACGGGGGGCGTGATGTTTTGGACCGGCACGTTGATGTCCTCAATGAGCGGATGCGGAGTCCAAACAATCTCCGAAGTGCCGTTGGCAATGAGCTGCACCTCCTCCCCTTCACACACCGGATCCACGGGCATGATCACCGGCGTCGGCGGCTGCTGGATGTTCACTTCAATCTCCGCGTTCACGGGTTCCAAACACCCAGCCGGGTCGGTGACCGTCAAAATCACGGTGTACGACCCCGGACTCGAGAACGTATGCGTGGGCTCGTACTCGGTGCTGATGGCGCTGTCGTCAAATGTCCAGAGGTAGTTGTACCCCGGCGTGCTCGTGTTTTCAAACGCCACGTCGAGCCCGTCGCACAGGATGCCCTCGGTGGCCACGTCGATGCCCACATCGAGTTCGCCGAGCTCAAACTTGAACAAGCCCAGGTTGCAATTGAAACTGTCGTTGGTGGAACTCCAGGCCCCCGTGGTGGTGGGCATGTCGCTGTTTCCGCCACACCCCGCACACATGGCTTGGTACACGGTGCCATCCTTGTCAAAGCGCGAGGTGCCTCCGTCCACATGCTCGGCCGATTGGTCGCCGCCAAAGAAGGTGGCATAGCTCAGCTCTGTGCCTCCCGGATTCATCACCCCAAGCCAAAAATCACCGTCGTTGGTGCTGGTTTGGAATGCGTCGTCCGTGGTCGGCATGCCGTTGGTGCCCGACGTGAAGATGAACGGACTGGAATTGTTGGTCGACCCGCCCCATCCGCTCATGTAAATCTCCCCGCAATCGCTGACAAGGAAGGCGGTGGGACTGATGTCGATGCTTCCCACGTTGCCCGGGTCACCGACGCGTGTGTGCCACACCAATTCGTCCAGCGCCGGCGCATAACACGCCACAAATTGACCCGCCTGCGGGCTGTCGCTGTACGTGCCTGCAGAGACAGGCTTGTTGCCGATGCTTTGGCCGAAGAGGTACACCTGCCCAATGGCATCCACCTGCACGAAGTAGGCCTGGTCGTAGTTGTTGGTGCCAAACAGCGTCCCGCCTGTTGGCGCGCCCCCGCCCGCGGCGAACCGCATGGCAAATCCATCCGCGACGCCCCCAAACGTGGTGTCGTCCCCGTCGGCTTGGGTGGGGAAATTGCCCGACGTCGTGCCCCCACACAGGACCGGTTCGCCGCCAGGCGTGAACTGCACCCCGTACGCCGCATCTGCGGAGCTTCCGCCCACAAACGTCGACCACTCGAGGGCACTCAAATCGCTCGAAAGCCGGAACAACACCGCGTCCGTGGATCCGCCGCCGTACGCCGGAAATGGCGCATTGACCACGGGGAAATCAGAGGCGCCCGTGACGCTGGCCACCCACGGACGGTCTTGGGCATCCACGTTGATTTCGCCCCGGAACACGTCGCCGTAGTTGTAGGCGAGCACGTCACCGCGGTTCACCCCGGACGGCCCGTTGCAGCCGCCAATGAACGTGGACGACTCCAAATTGCTTCCCCCTGCGGCGGGGGCGAACTTCATCACAAACAGGCTCGATCCGTTGGGCAATCCGCCACCGCCTGGGTAGTTGCAACACGCGTCGAGGTTCAGGTCGCCGTTTCCGCAGAACGTCTCGTCGAATGCGCCGGCCGTGACGGGGAAGTCGGACGAGCCGGTGGTGCCCAACACGTAAATCGCGCCCTGGCTGTCCGTCACGATGCTCGACGGAACGTCGAGGTTGGCTCCGCCAAACACGGTGCTGTATTCAAGGGCGGTGCCATCGGGGTTGAACACCGAAAGTCCACAATCGAACGGCGCCGTGCCGAAGGTCATTTCAGTGCTGATGGCGCCCGCCGTGGTGGGGTACGTGCCGAAGTCCCCGTCCCAAAGGGCCGTACCTCCCATCGCGCGCCCGTCGTCGTCATACGCCGCCGTGAATCCCCAGTTGGGTTGGGTCGCGCCGATGTAGGTCGAGAAGACAATGTCGGGGTCGAGCACCAGGGGAAATGCAGGATCGTAATCGCCCACGTCAAACCGCACAACCTGTCCTTCGAGCGCGTAGCTGACCTCCACGCTTTTGAGGGCGCCGTTCACGTTTTGGTAGGCGTAAGGCGCGCCCAACCGCGCTTCGCCGGTTTGTCCAAGCTGAACCCCAATGCTGCCGTCCTCTTGGACGTCGAGTGTCACGCCCTCGTGACGGATGGCCACCTGGGCTGGGTCGGCCCCGGGCTGCACCATCCAATCTTCTTTCCACCCTGGACCGGACAGATCAGCGCGGTCACCGGGCGAACGGGGTCCCACCCGCAAGTCGATGCCCGGCCACACGTCGTGCAATTTGAAGCGGGTCTCCGGCACAAGGCCTTCCGCCCACTTCGAAGGGTCTTGACCCTTGTAGATGTTCACGCGGTGGCTCGCTTCCGTCATGGCTTCATGCACGGGCTGCGCCGACGCGCCTTCCCAAGTCATGCGCCAGCCGTGGCTGACCAAATCGCCCGACGGCGCGGTCGCCCCTTCGAAGTGGTGGTCCCACAATTCCGCGTAGCCGTCTCCGGCCATCCACACATTCATCCCGTCCGATTCAAGCCACGTGACGCCACCGGCCCATTCCGCACGCATCTGCGCAGGAACGTCCCATTGGCCCTCGTTGGGGAGCCAGTGGAGGCCGTGGTTTTGGGCGGACAAGGGCGCACAACATGCGAGTCCCAAGACCACCCAAACGCATGCTTGAAAGCGGGTCATCATCACGAAAGTAACGTTCGGAGCAATGTCAAAACAGTGCAGAACGCGCTCAGGTTGCCCTCAGGGCCGCGCCAAAAAACCTTATGACAACTCGTCGCTGAGCAGACGCATCTCGATGGAGGGCGCCATTTTCTCATGGAGGATGCGGTAGACGGCTTCGGCGATGGGGATGTCGACGTCGAACTTTTGGTTCAAGGCGTGGATGCCCTGCGAGCCTGTGAACCCCTCTGCCACCATGTCCATTTCGAGGATGGCCGACTTGACGGTGTAGCCCTTGCCGATCATGGTGCCGAGGGTGCGGTTTCGGCTGTGCGGGCTGTAGGCCGTGACGAGCAAGTCGCCGAGGTAAGGGCTGCCCTTGACGTCGCGGTCGATTTCATGGACGGCCGCGAGGAACCGCTTCATCTCCTGGCTCGCATTGCTCACGAGCACACTGATGAAGTTGTCGCCATATCCGAGGCCGTGGGCGATGCCTGCCGCAATGGCGTAGACGTTTTTCAGGACGGCCGCGAGCTCGGCGCCGAAGACGTCGTCGCTCGTTTGGACGCGGATGTAGCGGGTTTCGAGGCGCTCGGCGAGCCACTCTGCATGCGGCTCCGTGGGGCACGCCACCGTCAAGTAGCTGAGCTTTTCGCGGGCCACCTCCTCCGCGTGACACGGCCCGCAAATGATGCCGATGTTCTCGTAGGGCGTTCCAAACGCCTTGTGCAAGTACCGCGCAGGGATGCTGTCGTATTCCGACACCATGCCCTTGATCGCCGAGAACAAGATTTTGCCCTCCATTCCCTTCAACTCACGCTCCCGAAAGACACTGTCCAAGTGCAGACTGGGGATGACCACCACCAGCACGTCGCACGCATCGACCACCGCTTGCATGTCGGTGGTGACGCGAAGCTTGTCCTTGGGGAAGCTGATGCTCTGGATGTACCGAGGGTTGTGCCCGTAAGTCATCAACTCGTCGACGGTGTCCTGGCTACGCACCCACCAGTGGAGGGAGTCGACGTTGTGGCACAGCATTTTGGCAATGGCTGTGGCCCAACTCCCGCTTCCAAGGATGCCGACGTTCATGGCCGCAAATGTAACAGGAACAAAACTTGGGGTGTCCGACCCGCGGCGTACCTTCGCGCGCGGAGCGCCCAGCCCCTCAGACATGGCGCCTCCCCAAAACACACGAAGACATGAGCGAAGACGGATTGAAGAAAATCATCAGCCACGCGAAGGAGTACGGGTTTGTCTTTCCCAGCAGCGAGATCTACGACGGCCTGAGCGCCGCTTACGACTACGGGCAACTCGGCAGCGAGCTGAAGAACAACATCAAGCAGTACTGGTGGACGGCCATGGTCCGCATGAACGAGAACATCGTCGGGATCGACGCCGCGATTTTCATGCACCCCACGACCTGGAAGGCGTCCGGCCACGTCGACGCCTTCAACGACCCGCTCATCGACAACAAGGACAGCAAGAAGCGCTACCGCGCCGACGTCCTGATCGAGGAGCACATTGCCAAGATTGAGGCCAAAATCAACAAGGACGTCACCAAGGCCAAGAAGCGGTTTGGCGACGACTTCGACGAGGCCCAGTTCCGCAGCACCAACCCGCAAGTCCTGCGCCGCCAAGGCGACATCGACGGCATCAACGCCCGCTTCAAAGCAGCGATGGACGCCGAGGACCTCGCAGCCGTGAAGACCCTCATCGAAGACCTCGGCATCACCTGCCCCGTGAGCGGTTCGAAGAACTGGACCGACGTGCGTCAGTTCAACCTGATGTTCAAGACCGAGCTCGGCGCCGTCAGCGGCGACTCAGGCGTGGTGTACCTCCGCCCTGAAACGGCACAAGGCATCTTCGTGAACTACCTGAATGTGCAGAAGAGTGGGCGGATGAAGTTGCCGTTTGGCATTGCCCAAATCGGAAAGGCCTTCCGCAATGAGATCATCGCTCGTCAGTTCATTTTTCGCATGCGTGAATTCGAGCAGATGGAGATGCAATTTTTCATCAAGCCGGGCACGCAGGAAGAGTGGTACAACCACTGGAAAGAAGCCCGAATCAAGTGGCACAAAGCCCTCGGCCTCGGCGAGGAAAACTACCGCTTCCACGACCACGTCAAGCTGGCCCACTACGCCGACGCCGCGTGCGACATCGAGTTCAACTTCCCCATGGGCTTCAAAGAGCTCGAAGGCATCCACTCGCGGACGGATTTTGACCTCAAGCAACACGAAGAGTTCAGCAACAAGAAGCTGCGCTACTTCGATCCCGAGACGCAAGAGAGCTACGTGCCTTACGTCCTCGAGACCTCCATCGGCCTCGACCGCATGTTCCTCGCCGTCCTCAGCAGCGCCCTCCGCGAGGAGACGCTCGAAGACGGCAGCACGCGCACGGTGATGTCCATCCCCTTCGCCTTGGCGCCGGTCAAGGCCGCGGTGTTGCCGCTCATCAAAAAGGACGGCCTGCCCGAAAAGGCCCGCGAGATCCTCGCGCAACTGCAACTGCACCACAACGTCCAGTACGACGAGAAGGACGCCATCGGCCGTCGCTACCGCCGCCAGGACGCCATTGGCACGCCGCTCTGCATCACCGTGGACCACGACACCCTCGAGGACCACGCCGTGACCGTGCGCAACCGCGACACCATGAAGCAAGAGCGCATCGCCATCGCCGACCTGACCGCTTACGTCGACGGCTTGGTGAGCATGGCCTCCTTGTTGCAAGCGTGACCCTGACTTTGCGACTTTGATTGAACTGCCCCATTTGACCCCATGACCCTTTCTGACCTCCACCTCAAAGGCAAGCGCGCCCTCGTGCGCGTGGACTTCAACGTGCCCCTCGACGACGCCCAAAACGTCACGGACGACACCCGCATCCGTCGCGCCATCCCCACCATCCAAGCCCTGCTCGACGGCGGCGCTTCTGTGGTGTTGATGAGCCACCTCGGTCGTCCCAAGGGACCGAGCGCGGAGCTCTCTTTGAAGCACATCGTGCCCACCTTGTCCGACCTCTTGGGCAAGCCGGTGAAGTTTGCCGAGGACTGTGTGGGCGACAAGGCCCTCGACGTCACGCAGACGCTTCAGCCGGGCGAAGTCGCCCTGCTCGAGAACCTGCGCTTTCACGGGGAGGAAAAAGCCGGCGACGAGTTCTTTGCGGGTCAGCTCGCCGAGAGCGGAGACGTGTACGTGAACGACGCGTTTGGGACGGCCCACCGCGCCCACGCTTCGACCGCGGTCATCGCGAAGTTCTTCCCAGAGGACAAGGCGTTTGGACTGCTCATGCAAGGCGAAGTGGAGGCCCTCAACAAGGTGCTGTCCACCCCTGCCAAGCCGTTGCTCGCCATCATCGGTGGCGCCAAGGTCAGCAGCAAGCTGAGCATCCTCGAGAACCTCGTCGACCGCGTGGACAAGCTGATTGTTGGTGGCGGCATGGCCTACACGTTTGTGAAGGCGCAAGGCGGAAGCATCGGGACGAGCCTCGTGGAAGACGACATGTTGGACAAGGCGCGCGCCATTTTGGCCAAAGCCGAGGCCGCAGGCACCGAATTCCTCCTCCCCCAAGACACGTTGTGCGCGGACGACTTCGCCCCGGAAGCCAACACCGCGGTGCACCCGATCGACGCCATTCCGGGCACGTGGATGGGCCTCGACATCGGCCCAGAAACGCGTGAGCGCTTCGTGAAAGCCGTCCTCGAAAGCCGCACCATCCTGTGGAACGGTCCGATGGGCGTTTTTGAGATGGACGCTTTTGCCGGTGGAACCAACGACGTCGCCGCGGCCTTGGCCAAGGTGACCGCCGACCACGACGCCTTCACCCTCATTGGCGGTGGCGACTCTGTGGCGGCCATCAACAAAGCGGGTCTCGCGGGTGACGTGAGCTACGTCAGCACGGGCGGTGGTGCCATGCTTGAAGTCCTCGAAGGCAAGGTCCTTCCGGGCATTGCGGCGATCGACGCCTAACGCGCAGCAGCCAGTGACGGGCCTCCTTACTTGTTGAGGATGTCCTTCATGACGAACATGCTTTGGACCGTGGCGATGTTGGGCATCGCCGCCAAACGCTGCGTGATGAAGCGGTGGTACGCCTCCATGTTGGGGACTTCGACTTCCACGAGGTAGTCAAACGATCCTGTCAGGTGAAAGCAAGACCGCACCTCCCTGTGCCGGCCAATGTTGCTTTCGAACTCCTCCAACAATTCGCGTTCGTGCAGTTTGAGCGTCACATTGCAGTACGCCCGGATCTCCATGCCCAGCTTCTTCCGGTTCACCCGAACCGTGTAGCCCGCAATCACCCCTTGGTCCTCCATGCGCTTGACCCGCGTGAACACCGCGCTGCGACTGAGTCCCGTGAGTTCACTGAGGTCTTGCATGCTGCTTCGCCCGTCAAATTCGAGGTGCTCCAGGATGGTTTTGTCGAGGGCGTCCATGGCCAAAGGTGTTTGTTCAACGTTGTTCAATCAAAACCGCGTCACAACAAAACAAATGACGTCAATTTGTTCAAATATCTATCATTTGTTCGAAACTAGGAACCAATCAAAGAACAATGACGCCAAATTGACCCCATGAAGAAGCACCTCGAGACCCGCGCAATGTTCGCCGGCTACCGTCCTTCGGATGCCCAGATGGCTGTCAAGCCGCCCATGCACCCCGCCTCCACCTTCGTGTTCCCCGACGCCCGCACCGGCGCCGCACACATGGAAACGGCCTACGGCGTGGAGGGCGCAGAGACGCCACCCGAGGGCTTCATCTACAGCCGCCTTGGCAACCCCACCATCACGATGGCCGAACAGCGCCTCGCAGCATGGGACGACAGCGAAGACGCCGCGCTCTTCGGCAGCGGCATGGCCGCCATTTCCACGGCGCTGCTGGCGTGGTCGGATGCCGAACGCCCCGTTTGGTTTGTGGGGCCACTCTACGGCGGAACCCACCATTTCCTCGAAGAAGTGTTGCCCACCATGGGCCGTTCGGTGACTGAGATTGACCACCTGGACCAACTTGACCCCACCCTCGAAGACCTCGGCGGACAGCGCCCTGGCATCATTTACCTCGAGACCCCGGCCAACCCCACCATGCAAATCCAACGGATTCGCACCGCTGCGGAGTGGGCCGCCCAACACAGCACTGAGGATCACCGCATTGTGGTCATGGTGGACAACACCTACCTCGGCCCCATCCTCCAGCGTCCGCTTGAGCAGGGCGCCGACCTCGTCCTGTACTCGGCCACCAAATACCTCGGCGGGCACAGCGACCTGATTGCCGGTGGGGCCTCCGGCGAGGCCGACGTCGTGGCCAAGGTGAAGGAATTCCGCACGTTCCTGGGAGGAACCATCGATTCGTGGACGGCATGGATGCTCGCCCGTTCCATGGAAACCCTGCACGTTCGCGTCGAGCACCAGCAGCGCACGGCCGGACACGTGTTGAACCACCTTCGCGAACTCTGCGGGGCCGAGAATGTGAAATCGGCGTGGTCTAACGACTTGGCCACCATGGGACAAGATGTGGCCACTGCTGAAGCGCAACAACGCGGGGGCGGGGCCATGATTGGCCTGCACGTGCCGGGCGGTCGCGAGGGCGCCTTTGCCTTCCTCGACGCCCTTGAGGTCTTCAAATTGGCCGTGAGCCTCGGATCGACGGAAAGCCTCGCCGAGCACCCCGCCAGCATGACCCACGCAGGAGTGCCCGCCGAAGTGAAAGCCCGAACCGGCATCACCGAGAGCTTTGTGCGGCTGTCCATCGGCTTGGAACATCCCGAAGATTTGGTCAACGACCTCACCCACGCTTGGAAAGTCGCCGAGTCTGTGGCGACCTTGGCTGTGTGATCGCGCGATTGAGTCTCCTTCTTGTCTGTTTGACCTCGGCCATGGCGCCCTGGGGCCAAGGACGTGTGCACCTCTACCCCGACGACAACCTCATGTGGCGGGACATGGTCGCCCACGTCGACGGCGGCGTGGTCCGCATGGGCAACAACTGGTCCGGCGACATCGTCTTCACTATCCAGGCCGACAACATGTGGGACGAGGTCCGCATCTTCCGAGGCTACTCGACCAGCGCGTTGGATGTGGCTTACACGCTTCGTGACAACAAGCTCTACCTCGGCGACAGCTCGTTCTCTGACGCCATCCTCTACACCTTTAATGAAGCCCAAATCTTCATGGGCGACTCCCGTTTTCCCTTGGACATTGCCTACACCTTCCGGGAAGAACAGAGGCGTTTTGCGGGCAGCAACGACGCGCCTTTGTGGGGCGTCTACAAGGAAGACAGCCGCGCGTGGAGCGACCGGTTGGCGGTGATCGAAGGTCCACTTGACCCTGCCGCTGTGTTCGCCCTTCTGAGCGCTGCGGGCTGGTTATAATATTTCCAGACCCTCCTGACTGCGTGCGCGTTGCAACGTAAGTCACACATTCTTAACGCAGGTCCTTCGAACCATTCAACGAGATTTATGTAAATTTATACTCCTGCCTTGGCGGGAACGGACAACGCACATGCTCAACTTGACCCACAACACCCTCCTGAAGACGCCTTGGATGGTCGCGATGTTCGCGGCTTGCTGGGGAGGTTTTGTGCCTGCGGTCCAGGGTCAAGCGTCCAACAAAACGACGGTGGTGCGCGAGTGGAACGAAACCTTGCTTCACGCCATTCGGAACGACCTCGCACGCCCCACCATTCATGCAAGGAACTTGCACCACTGGTCCATGGCCTGCTACGATGCATGGGCAGCCTACGACACGGTGGCCGCGCCATTCCTGGTGGACGTGGAGATTCCCTACATCGAAGACGACGCGTCACGGCGGTGGGCCCAAGAGACGGCGATCAACTACGCGTCGTACCGACTGCTTTGGAATCGCTTTGTGGATTCCCCTGGAGGCACCTCCACGTTGATGACGCTGTACCAACAGTTTGCTCTGGCGGGTGGCGTGAACAGCTTCCAGAGCACCGACTACGTGAACGACGGCCCTGCGGCCCTCGGCAACTTCATCGCCCAACAAGTGATGGCCTACGGGGCTGTGGACGGAAGCAACGAAGCCAACGGCCACGCCAACCAGCACTACACACCTTCCAACCCAGAGCTGTTCATCGAATCTGTGCCAGGAAACCCTTGGCTTGTCCAGCCCAACCGCTGGCAGAGCATCAGTCTGAGCACATTTGTGGGACAAAGTGGCATCCCAGAAACAGAGACGCCTCCGTTCCTGAGCCCGGAATGGGGGAACGTGACGCCGTTTGGACTGCCCGACAGCACCATGACCCTGCATTTCGCAGAGGACGGTTGGCCCTATCCTGTGTGGATTGACCAAGATGCGCCGCCCCTGGTGGACCTCAACTACGCTCAAGGCATCGACGACCCCTACACGTGGGGGCACAGCATGGTGCTGCGTTGGTCTGAGCACCTCGACCCCACAGATGGCGTCATGCTCGACATCAGCCCCGCATCCGTGGGCAACGTGGATCCCGCGTTGTTCGACCTTGGTTACGAGGAATACGACCAGTTCTACAATTGGGACGAAGGAGGCGACGCCAGCCAAGGGTGGGACGTGAACCCCGCCACCGGCCAAGCCTACGAACCCCAAATCGTGCCCCGCGGCGACTACGCTCGGGTGCTCGCGGAGTTTTGGGCCGACGGACCGGATTCCGAAACACCCCCGGGCCACTGGTTCACCATCCTGAACGGAGTCATGGACCACCCCGACTTCGAAGCCCGATGGATGGGAGAAGGCGACGAGATGGCGGCCCTCGACTGGGAGGTCTGCGCCTACTTCACCTTGGGCGGGGCCATGCACGACGCAGCCATCGCCGCATGGAGCCACAAAGGGTGGTACGACTACATCCGACCCGTGTCGGCCCTCCGCTGGATGCAAGGACGCGGACAGTGCACCGACCCGTCGCTTCCCAACTACGACGTCACCGGCCTCCCGCTCATCGACGGCTTTTGTGAAATGGTCACGCCAGGCGACCTCGACTTCCCGAGCGCCAGCGACGTCGACAAACTGAAAGTGCGCGCCTGGAAAGGCCCCGACTACATCAACAACCCCGACTCCGACGAAGCGGGCGTGGATTGGATCCTGGTCGAGAACTGGTGGCCGTACCAACGCCCCTCGTTTGTGACGCCTCCTTTCGCGGGTTATGTCAGTGGCCACTCCACGTTCTCACGTGCCGCGGCAGAAATCCTCACCGCCATCACCGGCGACCCCTACTTCCCCGGAGGCATGGGCGAGTTCACAGCCCCGGCCAATGACTTCCTCGTCTTCGAAGAAGGACCTTCCCAAGACATCGTCTTGCAATGGGCGACTTACCGCGACGCGTCGGACCAGTGCAGCTTGTCCCGCATTTGGGGTGGCATCCACCCGCCCTGCGACGACCTCCCCGGCCGCCGCATCGGCATCGAAGTGGCCGAACACGCCCTGAACATGGCCCGTTCGCTTATCGAGGCAGAGGCGCCTTGCATGGCCGACCTCAACGACGACGGCTTCCGCGGCATCGACGACCTGCTCATCATCCTGTCGAGCTACAACGGCACTCCCATGCAAGGCACAGAGGACCTCACCGGCGACGGATTCGTCGGTGTGGACGACATCCTCGACTTCTTGCTGTACTACGACCAGGCCTGCGACTGAGCACACGGCACGTCAAGAGCGGAGGTCAACCGACCTCGACCCTGTCTTCCTTCAAATTTGGGACTTAAACCTCCTCGAGGCGGAAGGTGAACCCTTCCATGATCTCGTTGACGAGGAGCTTGGTGCACGCATCGTTCACCTGGCCTTCTGCCGCCTCACGGCTGTCGGCTTCCACCTCCAAGGTCACGTGCTTGCCGATGCGGACGTTGCTGATGTCCGGCAACCCGATGTTGGGCATGTTGTTGCTGACGGCCTTTCCCTGGGGGTCCAACAAAGCGGGAAGCGGCATGATGTCGATGGCAGCGCGGAATTTCATGTGCAGTGAATGCGTAAAAGGTGAATCTCATTGCGATTGGCCCTGAGGCGTCGTTGCCATGGCCAAACCGAGGTACAAAAGTAAACACAGCGGCACAGCAAGGAACACACTTTCGCAAACCCACCATGTCGACACTTGAATCCCCGGAATGACCGCCACCAAAACGCCTCTCCACTTGTCCCTGTGCGGGTCCTTCCCCATTCCCTTCAACCCCCACATCTTCCGGCGGCTCACCATCGCCAGCGGCACCACCACCAACCCGATCCACGCCAACCCCACAGCCATGAGCGCGTCCATGCTGCCATGCAATTCGCCCCACGCCAGCATCACCCCCATCCAATACACCCCCGCCGCAGGCGCGGGCATGCCTTCAAAGTCCGTTCCGCCCTCTCCATTCTCCGCCGCCACATTGAAACGCGCCAAGCGGTACGCCGCCGCTGCCGCCACACCCAAGCAAGCGAGCATCTCCCACGTCATCCCCGCTCCTCCATCATCCTGAAAAAGCCGCATGGCCACCATCGCCGGCGCAACGCCCCCAGTCACCACGTCCGCCAAGCTGTCCAGCTGCACGCCCATCGGCCCGGCCACACCAAGCTTCCGCGCCGCCCATCCATCCAACACATCGCACAACATCGCGAGCACCCACACCACCGCCACCATCTGCAACCCACGGGACTCTGCACCCATCGGCCAGGGTTCTTGCCTCCACAACACCATTTGGTCTGTCCAATCGGCCACCAAGGCCTCTCCCAAAAACGATCCCGACGCCGCCGCCCAGCACACCACCACCCCTCCCAGCAAGTTGCCAAGGGTCAATGCATTGGGCACCCATTTCCACGTGTTCATGTCGCAAATTTAACCCATCCCATCAGGCCTTCATCCCCAGCGTTATACGCGTCTTTCCTGAATTTATCCCCGCAAAACGAAACCCAAACCAACCCACTTTCGTATATTCGCAAGCCCACGGTGATTCCTTCACCTGGAAAAGGGTCCGATGGCCGAGTGGCTAGGCTCAGCTCTGCAAAAGCTGCTACAGCGGTTCGAATCCGCTTCGGACCTCCAACCCCAGAAAGCCCCAAGCATACGCTTGGGGTTTTTTTGTGCCCAACACCTGCGGCCAAGCTTGCTTGAGTCGGAGGTGAAAGGCGCAAAAACAGCAAGCGCGCCTCACGGCGCGCTTGAGCTTTCTGGGGTTGAGAACAGCCCCCCTTCCGGCATCGTCGCCCGCAGGGCGGCAATCCTCATTGATTAAATAGAAAGCCCCGTTGTCACTGCGACAGCGGGGCTTCTTCTTTTGGTAGTGCTTACGATAGTGCCTGCGCTTTGACTTTCTCGGGGGTCATGCGCTCACTCGGCATCACGAGCCATACCAATGGAAGTCAATTTTTGTCGATTCCTATGAAGTAGGCCTCTCCAGGGGTTAGCGCTATGTCGGGGGGGGGGAAAGAGGAAAATATCACACCTATCCCAAACGTCCCTGCACCCGTAAATAGTTCTATGCTTCTATCGTTGACGTAAAGCACTGCCATCTCAAACTGAGATGAAAGACTCTTGATGTACAACAGATCTCCTACCTCAATCAAGTTGATGACAGAGGAAACATCAATGGGCACCCCATCCTCATTGTAAACTGTAGCATCAAGATTCAATAAGGAACCAGGAAGGGTGAAGCTGCCGCTGCCTTGAGGCGGGGAAAGTGCTCCACTGTATGTCCAATTGAATCCCAACCCTGATGGCATACCAGGAGCTCCTTGTTCGCCTGGATAACCAACGGGTCCGGTTTCGCCTCGCCTAGAATAGCCAATGAAATAATCTGTAGTATCCAAAGGGAAAAAATCCTCGGAGGAAGAAAGCAGGTCCAGTTTAATCTGCCAAGGCTCCGTTGGTCCTGGAATTACCTGCGAATTCACAACCTGGAAAAATGCTTCCGTTTCAGATTCCTCGGCCTTCCGGATCGTTAGAACATCACCCGCGTCAATCGCAGAGATCCAACCAGCCATATCGGTGTTGTTTTGGTTGGTGGCACTCACCACAAGGGTATTCAGGTCTTCATCCCAAGAAAAGGAACCCTGAGGTGGGACAGCATTGGCAGCCACACCCCGCCACACACTTGAATTGCCGTCGTAGCCTGGTTTGCCTTGCAGGGGTGTTCTGTTTTCCAGTGTGTCAAGCCTCACGAGTGCAGAATCCATGAATGTTTCCAAGGAATCGAGCCTGACGTGTGTGGTATCCACGAAGGTCTTCAAAGAATCAAATTGAATTGCAGTAGAGTCAATGAAGTTGCCTACCGACAAAGAACCAATGGCAAAACCACCCCCAACAGTGATGTTTTGATTGACAGTTAGGCTTCCCTGGATGATCAAGTCATCCATTGGCGCAAAGGCTGATTCCAGTGAATCCATGCGAATCGACAGTGAGGACAGGTAGGCACTCAAGGTCATTTCGCACCCACCTTGTTCAATGCATTCCTCGTAGGCGTCCTGACAAACATTGTCCCACGCATTGTCAATGCAGTACGAATCGCTCAACACAACATTGGCTGCACAAACTTGGTTGGCTGCGTAAGAGTAGCCCTCGGGAAGCGTTTCATTCATCAAAAACACTGCGGGAGCCCCCCCTTTGATTGCCCATCCTGTGTAATTGCAGCCAGTGATGGTTGGTTCACCTGGAGCAAAAGTGCTTCCATACACGGTCAAGAAACCCAAGAGGTCATTGTTTTCAATTTGACCGCTGGCGTCTTCGTCTGGGTTGTAGGGGTAGTTGATTTGAGCCACTGCCGTGAAGCTAGCAACGCACATCGTCAAAGCAACAAGTCGTTTCATTGGTCTTGGTTTGAGGACCAACAAGATACGGTTTTATGTGTTGTCCGTCAAAAGGATGGCATCGAGTCCGCTGTCAAG
>NYSX01000060.1 GCA_002683345.1 Flavobacteriales bacterium
GCACCCGCTGCCGAAGCAGAAGAGCCCGCTGCAGACGACGCAGAAGGCGAAGAGAAGAAGGAAGACTGATTCCTCTTCGTCCATGACCTCAAAAAGGGAAGGCCACGGCCTTCCCTTTTTTGTTGGCATCGTGTGAACGAATCGTCGAACAAGGGGTGCTGAGAACCGCGCTCAAGGTACAGGAACACACTATCTTCGCCGCATGGTTCACAACCCTTTACCAGAAGACCCTGCAGTGCTTGTCTTGGCAGACGGCACCGTGTTTCAGGGCAAAGCGGCGGGAAGCCGTGGGACAAGTTTTGGTGAAATCGCCTTCAACACGGGGATGTATGGCTACCAGGAGATCTTCACAGATCCCAGCTACCATCGTCAAATTGTGGTGATGGCCACGGCCCACATCGGCAACTACGGTGTGCACGAAGACGAAACCGAGTCTTCTGGACCACGCGTGGCGGGTGTGGTGGTGCGCAACT
The DNA here is from genome assembly GCA_002683345.1 of Flavobacteriales bacterium. GTDB lineage: Bacteria > Bacteroidota > Bacteroidia > Flavobacteriales_D > Sanyastnellaceae > UBA11663. The sequence continues at coordinate 474 of NYSX01000060.1, forward strand.
TCTCTTCCATTGCAAGCCGTCCAGGCGGCAATGGCACCCTTCAGGACGATTTGGAGGGAAATGAAGTCGTGGGCATTCGGGATGTGGACACGCGTGCCTTGGTGACGCACATTCGCGAGAATGGCGCCATGAACGCCGTGGTGTCCAGCGACGGCACGTCCGTCGAGGAACTCAAGGCCAAGCTCGCAGATGTGCCTTCGATGGAGGGCATGGAGTTGTCCAGTCAAGTCAGCGTGTCTGAGCCCCGTGAGGCAGGCGAAGGAGGGGAGCACCGTGTGGCGCTGCTCGACTTGGGTGTCAAGGAGAGCATCGTGCGCTGTTTGGTGGAACGTGGTTGCCACGTCAAGGTGTTCCCATGGGACAGCAAGGCATCAGATCTACTCGCATGGAACCCCGAAGGCATCATGTTGAGCAACGGACCGGGTGACCCAGCTGCCATGCCTGGCGTGGTGAACGAGGTGCGCGAATTGGCAGCTTCTGGTGTGCCTGTGTTTGGCATTTGCCTTGGACACCAGGTTTTGGCGTTGAGCCAAGGATTGGCCACGGAAAAGATGTTCAATGGGCACCGTGGAGTGAACCATCCCGTGAAGAACCTCATCAGCGGCAAGTGTGAAATCACATCCCAGAACCACGGTTTTGTGGTCAGCCGCGGGGCACTCGAGACCGCCACAGATGTGGAGGAAACCCACGTGCACCTGAACGACAACACGGTGGCCGGCATTCGCATCAAGGGAAAGCCTGTCTTCAGTGTTCAATATCACCCGGAGGCTTCTGCGGGTCCACACGACAGCCGTTACTTGTTTGACGAGTTTGTCGCCAACATCGCAAAAGAGAAATCTGCCGTCTTGCAATGAACGACGGTCAATCCAAGGGACAGGGTCCCTTCTAATACATCTTACAGATGAGTTACATCGATTACGTTCACGCCCGCCAAATTTTGGATTCACGGGGCAACCCCACCCTGGAGGTGGAAGTTGGCACAGGTGACGGATCATTTGGCCGTGCGGCGGTTCCCTCTGGAGCGTCCACGGGTGTCCACGAAGCGGTCGAGCTTCGCGACGGCGGAGACGCCTGGATGGGCAAGGGCGTGGAGAAAGCCGTTTCTCACGTCAACATTGAATTGCAAGAAGCGCTTGTGGGCTTCGACGTCACCGACCAGCGTCTCATTGACGAGACCATGCTTGAAGTCGACGGCACGGAGAACAAAGGCAACTTGGGCGCGAACGCCATCCTCGGCGTGAGCCTCGCAGTGGCGCGCGCTGCTGCGGACTGCTTGGGCCAACCCTTGTACCGGTACGTGGGTGGGGTGAATGCCCGGACGTTGCCCGTTCCCATGATGAACATCTTAAACGGCGGCTCGCACGCGGACAACAAAATTGACATCCAGGAATTCATGGTGATGCCGGTGGGCGCTGAGACCTTCACGGACGGCTTGCGCATGGGCACGGAGATCTTCCACCACTTGAAGAGCGTGCTGAAGGGCCAAGGCCACAGCACCAACGTGGGTGATGAAGGTGGCTTCGCCCCCAACTTGGGAAGCAACGAAGAAGCCGTGGAAGTGGTCTTGCGGGCCATCGAGAAGGCGGGATACCGTCCTGGAGAAGACGTGCTTTTGGCCATGGACGCTGCGGCCTCTGAGTTCTACGACAAGGAAAGCGGCCTTTACAAGTTTGAGTCGACCGGAGACCAGCGCACGGGCGCTGAAATGGTGGACTTTTGGAAAGGCTGGTGTGACAAGTACCCCATCGTGTCCATCGAGGATGGATTGGACGAAGACGATTGGTCCGCATGGAAGCAATTGACCGACGTGCTCGGCGAGCGCGTTCAGCTCGTGGGCGACGACTTGTTTGTCACCAACGTGCGCCGTTTGTCTCGCGGCATCGACGAGGGCGTAGGCAACTCGATTTTGGTCAAAGTGAACCAAATCGGAACCCTGTCTGAAACCATCGACGCCGTGAGCATGGCCCACCGTGCAGGTTACACCTCCGTGATGAGCCACCGCAGCGGCGAAACCGAGGACACGACCATTGCCGACTTGGCGGTGGCCTTGAACACAGGACAGATCAAGACGGGCTCTGCGAGCCGTTCCGACCGCATTGCGAAGTACAACCAATTGCTCCGCATCGAGGAGGAGTTGGGAAGCAATGCCCAGTACCTCGGGGTGGCCTTCCGTTGATTCCTGACCGAACGACATGAAAAAGGGCAAGCCAATCGGCTTGCCCTTTTTGCTTCGTGAAAATTCCGATCACATGCCGAATGGCATGTCTTGTTTCGCCCGTGGATTGAGGTCCCATCCCAGCACAATTTCGTGGGTCCCACCGGCAAAGGTTCGAATGTCCGTCGCCGTGAAGTCCCGGGTGTATCCAATGCGGAATTGTTTGTTGAGTCGGCATTGGGTGATGAGCACAAAGCTGCTCCCCGTGCGGTAGCCGAGCCCCAAGGTGTAGGTGTCGGATACGGTGGCGACCAAGTTGAGGTCCAAAATGGAAGGGACGTCTGGCGTGGAACGGAACAGGACAGAAGGGGACAGGGAGAGCCAGCTGTTGGCCCTGAGGTTCATCCCGCCTTGGGCGTACATGTGGTTCCTGTAGTAAGGGGAAATGCCTCCGTCGAGCGCCTTGTCAAATACAAAGAGCATCGGGGCAGAGAACCCCACAAACCAGTTGTTCCGGCGGAACAAGGCTCCAAATCCGAAGCGCGGCACCCAGGCACTGAGTTGCGTTCCTTGGTAAACGGGATCTGCAGGGTCGATGACGTCGATTTCACCGAGTCGTGCGCGGTACTGCAGCAGGCCGCCACGAAGGCCAAAGCTCAAGTCACTCTCTCCCATGTCCAAATGGTAGGCTGCATTGCCTGCAAGCTCAAAGGTGGACGTGATGCCCACACCGTCAATTGCAATGAGGCCACCGACCCCAAGCTCGCGGTTGGCAATGGCGCCGTGTGCCGAAAGAATGCCCGTGTTGGGCGCCCCGTCGAATTCCACCCATTGAAGGCGCTGCATGGCCATGGTTTCCCATTGGCCTGAAGCCCCCGCATAGGCAGGATTGATCAGGGTGCCATTGAAGAGGTATTGTCCGGTGAGGACGTCTTGTTGTGCCAGGGAGGTGAAGGTCCCAAGCACGCCGAGGGCGGCGAAGAGAAGAGAGCGTTGAAGCATCGTCTTGAGGGGGTGTTCAGACTTGTACATCAGCGGCGGAGATCAACGGTTTGACGGTAGGTGAGGCCATTCGCTTCGAACACCACGAAGTAGGTGCCCACGGGCAAGGGCCGGCCATTCAAGTTTGTGCCATCCCACGATTCGGAGATGTCGTTGGAAAGGAAGACCACACTGCCCCAGCGGTCAAAGACCGTGAAGGTGGTGTTCTCCAGCCAATCACAAGGGGGAATGCCAAGGTCGGGTCCCGCATTTCTCACTTGGTATACGTCGTTGAATGAATCGTTGTTGGGCGAGAAGCCTGTGGGCAGTTCGGGCACGGTGGGCGGTTCCGAGATGACCATGATTTGCTCGGCCGATGCAGTGTTGCCACAGTTGTCGACCATGGTGATGGTTCGAATCAACACACAATCGGGACCGTTGCATTCACCGCCTTCAAATTCATCGCTGGCGACAGCCGTGACGGAGCCACAGTTGTCCGTGACGTTCTCGAGCAGCGCGGCCTCATCGAAGGCGGGAATTTCACTGACACAGAACAGTTCGAGGGTCTCGAGCGCCTCCTGAAGCACAGGCGCTTCGTCGTCCACAAACGACAACTCCATGACGTAGTCCTCCGACACGTTGCCACACCCATCCGTCAGGGTGTAGGTGTATACCTCGGTCAGTGCACACTCGTCACCGAGCACCTCGCTCAAGACACTCGAAAGTGCGATGTCAGAGGCATTGGATTGGTTGTCTTCGAAGGACAGATCCGCCGCGCCAGGAGCCACCACTGTGGAATCACAGGAGAACGTCTCTGCACTCACCCAATTCGTGAATACTGGCGCTTCAACATCTTCGACCAAGATGTTTTGCTGCACGGAGCTGGCGTTGCCACAGGCGTCCGTGACAGAGTACGTGCGTCCGAGGAGGTATGAGCCCGGACAGTATTGCTCCAATGTGTCTGTCACGCAATCCACCAAAGCGTCGCTGCAGTTGTCAGTCCAAACAATGCCTTCCGCATTGCACACCGGCACATCCGCAGGTGCGTTGACCACCACATCCTCTGGCCACGACACCAAATCAGGCGCAAGGGAGTCCACGAAGTTCACCACTTGAATCCAAGGCTCGGAAACGTTGCCACAGACATCCGAAGCCAACAAGGTCCAAGTCAAGGTCATCTCCGCGGGGCATGCGCCAGGGAGGGTGTCCAGGGTTTGGGTGACTTCAAAATCGTTGTGGTCCGTCCACGCAGGCGCAACGGGCTCCCAAACGCTGTCGCAAGGCAACAGGAGGTCTGCGGGCTCCTCCAACCAGACAGGGGCATCGTTGTCAAACAGCTGCACAGGTTGAATCCAATTCTCTTCGTTCCCAGCGAGGTCCTGCACGGACCAAGTCAACACGACTTCTTCGATGCAGGGTTCCAACGCTTCCAACGTGTCAATCTGGACAGACACAACCAAATCGTCGTTTTGCGTGCAGCTGTCCATGTACACGAGTTCACTTTCCCACACGTCGAGCAACAGAGAATCTCCCCAAGCGAGGCTTGTGCCCGCGGGTCCTACGTCGATGGTGGGCGCGAGTTGATCCAACACGGTGATTTCTTGGGTCGCTTCGGCCGTGTTCCCACATCCGTCCTGTGCCATCCATGTGACGAGCAGCGTCCACTGGTTTGCCCCAAGTCCGCTCAAGGTGTCGAGTTGGGCAGTGAGGGTCACGTCCGAGCAAGCATCCGTGGCCACGGCCGAGTCAAGCAGCGTGGGTGCGTTGCATTCCCACGTCGTGGGTTCTGGGACAAACGTGAATTCGGGCGCTTCCTCGTCCACAATGGAAATCACTTGCACGCCTTCGACAAGGTTGCCCGCATCGTCGGTCACGGTGAATGTGCGCGTCAACGTGCTTGCCCCTTCACATGGGCCTGGCGTGGTTTCGTCCACGTAAGTCCAAGAGGTCGTTCCGCAGTTGTCCAAAATCACGGGTTCCGTCAGCGGCACCTCGGCATTGCAGGCCACGGTGTCGTTCTCAGGGAAGACCACCTCAGGCGCAATCGTGTCCACCACTTGAATCACGCGCTCGTGCATGGTGTTGTTGCCGCAAGCGTCTTCTGCAGTCCAAGTTTGGATGACCTCGTAGTTGCCGAGGGCATTGCCCAACACGGTGTCGGTGGCCAAAACCAAGGTCACCTCGCTGCACACGTCTTCTGCCAAGGGTTCATCCGTGGGCAGCGCCTCGTCACAGGAAACGGTGAGATTTTCCGGCGTCGTGACCCAAACAGGGGCAATGGTGTCCACCACGTTTACGGTGACCAACATGGAATCGGCATTGCCGGAAAAGTCGGAGATGATGTATGTCCGGGCCAACGTGATGGCGCCTTCGCAAAGGCCAGGCGTCATCACATCGTTGGTTGTGACAAAGACACTGTCAGAACAGGCGTCCACAGCCTCGACCGGCAACGGACTCAGGTCTTCCCCGCATTGGCGTGTTTCGTCGCTCCAGGTCGTCAAGAAGGTGGGCGGCGTGGTGTCAACCACGTTCACGATTTGGGTCGTGTCCGTTTCATTGCCACATGCATCTGTTGCCGTGAACGTTCGAATCACGGTGTAGTTGTTGGCATTTGAACCGTCCACCACGGATTCGCTGACCGACACCGTCGTGGTGCCGCATGCGTCTTCCGCCTCGGCCAAAACGGAGGGCAACGCCTCGTCACATTCGACCGTCACGGCTTCGGGGACCGCGGTGAAGTACGGAGCAACGGTGTCCACCACTTGAATCAGCTGAGAGGACTCAAGGACATTGCCGTTGGCGTCCGTCGCGGAGAACGTGCGCGTCCACAGCCCAGAGCCGAGGCATTCGCCTTCGCTGAAGAATTCATCGACCAGATTCACCGTGACCATGTCACTGCATGCGTCGGCCGCAGTGGGCATGGTTGTGTCCAACGCTTCGCCACAGGCCATGGTGTAATCCTCAGGGAAGGTCACCCATTCTGGGCTCACCGTGTCCTCCACGTGAACCACGTGTTCGTGTTCCGCGATGTTGTCACAGTCGTCCACGGCTTGAAAGGCAAAGACCAAATCGTACACCCCTGTAGAGACATCTCCCACGGTGTCCACTTCCCAGATGATTTGAGGGGTGGCACAGTTGTCGGTCGCCGTGGGGGGCACGAGCTCGTACACGTCGGTGCATTCAATGGTGACATCCTCAGGCAGGAAGTCCCATTCAGGAGCTTCGTTGTCCGTCAGCAGGATGATTTGTTCTGCTTGAGACACGTTGTTGCAAGCATCCACAGCAGTGTAGGTTCGAAGGATGGCAGAGATGGGGAGGGTGCATCCTCCGCTGAACGATTCATCGGTCCAAACCAAGGTCGTCACCTCTGAGCACGCGTCGGTCGTGCCGGGAATGGGGATTTGGGTGAAGTTTTGGGAGCAAGACAAATCCACTTCTTCCACAAGATCCACAAAGACCGGCCCTTGGGTGTCTACTTGGGTAAGGGTTTGGACCACTGTGTTGACATTGCCCGCATCGTCCGTGGCTGTGAATGTCCGCTCGAGACGGAGCAAACCACAAAAGCCAGGAAGCGTGTCCGTCGTCACCTGAATGTCGACGGGTCCACAGGCGTCTGAGGCCAAAGCCATGTCCTCGGGCCAAGCATCGGTGCATTCCACAATGGCATCAGCCGGCACAAACGAAAATTCCGGTGCAGAGGTGTCTTGCACCGTGATGGTCTGCGTGGCGCTCGAGCTGTTGCCCGCATCGTCCGAGGCGGTAAAGGTTCGTGTGATGACGTAGTTGCCGGTGGCATTGCCAGGCGTCGTTTCGTTTGACACCTCCACGGTCACCTCTCCACAGTTGTCCGCGGCCAGGGCGTCGTCCATCAGGATCTCATCAGAGCATTCAACCGTGTAGTCGGCGGGCACAAAGGTGAACTCTGGCGCCGTGGTGTCCTGAACCGTGATGGTCTGAGCGGCAATTGAGCTGTTGCCCGCATCGTCGGTTGCGGTGAACGTACGTGTGATTACGTAGTTGCCTGCAGCGTCTCCAGCGGCAACTTCGCTTGTCACTTCCATGGTGACCTCGCCGCAGTTGTCGGAGGCCGTGGCGTCTTCCATCGGCATCTCGTCTGAGCACTCTACAGTGTAGTCAGCCGGCACGAATGTGAACTCAGGAGCCGTGGTGTCTTGGACGGTGATGGTCTGCGTCGCAGAAGAACTGTTGCCCGCATCGTCTGTTGCCGTGAAGGTGCGCACGATGACATAGTCGCCTGCAGCATCTCCAGCGACAATCTCGCCCGTCACTTCAATGGTCACCTCTCCGCAGTTGTCCGCGGCTGTGGCATCGTCCATTGGCATGACGTCGGAGCATTCCACCACGTAGTCAGCCGGGACGAAGGTGAATTCAGGCGACGTGGTGTCCTGTACGGTGATGGTCTGCGTGGCTGACGTGGCATTGCCAGCATCATCGGTGGCCGTGAAGGTGCGCGTGATGACGTAATTGCCCGCGGCATCGCCAGCCGTTGTTTGGCTTGTCACTTCAATGGAGACTTCACCACAGTTGTCAGATGCCGTGGCGTCGTCCATCGGCATCTCGTCCGAGCACTCTGCGGTGTAGTCTGCCGGCACATTCAGGATTGGGGCTGTGGTGTCCACCACGGTGATGGTCTGGGAGGTCGAGGTGCTGTTGCCCGCATCGTCAGTTGCGGTGAAGGTGCGCGTGATGACGTAGTTGCCAGTGGCGTTGCCTGACGTCGTTTCGCTTTCCACTTCGATGGTGACTTCTCCGCAGTTGTCGGAGGCTGTGGCGACGTCCATCGGCATCTCCTCAGAGCACTCGACGGTGTAGTCGGCCGGCACGAAGGTGAACTCCGGCGCCGTGGTGTCTTGCACGGTGATGGTCTGCTCGGCAGACGTGCTGTTTCCCGCGTCGTCCGTGGCGGTGAAGGTGCGGGTGATGACGTAGTTGCCTGCAGCATCTCCCGCGGCAGTTTCGCTCGTCACCTCCATGGTCACTTCTCCGCAGTTGTCGGAGGCTGTGGCGTCGTCCATCGGCATCTCGTCTGAGCACTCGACGGTGAAGTCAGCCGGCACGAAGGTGAACTCAGGGTCCGTGGTGTCGACCACATTAAAGGTTTGTGTGGCTGAGCTGCTGTTGCCGGCATCGTCTGTGGCGGTAAAGGTTCGAATCACCGTATAGTTTCCTGCAGCGTTCCCGGGAATGACCTCATCGCTGTAAGTGAGTTCCACGGTGCCGCACGCATCGTTGGTGGATGGCTCCGAGTAGGGGAGGTCTTCTGAACACTCGACGACAGCATCTTCCGGCACGGAAATGAACTCTGGCGGCGTGGTGTCCTGCACCGTGATGGTTTGAGAGGCCGAGGTGCTGTTGCCTGCGTCGTCTGTTGCGGTGAAAGTTCGGATCAGCGTGTAATTGCCGATGGCATCGCCGAGAATGGTCTCAACCTCAACGGCCACGCTTGTGGGTCCACAGAGGTCAAAGGCTTCCGCCAAATCCAGGACCAACCCATCGGAACATTCCGTGGTGTAGTCTGCGGGCACATTCAGGATTGGGGCGGTGGTGTCCACCACGGTGATGGTCTGCGACGTGGAGGTGCTGTTGCCCGCATCGTCCGTGGCGGTAAAGGTTCGTGTGATCACGTAGTTGCCGGTGGCATTGCCAGGCGTCGTTTCGTTTGACACCTCCACGGTCACCTCTCCACAGTTGTCTGCAGCCACGGCGTCGTCCATCGGCATCTCCTCGGAGCACTCGACGGTGTAGTCGGCAGGCACGAAGGTGAACTCGGGCGCCGTGGTGTCTTGCACGGTGATGGTCTGCGAGGCAGACGTGCTGTTTCCCGCGTCGTCTGTGGCGGTGAAGGTGCGCGTGATGACGTAGTTGCCTGCAGCATCTCCCGCGGCAGTCTCGCTCGTCACTTCGATGGTGACTTCTCCGCAGTTGTCCGACGCTGTGGCGTCGTCCATGGGCATTTCATCCGAGCACTCGACGGTGTAATCGGCCGGCACATTCAGAATTGGGGCGGTGGTGTCCACCACGGTGATCGTCTGCGATGTGGAGGTGCTGTTGCCCGCATCGTCGGTTGCGGTGAAGGTGCGCGTGATGACGTAGTTGCCTGTGGCGTTTCCTGGCGTCGTTTCGCTTTCCACCTCGATGGAGACTACTGCGCAGTTGTCAGAGGCAGTGGCGTCGTCCATCGGCATCTCCTCGGAGCACTCGACGGTGTAGTCGGCAGGCACGAAGGTGAACTCGGGCGCCGTGGTGTCTTGGACAGTGATGGTTTGCGAGGCTGAGGTGCTGTTGCCTGCGTCGTCTGTGGCGTTGAAGGTGCGGGTGATGACGTAGTTGCCTGAAGCATTGCCCTGGGTGGTGATGCTTGACACCTCCACGGTCACCGGACCGCAGGCATCGATTGCAGTCGCAGCCTCCATGGGCATGTCGTCAGTGCATTCGACCGTGTAATCGGCAGGCACCGTTGTGAATTCAGGCGCGGTGGTGTCCTGGACGGTGATCGTTTGGGAGGCAGAGGTGCTGTTGCCCGCATCGTCGGTGGCTGTAAATGTCCGGGTCAAAGTGTAGTTGCCGGTGGCGCCGCCAGGGGTGGTGACGCTTGAAACCGAAATGGAAACGTCACTGCAGTTGTCCTGGGCTGTCGCATCCAACAGCGTCAAATCCTCAGAGCACTCGATTGTGTAGTCGGCAGGCACAAACGTGAACTGAGGTGCAGTGGCGTCGACGATGGAAATCAATTGCACGGCCTGCGCGATGTTGCCTTGGGCGTCGGTGGCTGTGAACGTTCGCGTCAACAGATGCTCCCCCAGCGCCACTTCAAGGGCCAAATCGTCAGACACCTCCACGGTGACGGCCGTGCAGTTGTCAGTGGCCACAGCCACTTCAAAAGGAATGTCGTCCTCACACGACAAGGTCAGATCCTCGGGGACCGACACAAAAGCGGGAGGCGTGGTGTCAGAGACGGACACGGTTTGGGGCGTAGAAGCGGCATTTCCGCACGCATCGACTGCGGTGTGAATGACATTCAATTGGTACACACCTGTGCTTGGTGTCCCCACGGTGTCAATGCTCAATTCCCAGCTGACCGCGGAGCAGTTGTCCTGCGCGTCGAGGTCGGTGGGACTCCAGATTTGGTCGCATTCGATGGAGAGGACTTCGTCAAACACAGATCCAATGACGGGCGCTTCAGTATCCCGGATGGAAATGACCTGTTGGGCATCCGCCATGTTGCCACAGGCATCGATTACCGTGAAAGTGCGAATCAAATCGTAGTTCGAGGCACATTCGCCAAAGAGGGTGTCTGTGGTTGTGGTGATTTCGAAGGAGGAGCAATCGTCGGTGGCGACAGCGTCTTCCAACATGGGCTCTTCGTCACACGAGAAGGAGGTGTCTGCCGGAACGTACGTGAAGAAGGGCAGGTCGTTGTCTGTAACCGTCACGGTTTGGATCTCGAGGGTCGAGTTTCCGCACAAGTCCGTGGCCAAAAAGCGACGCTCCAAAATGCGTTCTTGAGGACAGTCCGTGGGCGGCAGCGAATTGAATGTGGTGAGGGTGATGTCTTCTTCGGCGGTGCAGTTGTCGGTTACGGAAGCCGGGGGGTACACAAACTCACTTCCACAGGGCAAAATCACGTCTGCGGGCAACGCGATGGTCGGCGGAGTGAGGTCTTGCACGTAAATGGTTTGGGCGCCCGTGGCGGTATTCCCGCAAAGGTCCTCGGTAGAAAAGGTGCGGTGAATGGTGTATTCGCCAGGACAGTCCCCTGGTTCGGTGACCTGCTCGCCTTCAACGACTGTGAGTGAACCATTGCAGGCATCGGTTGCTGTGGCCGGCGCGAAAGTGGGGCCGACGTCACAACTGAACACCGCATTGGACGGCACATTCAAGACAGGGTCTACCACGTCAATCACTTCTACGGTTTGGGTGTGCTGGCTGGTCAATCCACAGCCGTCGGTGGCCGTGAAGGTGCGAATGCGGGTGAACTCACTTGGGCAATCTCCGTTGATGAACGTTTCCGTCATGGTGAGGGATGCCGTGCTGCAATCGTCTGTGGCGAACACAGTGGTCAGGGCATCCAGCTCCTCGAGTTCCACAGGACAATTCAAGGTGTAGTCGTTGGGAAGGTCCTGAAGAAGAGGGGCGGTGTCGTCGGTGACGTCAACCGCACCTTGGATTTGGTCAAAACCCTGCAGGTTGCCCACGAAAAACTCCACCACCGCATCGTTGTCAGACGCGCAGATGGAAGAGGTTTCTGCACACGACGTGAATTCCAGAGTCGACACGCCGAGGCCCCCATAGATGGTGCCATTGACGCAAGCTGACCAATCGAAAGCACCGCCGAGTCCTTGCTCCGCATTCACCCCGTTGGCGCCTGCACCCACCTGCAACGGATAACCCAGGAGGGAGTTGGAGGACTTGAGGTAGATGATTTGTCCCTCCAAGTCACCGCCGCCGACCAGTTTGCTGATGTTGGGGCGAAGGTTCCAAATGGTCCACCCGTCGACGACGTCGTCGTTGGCCGCAGCGTCGTTGACGTTCCCGCCCGAAGCCGTCCACTCTGCACCTGAGCCGTTAAGCTCGTAGTAGAAGTCCACCTCAAGGCTCGCATTGATGTTGCTGATGTTGAAGACCGTTCCCTGCAACCGCGCCACGTTTTCGGGGTACACCGTCCAGGTCAAAGGGCTGCCGAGGTCGTTGAAGTGGTTGGAGGGGGTCAGTCCTGTGGAACTGAATTCACCCAGCTGAATCGTGCCAAGGTTCGAAGGAAGGCCGACAGGTCGAACGCCAGAGCACGACTCAGCGCTGCCGGTAGTATACTTGAACGTGCTCGCCCAATAGCCCTGTGTGCAGGTGTTGTTGAAGGCAGGGAAGGGAGGGACCGCCTGCAGGGGATCTCCTTCAGAACAGGAAATCTCGAGGGTTTCCAAGGTTTCCGCCACAAAAGACAAATCGCAGGTTTCACAACTCGTTTGGGCTGTGACTTGCGAGGCGTGGAGACCGGTCAAGAGGATGCCAAAGGCAAGGAGTACATTTCGAAGCATGGTCACTGACAGTGTTGGTTGCGCGCGTCAAATGATAATATACATAAAATTATATCATTTTTAGCGACTTAACCCTCACTGAGTGAATAACTTTTGGTGAAATGCGAACAAAACAATTCCCGCAGCCACGCCCACGTTCAGCGAGGCTGTCTTGCCTTTCATGGGGATGGACACGGTGGTGTTGCAGTGCTTGAGCACGTCCGCTGAAATGCCTGCGTGTTCGTCGCCCAAAATCAAGCACGTGGGCGTCGTGCCTTCGAGGCTGTTCAAGGGGGCGTTCCCCTTTTCCGACACGGCCACAGGGGAGAGGCCAAGGTTGGCGGCCAGTTGAATGGCCTCGTCCATGCGCTTGGCACGGCACATGGGAAGGCGCAGCAAGGCGCCTGCCGAGGACTTGACCGCGTCTTCGTTGATGGGGGCGGATCCCGTCATGGGCACGAGGAGTCCCGTGGCCCCAAAGCACTCCGCGGTGCGGGCGATGGCGCCCAAGTTGCGGACATCCGTGACCCCGTCCAGAGCCACAATCAAGGGTGTTTCGCCGCGCTCAAAAGCCCCCAGCACGACTTCGTCGAGCGGCTGGAATTCGATCGGCGAGGTGAACGCGATGACCCCTTGGTGATTCTTTCGAGTCACGCGGTCCAAGCGTTCCTTTGGCACCGCTTGGGCAGGTACGTCCAAGGCGCGACACTGCCGAAGGATTTCCGACATTTCGTCGGTTTGCTTCCCCTTGAGGAACAGCACGCGCTGAAGGGGTTTGGCTTCCTCCAACGCTTCGAGGACAGGGTGAATGCCAAAGAGAAAAGTCCGTTCAGAAGGGCGTCGATGCATGGAGAGAAAATCGAGGAAGGGCGGAACATCCCGCGCGGCGAAGGTACGTGCCGTCGCGGTCAATCCCCGCGCACACGGCCGTTTCTCCAATTGCTCACGCCGCGGTCCCACACCGATCGAAATTGAATGCTTCGCTGGAGTTCATACGCGTTGTCGTCGAGCAGGGTGCGGCGCTTTCGGAAGTGGAACGTCAGGGCGTTTGCCGTGCCCTCTTCGCCGTAGATCCAATACTCGTTCCAGGTGTCGCGACGGATGCGTTGGGGCACCCCAAACACAATGTGCACCATGCCCCGGTCGGACCGCCATCCCTCCACCAAGCCGGAGAAGCTTGCGTTGGCTTCCTCCACGCGACCGTAGTAGGTGTTGAGCAGGCTGCGGGCGTTTTCCGTGGAGGGGGTGCAGGCCAACCAGAAGGCATCCAGGGCTTGCTTGGGGTGTTGCGCCTGGGTCAGTTTTTGGAATTCCGAGCGCGAGGCGATGTACCTCAATGGGGCCATGAGTTCCATGGGTTCCATCACGTTGGGAAACGCGAGAGGTCGGCCATGGATGCGAAGGGCTAGTGCCGTGTTGTCGAGTTCGAGGAGGGTGGTTCCGTCAGGCACCCCGAGCACAATCAGGCTGTCGGCTTGCATGGCACCCAATGGGGTGGGGCTGAGGGTGTCCCAGCGCAGGCGCGTGCTGCTGAAAGGTGGAGGGGGAAGCTGAGCCGGGGCCGGGGCGTTGGACAGCCGCCACGTCAAAGGCAGGGTGGCCCCGGCAGGCGGCGTGGGAGGAAGGAGGAAGGTCAGGGTGTCGCCCACCGTGGCCTGCTGGCCCGCCAGGGCCCAGTCTTTTTGGGTACTCCAAACCAACACATCCGAGGGCCCCCATGCATCGGGTGGTCCGAGCAGGCGCCTTGTGGACCAGGACGCATTCCGCAACACATCCACCACTTGCAGGTCCAGGCGCTGGAGCCCCCATGCTTCTTCGAGTGTCCAACGTTGATGAAGCAAGCGTGGGCTGTCGGCCCACGCCGTGTCCAAAAGGTGCCACGTGGTGTCTGCCACCGACACCTGCAGCTGCGCGACAAAAGGCGCCGTGGCATCGAGCCGGCTGTAGAGAAGCTCTTCTCGCGGGATGTTCAGGTAGACATCCACTTCGCCCTTGTCTAGTTTGCGATGGAGCGTGAGTTCGGGGTGCAGGGTCGACGCTTCGCGGTCGTAGGGGCGGCGTTGCGACGGGGTTTGGAGGGAGGTCGTGGCGCACCCCAGCAGCATCGTCACCCCGAGGGCGAGGCCAAAGACGTGGGGAGTGCTCGTGCGCTTCACACTTCGAAGGTACGTGGGTGTAACCTTTTGGGATGCGCGCCCGTAACGGAAGTCAGGTTCTTTTTTCCATTCAAATCCATCTGACATGCAACGTACCCTTCGAATTGCCGCCCTCGTGTTGTTGACTGCTGCCGCACTCAGCTCTTGTGGAACCCTCTACGACCAGTGTGCAGCCTATGCAGAAACGCCGACTGCGGAGACGCGTTAAACGCGCGTGAACGCAAACGACAAGTTCTGTTCGAGGTCCGGATGAAGGCTTTTTGCCACCGGACACGCACGGGCAACACGTTCTAGCACGGCCAAATCTTGGTCGCTCGCCTCGGACGATACCTCTATCTCAAAAGCAATGGCAATGGCAGCCACCCTCCGGGGTTGGGCTGCCATTGTTTTTTGGACTTTGGCGTCAAGGCGCACCAGGTCATACGGCTTGCCTTCGACGTGGATGCCCATGATGGTGGCGACACATGCCGCCAAGGAGGTGCTCAGCAGATCGGTGGGGGAAAACGCTTGGCCCAATCCGTGGTTGTCGGTGGGGGCGTCGGTGAGGACCGTTTCTCCCGAGGCCAAATGCGTGTTGGTCGTCCGCAGCGGGTGCTGGTACGACACGGTGTAGTTCCATTGTTCTGCCATGTGTGCAAGATGCAACGCGACCTGTCCGGAGCCAACCGCAAACCGCCTAACTTCGCTTGACATGCGTTGCCTTCGTCCGTTCATTCATCACCTTCTGCTCTTGCCTGCGCTTGCGATGCTGTCGTGGGCTGCGCGGGGACAATCGGCCACCGGGCTGGATGCGGTGTATGGCGAAGGGGTGGATGTCGTGCTGACCGATGCGGCGCGGTTTCACGTCACGCTCCACAGCCAGGGTGCGGGGTTTGGGGTGCAGCGCGGCACGTTTGACGGTGCCTTTGTGCAGCGCGGTTGGCAGGGGGAGCTCGTGTTTGTGCGCCATCCCAAAGAAGAGAAAACGAGAAACCCCGTCTATGAAGAGAGCTTGCCCTACGTGTTTGGCAAGGTGAATGCCCACCACGCGTTGCGGGTGCAGCGCTACCGCACCGAGATGGTGGCCGAGAAGTACCGCAAGAACGGGGTCAGCGTGATGCGTACGCGGCAGTACGGGGCAGTGCTGGGCATTGCCAAGCCGGTGTATTTGGAGATTGGGTATCCCGAGATTCCCTACACTTCGCTGGAGGTGGAGCGCTACAATCCGGAAGTCCACTTTTCGGACCGCATTTACGGACGGGCCCCTTGGGTCAACGGGCTGGAGAGTTTGGGGTTGAACCCTGGTTTTTGTTGGAGTGAGGGCATGGCCTTTGAATTCCACGACGCCCGAACGACCACGCGAACCCTTGAGGCCGTCGTCCATGCAGATGTCTATGTGCAGCCCGTCGAGATCCTGGCCAGCGAGTTCGTTCGCCCCAACCGCGTGCACCTGACGTTTGTGTTGCGGTACGCGTGGGGTGCACAATGGTCAGCCAAGGGTTTGGGTGACGTGATGCGTTGAACAATCCTTTCCGACCTTTGTCTTTCCAAGCATCGACGAACAGCATGTCTGCGACCCCTCCAGCATCCAACAATTCCGCGCCCAAGGCGCGCGTGCCCAAGCCCAAGTGGCTTCGCGTCAAACTCCCCACAGGAGAGGCGTACCGCGAGGTGCGCAACATTGTGTCGGAACACAAGCTCCACACGATTTGCGAAAGCGGCCACTGTCCCAACATGGGGGAGTGCTGGGGTGAAGGGACGGCGACGTTCATGATTTTGGGCAACATCTGCACGCGCAGCTGTGGCTTCTGCAACGTGAGCACGGGCAAGCCGTTGGAGGCCGATCCATTCGAGCCCGGCCGTGTGGCCAACTCGGTCAAATTGATGGGCGTGAAGCACGCGGTGATCACGTCGGTGGACCGCGACGACTTGGCGGACGGAGGGGCGGAGATTTGGGCCCAAACGGTGCGCGCCATCCGCCATCAAAGCCCAGGTACCACCCTGGAAACCTTGATTCCGGATTTTGCCGGCAAGTGGGACAATCTGCAGAAGATCATCCAGGTCGCACCCGAAGTGGTGTCGCACAACCTCGAGACCGTGCGTCGCCTCACCAAAGGCGTCCGGATCCAGGCCAAATACGACCGCAGCCTCGAAGTGCTCAAGCGCCTCGGCGACGTCGGCCTTCGCACCAAAAGCGGCGTGATGCTCGGTCTTGGCGAGACGTTTGATGAAGTGGTGGAGACCATGGAGGACTTGCGTTCTGTGAATTGCCAAGTCGTCACGTTGGGCCAATATCTGCAGCCCACGCCCAAGCACCTTCCGGTGGCGGAGTTTGTGCATCCAGACACCTTTGCCGAGTTGGACGAGATCGGCCAAAAAATGGGCTTCCGCCACGTTGAAAGCGGGCCGCTTGTTCGGTCTTCTTACCACGCGGAAAAGCACGTGCTGTAAGGCAAGCATTCCTGCACTTTATGCTTTCATTTGAGGGGCTCTCGGACGACGAGGTGCATCTCCTTCCGCGCGAGGCGACTTTTTCCGCCTTCTCGCGGTTCTTCTGTTGTAACTTTCCTCCGATTTCGAAAGAAGCCTGATAAAGACTGAATCCATGAAGTTGACTTCAACACTTCGCAGCTTGGCTGCGGGCACCGCGGTTTTGGCCCTCTCTGCTTGGGGCATCTCAACCTTGGTCCAAACTGACTCTACAACTTTCTCACCTCGCCCCGAGGCGGCTGCAGCGCAGCCCGACGGTGCCATGGAAATCCGCCGCATGCTCGTGGGGGACGCCAACGGCAACATCGACCACGAAGGGTTGCAGGAATTGCGCCGCGCGGTGGCCAAAGCGGCAAGCAAGCAAGCGGAGGCCAAGGCCAGCTCGTTGTCTTGGCACGAACTCGGTCCCGATAACATCGGGGGTCGCACCCGCGGCATCGCTGCAGTGGGCAACAACACCCTCTATGCAGGTGCGGTGTCCGGTGGCCTCTGGAAGTCCACCAACCGGGGTGACAACTGGAACCAGGTGCTCACTTTCCCCAGCTTGATGGTGGGTTCTGTGGCCGTTGCAGGCAACGGAACCATTTACGTCGGCACCGGCTCCAACTTCGACGGAGCGGGAGGTCAAGGTGGTTCAGGTTTCCGCGGAGACGGCATTTGGATGTCAGAGGACAACGGAGCAACGTGGACCATGGTGGACGGCACCGATGGGTACGACGCCACCGACGCCCTCGCAGCCGACCCCAACAACGACGAACGCGTGTGGTATGCATCTGTCGATGGATACGGCAGCATCACCAATGGCGTGTTGGCTGAGGTTCCTGGCGGAGGCAACAGCCCGAGCAATGCTTCCGATGTGGCCATTGCGCCCGACGGCAGCTACTGCTTGGTGGCCGGCGTGAATGGCCGGGTCTACCGCTCCATTGGAGGCGACTTCACCAACCTGGAGTTGATTTCTGCAGGTGGAGGCACCAACGGCAACTTGCCCCAGTCTGGCGTGGGACGCGCCCGCGTGGACATTGCCCTGACTGCGAACGAAAATGGCACGCACAATGCCTTTGCCATGTACGCCACCTCGGGTGGTCTCTTCTATGGGTTGTTCTACAGCGGAGGAGACGGCGCAGGAGGCACATGGGAAGAAGTTTGGCCCGGTGAAATTCAGACGGCCACACCGCTCCCACGTTCACAAGGCATCTACGATTTGGCACTCGGCATTTCATTGAGCGATCCGACCCTCGCATACGTGGGCGGCATCGAAATCTGGCGCTCTGGACCCAACCAGCAAGCTGAACAAGCGGCGGCGGCATTCGACGCGCCTGGGTTCAACTTCGGGGTGCACGCCGACGTGCACGAAGTCATCTTCGTGGACGACAACACACCCCACGGCACCATGTACGTGGCGACAGATGGTGGCATCTACCGTTCCGACGACAACGGATACAGCTACACGGCTTGCAACCGCAACTACAACGTGACGCAGTTCTACGGCATGGCCCACAGCGCGGGCACAGGCGTGTTGGGCGGAACGCAAGACAACGGCTCACTCTTCATCCCAGGCGACGGCTACTTCTTGAGCGACGAAATGGGGGTGGAAGTGCACGGTGGTGACGGCTTCGATTGCGCCATCAGCATGGTCACTGAAGCAGAAGGCTACGACTACGCTTGGTTTGCCGCTTCACAGAACGGTGGCCTTGTGCGTGGTACGCTTGCCCCGGGCCAAATCAACAATACCGGTGGTTTCTACGACGGCAACTTCACGGACCTCTTCACAGAAGAAGGTGACCTCGGCCAGTTCTACACCTGCCTCCGCCTGTACGAGGACTTCGACGATGAGTACAGCGAAAACAACGTCATCTTGGTCAACACCTTTGGACAAGACACCACAGGCGGAACGTTTGAGATGGCCACTGCGAGCCAGAACCTGCCCTTCACGTACGAAATGGGAGAGGACGAGACGTTGCACTTCTTCGACTCCATCGCACGCCCTGAGCGCATTCTGGATGCACCCTTGACGGAAGACCCAGATTACTTCTGGCTCGATCCGCAAGAAGGCGTCGAAGACATCCAGTGTGTGGTGACTTCAGACACCGTGGGTTTTGAAACGACCGAGATTGTGACGGAGATCATCGACACGGATTCGGTGTTCACGTACGTCGATGAGAACGGTGACAGCTTGTATTACGTGTTCGACGTGCCGACCGGCATGTTTGACACCACCTACGTGGAAGAGCCCATCGTCAACACCACGGAGGTGTGCGACACCGTGTACGTGCACGCTGCAGACGTGCTCTACAACATTCCTGAGCGCATCCGCGTGAAGGATCCTTACAACAGCATGTTTGTGTTGGGTTTGAACGGTGGTTTGGGTGTGTGGATGACGCGTGAGGCGCTCAACTTCAACACCACGCCTTCATGGATTCGCATTGCAGAAGCACCTGCTGGAGGCTCTGGCACTAAGGCCATTGAGTTTGTGGAGCAGGGAGAGGAAGCTGGCGATGTCATGTTCTACACAGGCTGGAACGGTCAAGTCACACGTGTGACCGGCTTGCGCAACGTGTACAGCCAGGAAGACGTGAGCGAGTTGGAAGTGACCAACATCTTGAGCAGCGCGGGTGCTGCCGTGACCGGCTTGAGCGTGGATCCCAACGATCCCAACCACGTGGTCATCTCTGTGGGCGGCTACGGCGCCAACGGCGCAGGAAAGGTGCGTGAGACGTTCAACGCCCTCAGTGATGACGTGCAGTGGGACAACATTTGGACGGGCAACGGTCCGAATGGTCTAGGCCTCAACTTCAACAACATTCCTTGCTACGATGTCGTCATCGACGCCAACGATCCCTCCACGATTGTGGTGGGCACCGAGTTTGGCATCTTCGTGAAGAACGGCGACGCCAACTGGGAAATCAGCAACATCGGCATGGAGAACGGCCCTGACGGTGTGACTGCACCTGTGTTCGACCTCAAGCAGCAGTTCCGCAGCTCGCACCCATGGAGCAACATCACCAACGGTGGTGCCATCTACGCAGGCACACACGGCCGCGGCATCTTCGTCAACGGCATTGCGTCTGATGTGGAGGAAGAAGAGTTGGTCGCGGAGGAAGCCACGTGGAATGTCTTCCCGAACCCCGTGGTCGGGGAGGAGCTCAACTTGCCCACCGCTGGATGGCAGGGTCAGGCACGTGTCGAAATCTTCGACCTCACAGGCCGCCGCTGGGTCAATGATGTGACCAACGTGAGCGGCGTGGATCGCGTGCGCACCGACGTGCGCGAGTTGCCCTCCGGCTACTACGTGGTTCGCATGAGCCAAGGCGACGCGGTGAAGGCGGCCAAGTTTGTGGTCCGCCGCTGAGTCGACCGAACAACGCATTGAAAAAGGGACCTTCGGGTCCCTTTTTTTTGTGGCTTGATTGTGGGAAGGAGAGTTTATGTGCCCGGCGTGTGGCGGATCAATTCGGCACGGCCGTCTTGAATGATCACGGAGCTGAAATGGGTGAGCCAGTCTCCGGTGTTGATGTACCGCGCCTCGTGGCCTTCGATGGGCACGTCGAGGGGAAGGTGTCGATGCCCAAAAATGAACGCGTCGATCGATGTTCCGCCTGTGCGTTGGAGGCGATCCAGGGCGTAGGCATAGAGGTGCTCTTGGCGAAGGTCGGTGGACAGGGGCAACTCGCCCTTTTGGCGGCTTCGCGTGGACCAAGCTTGGGCCAGGGCCATGCCAAGGTCCGGGTGGAGCAAGCGAAAGGCCGCCTGGCAGGCGCGCGAGGTGAACACGCGCTTGAGGCGGTTGTACCCGCGGTCGCCAGGACCGAGGCCGTCGCCATGGCCGATCATGCAGGTCAGGCCATCCCACGTTTGGACCACAGGTTCGCGGTGAACGTGCACCCCCAACTCCTCTTGCAAGTAGCCAAACGTCCACATGTCGTGGTTGCCCACGTGGAAATGGATGGGCATGCCAGCGTCCGTCAATTCAGCAATGGCACCCATCAAGCGGACGCCACCCTTGGGCACGGCGCGCTTGTACTCAAACCAAAAGTCGAAGAGGTCTCCGACCAAATGCAGTTCCGTGGCCGGGCGCCCTTGCGCAAAGCCTTCGCCGCGTGCGGCGTCTCGCATCCATGTGACAAAGGCGCGTTCGCGGTCCACGCTGGACATCGCCGCTTCTGCACCCAAGTGCAGGTCCGAGGCCAAATGGACGCAGTGCGACATCACTTGCCAAACACCCCGCGCAAGGCTGATTCGACGCCGCTGCCACGCAGGTGCGTGGCCAAGATGGCGCCATCGCGGTCGATGAGCATGGTGTGAGGAATGCTGCTGATGCCGTACTCACGCGCAGCACCGTTGCGCCATCCCTGCAAATCACTCACGTGGTTGGGCCACGTCAGTTGGTCTTGCTCGATGGCCTTGCGCCAGCGGTTCGCGTCGCTGTCCAACGACACAGAGAAGACCTCAAAGCCTTGGTCCTTGTACTTCTCATACGCTCTTACCACGCTCGGATTTTCCCGGCGGCAGGGACCGCACCACGAGGCCCAGAAGTCCAGCAACACCACGGTGCCGCGGAGATCGCTGAGTTTGCGCTCGTTGCCGTCGGGGTCGTTCATGACGATGTCCGGCGCCATGTCTCCTTGGCCGTACTTGCTGTTTTTGCCCCCCCGCTTCTTTTGCTTCGTGGGGTTGGGCAGCTCCATGTTGCGTGGCAACACCGCGCGGTCATACGCAGACTTGATTTTACCGAAGTAAAAGGAGTTGCGGAATTCGTCCTTCAAGGCCTCGATGTTGGCCTTGAACAAATCTTTGTGGGCACCCGCATCCAAGCTCTCCAAGGCACTCAAGGCGGCGAGGGTTCCGCTGTGCTTCTCCGCAAAGGCGAGACTCAAGGCGTTGATGCTGTCCACTTTGGCGGCCACAGCCTCCTTGGCCGCGGCGCGCTTGTCCCCACTCAAGGTGCGGGCGTCACGCTCCGCTTGCTTGATGCGCTGTTGCAGCGGCATGATGGCTTCGTAGTATTCCGCGATGGTGACCGATTCCGGAGAACCGGCAATGGAGGCGCCCACCATGTAATTTTCACCCACCCGCGCCGTGGCTTCGACGGTGACACCTTCCGTTTGGTCTGTGATCAAAACAAGGGGGTGCACACGTCCTGCAAGCAATTGGTGATACCCTCGGGTCAAAGGCTTGGCGGGCGTCAAGGTGAACCCACCGGCAGAGTCGAGTGTTGTCGAGGCGACATTGACCAAGTTTCCATTGTTGAAGCTGCGCAACACGACCTCCGTGCCGGCGTCCAAGCCTGCGATGGTTCCGCCAATGGAACCTGGAGCCGTCTTTGAGGCAGTCGAGCCACAGCCCATCCAACCTGCGGAAAGCGCGGCCAAAAGCACGGCAGAAATCAAGGAAATGCGTTTCATGTCACTGAGGGGGTTTGGATTGCGAAGGTAAGGTCTGCGTCCACGATTCAAGGAACGCCTGAACGCGGGCTTCCGTATGCCAAACCAGATTCAAAGGCAGCACCCACACGTCGACACCTTTCAAGGCGTGCTCAAAGGGACGCAATCGCACGGCGTCTTTTTCTGTGGTGACCAAAGAAGAAATCCCTGCCTCCTTCATCCACGCCAGCCAATGGGTGACATCGGCTTGGGTGAAGGCGTGGTGGTCGGGATAAAAGGCATGTGCGACAACTTCGGCGTGTTGCTGTGCGCCCTCAAGCGCTCGGCCGGGCCGGGAAATGCCGGTGACAAGAAGCGCAGGTTTGCGGAGGGAGGCGCCTTCATCAGAACTTCCCTGGGCCCAGCGCTGGGGTGGCGCCGATGCCGTTCGAGAGGCCCATGAACATTGGGGGTGATGCCCCGAGGTGTCCACGAGATGGTCGCAGCGCTTCAGGCGCGAGGGCAAGTCTCGGAGTGGTCCCGCGGGAATCAGCGATTGCCAAGTATGGGCATCGGGTCGCCCCACAAGGCCCACAAGGACATCGGGGCGGAGTGCGCGGTGCTGCATTCCGTCGTCCAACACCACCACCCGCAAGGCGGGGCGCGCTGAGGCCATGCGCTCAAGCCCTTGCAGCCTGTCTTCACACACGGCCACGGCCACCGACGGCTCGCGAGATTGCATCATCCAAGGCTCGTCGCCAGAATCGCGCCACGTCTCTGCGTCTTTCACCCACAAAAAGCCCGTCGTATTGCGACCGTATCCTCGGCTCAGGATGCCGACGGCGCCTGTCCCCAGCAGCCCTTGCAGCCGGTGCGCGACATCGAGGACATGCGGGGTTTTGCCGGTGCCGCCCAGTTCGACGTTGCCAATCACCACGGTGGGCAAGGCCCCACGGCGACTGGGCAACACGCCCCAATCGTACAGGGCGTGGCGCAACGCCAAAATCGCCGCCCAAACCGCCGCCACCGGCATCCACCACGGCCCCAACCAACGTGGGTCCGTGGACGGGGACGCGTCAGAAACGGCGCCGGGAAACTGGGGTGGAACGTGTACCTTCGGGTCCATGGAGAACGCCTTGAAGGTACGGGACATCGCGGCTTGGCTCGAAGTGTGGGCGCCGCGGCATTTGGCTGAATCTTACGACAATGTGGGACTGCTGGTGGGCAGCGCAGACATGGAGGTCAACAAGATCTTGGTCAGCCTCGACTGCACGGAAGACGTGGTCGCCGAGGCCGAGCGGGAGGGATGCCAGCTTATCGTGAGCCACCACCCCGTCATTTTTGGCGGACTCAAGCGGCTGAACGGCAGCAACGATGTCGAGCGCACGGTCATGCGTGCGGTGCGCAGCGGCATTGCCCTTTACGCCATCCACACCAACCTCGACAACGTCATGACCGGCGTGAACCGTCACTTGGGGGAGCTCTTGGGTTGCACACCCGAGTCGTTGCGCATCTTGCGTCCGATGGGGGCCAAACTGGAAAAGTGGACCGTCTTTGTCCCTACAGACCACGCCGATTCCGTTCGGGATGCCATGGCCCAAGCGGGGGCAGGGCACATTGGCAACTACGACCAGTGCAGTTTCGCGACCGAAGGCACAGGTACGTTCCGCGCCCGCGAAGGCGCAACCCCCTTCGTCGGGAATCCCGGCGAGATGCACCGCGAACCTGAAGTCCGTTTGGAAATGGTCGTTCCGGGTGAAGCTATGTCGGCCGTGCGCCGCGCCATGCTCGAGGCCCATCCCTACGAGGAGGTGGCCTACGACCGTGTGGCGTTGGAAAACGGCCGCGTGGACTTGGGGGCAGGCATGGTGGGAGAATTGCCGGAGCCCATGGCTTGGGAGGATTTTGCCGACCACGTCAAACAGGCGTTGGGCGGACAAGCCTTGAAGCACACCGCCCCCGTGAAATCCCACGTGCAGCGCATCGCGATGTGCGGTGGAAGTGGGGCGTTTTTGATGGGGGATGCCGCCCGCGCAGGCGCCGACGTGTACGTGACGTCCGATGTCAAATACCACGAGTATTTCCAAGCAGAAGGGTGCTTTCAATTGCTCGACGTTGGGCACTATGAGAGCGAATGGCAAACCAGCACGTTGATTGCCAACAAAATCAAGGAGAAATTCCCTAAATTTGCCGTCCGTTTGTCCTCAACGAAGACAAACCCAGTTACCTACCGCTGAACACGACCGATTCCCAATCGCATGGCCAAGAAAAAAACCAGCACCGCCGAAGACAAGCTGCGCGCCCTCTTCGACCTCCAAATCATTGACTCTCGCATCGACCGCCTTCGCGTCGTTCGCGGTGAACTTCCCCTGGAAGTGCAAGACTTGGAGGACGAGTTGGAAGGATTGCGTGCCCGTCTCGAGCGCATGGAAGACGACAACGACCAGGTGAACCAGCGCATCACAGCCTACCAGATGCAAATCAAGGACAGCCAGGCGTTGATCGAGAAGTACACGGAGCAGCAGAACAACGTGCGCAACAACCGTGAGTTTGAGTCGCTCTCCAAGGAGATTGAGTATCAAACCCTCGAGATTGAGCTCTGTGAAAAGCGCATCCGCGAGTGCAAAGCACAAGTGGAGCAGAAGGCCGAGGGCCTCGACGGAACACGCGAGCGTTTCAACCAACGCCAAGCCGACCTCGAAGCCAAGAAGGCTGAGCTCGACGCCATCATTGCGGAGACGCAAGCCGAGGAAGAGCTCCTCCAAAAGCACAGTGACAAGACGGCCAAGGGCATCGAAGACCGTTTGGTCAACAGCTACCGCCGCATCCGTGGCGCGGCCAAGAATGGCTTGGCTGTGGTGCCCATCGAGCGTCAAGCAAGTGCCGGCACGTTCATCAAGATTCCACCCCAGCGTCAGATTGACATTGCCCAGCGCAAGCGCATCATCGTCGACGAGCACAGCGGCCGCATCTTGGTCGACAAAGAGCTCGCGGATGAAGAGTTGACGCGCATGAACACCCTCCTTGACAAGGAGATCGCCAAGCTCAAGAAGTAAGGCGCCTCGCCGAGAGGCAGAAACAAAAAAGCCCTCCGATTTCGGGGGGCTTTTTTGATGCCAAAGGTTGGGGACTCAGCCGGGAGGCTTACATCCTCAGTCCTGCCGACAACAGAAGGCTGCTCGCACGGCGCTGAAGTTGGCCGGGCGCCTCTGGGGAGAAGGCCCCCATGAAGTAGTAGTCTTCGTTGTGCCACGCCGTGCGCCAAGCTGCGCTGAAGTGCACGTTGCCGATGCGGTAGCCGCCTCCTACGCTCACATGGGCACGGTTGGCTTCAGACACCACTGCATCCCCGACAAAGGGAGACGTGGACATGCCGCCCCCGCTGCGAAGCCGGAATTGCTTCTCGTCCCCGAGGCGCAGTTCCAGGCCGACACGGGCCTGGTGAACCGTGCGGTATCCGGCTTGGACCGCGTCGTTTTCCGCGCCAAAATCGTACCCCGTCGACAGCCATCCTTCCGAATCCCGGAGTTCTCCCCGACGCATGTCGCTGCGCACGTAGTCGGCGTTCAAGACGCCCAACTTGCCCATCAGCACGCTCGCGCTGACGGTCGTGCGGTCCGGCGTGAACAAGAGGTATTCGTAATTGGAAGTGGGACTGGCTGCACTGGCCGCGGGTTCGTCGATCCACGAGGTCCGAATGCTGGTGGCGTACGTGTCCGTCAAGGTCAGGCGGCCGCGCGTTTGGTGTGCGACGCCCACGCGAAGGATGTCCGACACACGCGCCAACACTCCAAAGCGAAGCAAGACGCCTTTTCCAGAGACACTGAGGCTCTCTTCGTAGGCCCAGTCCTGCAGATCGGCATCCGCAGCATTGACCGCCTCCCTGTGCGTGGACGATTCCTCGAAGCTCACGCGCGGTAGGCCCAAGGTGGCTCCAATGGACACGCGGTCTTGGAACATGGTGCCAAACGCGATTTGGGTTTCCGCCAACCGGCCCTGTCGCTCGATGGTCCGGTCCACCGTCACATTGCCTTCTGCAGCCGTGGCATACAAGGCGTCGTTGTCCGGCACCAACAGCCCGGTGCGCCAAGCGAGGGAAGCACCGTAGCCAAAAATCTCGCCCGCATCCAACGCGTCGTCGGTGCTGGCGTATCCGTACACGGCCGCGTCGTCCAGGGCTTGCGACACAAACAGGTCGGACACCGAGTTGCCTGTGCTGACCCCGTCGATCTCCACCTTTTGGGCGAAGGGCGTGCGATTTTGGTGCCCCACGGCGAGGGTGAAGAACGGCCAGTCGGCATCCACGCTGGGGTAAGTCAGGGCGACTCCGTAGTTGCTGGCCACCACATCGGCCTGTGCGGCCTCCACTTGCCGGGTGCCCCAAAGCGCATTCGTGGAGCCGGTGTGCACACCAGCCGTCATGGCAAGGTCGCCACGTCGGTACATGCCCAGCCCCGCGGGGTTGATGCCCATGCAGCTCAGGTCAGCCCCGAGGGCACCAAAGGAGCCACCCATGGCAGTCACCCGGGCCGAAGCCAAGGGGTCGATCCAGCCGTAGCGAAGGACGTCGGTTTCGTTTTGGGCCAAGAAAGGAGAGGAGAGGGCGAACAGCCACGCCGCAAGTCCCCGTGAAATCCACGTGTTCATGGCGTTCAGGGTGAAGGGAATCCACCACGTCCACCTCGGCTGCTGCCGCTGCTGCGACCGCTGCTGCGACCGCTGCTGCTGCCTGAGGATCGGCCTGAACTGGGTCGGGTGCTCGGGCGAGAGCCTGAGCTACGCGACGACCCTGAAGAAGAGCCTGACCAGCTGCTGTTCCGCGAGGAGCTGTTTCTCGTGGAAGAAGAGCGTGTGGTGGTCCGTGATGAATTGGAGGTTCCGTAGGAGGAACGTCCTGAGTTGTTTCCTGAGCCGTAAGAGGAACGTCCGTTGGATTCAGACGTGGTGCGTGCGGGATTGGGGTACGCGGGAGAAGTCGGTGCAGTGCGTGCTTGGCGGGTCGCGCGTGACGCGGCCTTGCTTTCCACAGCATCGATGCCACGCCAAATGGTCAGGGGCGCCGCAGGCGTTCCGCTTTCAGCGTCCACCTCGTCGACCTTGTTCGTCAGCAAACGGCCCCCGCCTCCGTTGGAGTTGATGGCCGACGACGTCCAAATCGGCGTCCGAGGTGCCACAACCACGGTGTTCACGTCGAAGACATCTCCGCCTCCCCATGCGTTGCCCCAGTTGTTTCCGCCGCCATACCATCCGCCCGCTCCGTAGGGGTTGAAAGGATTGTAGCTGTTGAATCCGTAGGGGCTGTAGCCATAGGGGTTCATGCCCCAGCTGTTTCCCCAGCCATTGCCAAAGCTCCCGCCCATGTAGGGATTGACTCCCCACGCGCTCGAGCCCCAGCCGAGGTTGCCCATCGGGCTGCCGTAGGGGTTGTAAGGGTCGTAAAATCCAGGGTTGTAGGCGCTGTACCCTCCGTAGAAACTGCTTCCCCAAGGATCGTAGGGGTTGGGCCCAAACCCAGCAGCACCGTACGGCGTCATGTAGCCGCGCAGCATCGAGCGGCCGCGCAAGCTCTGAGGCACGTAACCAAAGCTGCTTTGGAAGGCGTCGCCTCCCCGGGAGTCACGGGGTCCGTATTCACCGCCTGCCGCATCGTACCCCGCCTGTTCGTAAGCGTAGGCAAGGTATTCGGCGTCGGTGATGAACTCCTCGCCACGGTCGAGGTACAACTCGTCGTCTTCGAGGTTGGCCGTGCGTTGCAACAGGCTACCACATCCGGTGGTCATCACCACAAGGAGAAGGGCCATCAAGGTCGCGAAGGACCCGGTGCAAAGGGAAGGAGAGTGCATGTTCATGTGCCGTGGTTCAAGGTAATACATTCCGTAATTTTGCGTGACTTTCAGAGTCTCCAACCTCTACACGCATAAACCATACCAAAAATGGCGAGCAAGCTCACTTCCCGCGAAGAAGACTACAGCAAATGGTACAACGAGCTCGTTGTGCAGGCGGACCTCGCCCAGCACAGCGACGTGAAGGGATGCATGGTCATCAAGCCCTACGGATTTGCGATTTGGGAACGGATGAAGGATGTGCTTGACGGGATGTTCAAAGACACCGGCCACGTCAACGCCTACTTCCCGCTGTTCATCCCCAAGAGCTACCTCAGCAAGGAGGCCGCCCACGTGGAGGGCTTCGCGAAGGAGTGCGCGGTGGTGACGCACTACCGTCTGAAGAACGACCCCAACGGGGAAGGCGTGGTGGTGGACCCGGACGCGCGTTTGGAAGAAGAACTCATCGTTCGTCCCACGTCGGAGACCATCATCTGGAACACCTACAAGAACTGGATTCAGAGCTACCGCGACTTGCCGTTGCTCGTGAACCAGTGGGCCAACGTGGTGCGCTGGGAAATGCGCAC
>NYSX01000061.1 GCA_002683345.1 Flavobacteriales bacterium
CGCGGTATCCCACGTCATCCTGGACATTCCGGGCTTTGCACTGAAACACACCCTCGTGTTGTTTGTCGTTTCGTTGTTTGGCAACGTCCTGGGCTTGGTCATTTCTGCCACGTTCCGCACTGCCAAGGTCATCTACATCGTGATTCCCTTGTTGGTCATTCCACAAATCATCTTCGGCGGGGCCATCATTCGATTTGAGCGCTTCAACCAAGCGTTCACACAGGAAGATGCCGTGCCTTGGTTTGGAAACATCATGGCATCACGCTGGGGCTTCGAGGCGCTTGCGGTGGATCTCGCCAGGAACAATCCCTACGACGCATCCTTGGCCATGTGGGAGGATCGCATTTACCAGGCCGCGTGGCGACGGGACTTTTGGCTTGCGGAACTCAAGAGGACAGACGATGCCGACAAGCTGATGGCCGAATTGAACCGAAGTGCACACGAACTGCGAGTGTGGGAGGGGAGGGAATTCTCTTGGCCTTGGGGAGCCAAAGAGGACATCGAGTGGCAAGTGATCAAGGATCGCTACAATGCCCACTACAAGGATGCCTTTGCCGCGCGAACCCAGTTGCGTCAATCCATGGCCTCAACCCAAGATCTCGTCATGCTGAAGAACGACAGCCACAACGACGAGCTGTGGGAGTGGGTGCTTCAAGATGACAGAAAGAAACGGGCACTTTGGGTTGACGGACACCTCGTCCAAAAGTCCGGCCCGATCCACCGGCCGAGCATGACCGCTGCCGGGTTGTCTTCCACCATGTACGCGCCCTACAAGTCTGTGGCCGGCGGCGTCATGCAGACCCTAGGGTACAACGTAATGGTCCTTTTGGCCATGAGCACGTTGGTGTGGCTGTTGCTCTTGGCACAGCCTTGGATCGCCCGCAAGCCCTGGAATTCAATCAGTCTTCGGAAGACGTCTCCACAAGCTTGAAAGGCAACTGGATGATGGCGGCGTAGTCCTCGCCGGCTTCTTGCATGTCCTCATCCTCCTCCTCGTAGTACCAGTACACCTCTGCAGCGCAACTGCACTGCTCGAGCTTTTTCAGCAAGTCCATGAGGCATTTGGACGAACTCGTGTTGAAGTACTCCAGCTTGACATGCACCTCGACCTGACCTTCACACGACTTGCAGAAGGACTCCGTCCAGGCGAGAAGAGGCTCGAAGAACTGAATGGAGTTCTCAGGAATGCTTCTCCCGGAGAGGGTCATGGTCTTGTCCAATGCCAAGAAGCCCACTTCTGGGGTCTTCGCGGTGCGCGCAATGATCAAATCTTCCATGGCATTCATGTGGTTAGAGGCACTTCAACGGTCAAGACAAACCACTGAAGTTCGTTGCTGCAAGGTATAAATTCTGTGTAAACCCTGTCTTCTGAGCATGCACGGAGGTCCAAAAGACCGAGACCGGCGCCGCCCTTGTCGGTCCTGGAGCCATGTGCCAGTTTTTTCAGACGCTGTTCCCTGAGCTCTTTCAAGGGCAAGCGATTGGCTTCTTCCAAGGCCACGTTCAAATCATCTCTTTGCAAATCGTCCACGGCATTGACACTCGAAAACTGCATGCTGCCATCGCCGTGAATGGCGAATGAGAAACTCCCTCGTCGTCCGTGTTTGGACAGGTTTTGAATCACTTCAACGGCGCATCGAAACGCCCGCTTTTTGGTGGGTTTGGCCACCTCTGCATCGTCCAAAGCATGCTCCACCCAACGCAAGATCGTATCCATCACTTGGCCTTCGAAGGTGCCCTCAAAACAGCACCCCACCTCGACATTCTCGAGGGCGAGGCGACAGGGAGGGTGGAGGAGCTGATTGTGCAAGGGCATGGTCTTTGTCAAAGAACGCAGGATATGCCGCACTTTTGCGACGCGAAGTCAGAGGAAATGCAAGAAGACGTGTGGAAAACAGACCCCGAATGGTTCAGGCCATGGTTCAACACCGAGGCATACCACGTGCTGTACGGCCACCGCAGTGAATCCGAGGCAACCCATGCAGTGTCAACGCTCAGCGCTCGAGGTGTGTTGGGTCAACCCGCGCGGGTGTTGGATGCGGGATGTGGAGCTGGGCGACACGCCAGGGCTTTGGCCAAGGAGGGGTGGACCGTCGAAGCCTTTGACTTGAGCGAGGCCAGCATCCATGAAGCGCGCGCGATGGAAACGCCCAACATTGCCTACCACTGTCTTGACTTGCGCGACCTGCTGTCTCAAACCAAGTGGCATGCCTCCTTCGACCTGGTGACAAACTTCTTCACCAGCTTGGGCTACTTTGACGACGAGGCCGAGCACGAAGCTGTGGTGAATGGCTTCGTCAACGCATTGAAGCCAAGGGGCAAATTGCTTGTGGACTTTCTCAACGTCCCCCAAGTGGAAGCCAACCTCATCGCATCAGAAACGGTGTCCAAACAAGGGACGATGTTTCACATTCACCGCCGCATCCACGAAGGATGGATTGAGAAAAGCATTCAATTTGAATGGGAGGGAAGCCCTCAGCACCACGTCGAACGTGTGAGGGCGCTTGACCGTTCGCATTTGACAGCGCTTTTGATGAAGCTTGGGCTTGAGGTGCGCCACATTTGGGGAGACTACGACCTGAATGAATGGACGCCGTCTTCGCCTAGATGCATGATCTTGGCTGAACTACCTACAACGTCGACATGATTCTGACGGCATTGATCTTCTTGGCCACCGCGTTGCTTGGCGGATGGGCCTTTGTGCTTCTCGGACAGCGGGGCATGGACAATTTGCCAATCATCCTCTCCTTTGGCGGGTCCTTCATCATTGGCATGTGCTTCTTGCACCTTGTGCCTGAGGCGTATGACGTGACCCACTTGGCAGGCCTCTTCGTGTTGGTCGGATTCCTGCTTCAAGGACTCCTCGAATTTCTGTCGAAGGGCATCGAACATGGCCATTACCACACCCATGAACATGGAAGTCACTGTGACCAGCCCTTCACACTGGGTCGACTTCCATGGGCCGCCTTGATCAGTTTGGGATTGCATGCCGCGCTGGAAAGCATGCCAGTCATGGACCACGACCACCATCACCACGACGGCCATGTTCATGGGCCGCTGGCACTCGACATGATTGATTGGGGCCTCGTCATGGCCCTTGTCTTGCACAAGGTACCGGTGGCCATGGTGCTGATGGCCATGATGCAGGAACAACATGTTCCCCGCCGTGTGGCATGGTGGGTCTTGGTGGGGTTTGGGTTGTCTCCACTTGTGGGCATGTTGGCCTTTGATGGGATTGTTCACGGCCTCACCCAAGAGTGGGTGGCCCTGTTTCCTGCATGTGCACAAGCATTCGTCGTGGGCATCCTGCTTCACATCGGAACCACCGTGCTGTTTGAAGCTGGAGATGGGCACGCATTCAACCGGGAGAAGCTCGTGGCCACCTGCATCGGCATCGCCACGAGTTTGCTTGCCTTCTTGTGAGTCCTGCAGGCCAAATTTTCGACAAACGAAACTTTTTCATCGACCAAGCCGTATCCGCTTGCGACATGAGACACTACCGCATTCACATCAGCACATCCAAAGTCGAGACCATCGAACTTTCTACCTCAACCTACTGCATCAGCTTGATGTCCTACGGGTTGAACTGACAGGCCCTGCGAGGGGCACAATCAAGCAAACAGATCGGCCGCCAAAGACAAGGCCTGATCCAATGCTTGAGGCTGGACAGGCTGCCAAAGCCCAGATTTCCCAGCCCACTCCACAATCCATTCGGTCGGCGCATTGCCCACCAAATCATCTTGAGCCATGGGGCAACCACCCACGCCCCGAAGCGCTCCATCCATGCGAAAGCAGCCACCTCGGTGCGCTGCTTTGATTTTTTCCAGCCCTTCCATCGGATGAATGTGAAGGTGGGCACCGACAATCTCGTGACCCACTTCAGTCACGACCCGCGAAAACACGCGCTCCACAAGTTCAGGATCCGCTGCTCCAATGGTGTCTGCGACCGAAATCACAGAAGGGGAGAGGCGCTTTTGAAGCTCACTTGCCCACATTGCCGGCATGTCTTCATTCCAATCGTCCCCATAGGGATTGCCGAATCCCATGCTGAGATAAACCACAAGCTCCTTGCCCGACTTCGCACAGAGGTTGGACACAATGTCCAAGCGACGCCAGGCTTCATCGAGGCTTGCACGTGTGTTGCGTTCCTGAAAGGTGGGGGAGATGCTCAAAGGGAAGCCG
The DNA here is from genome assembly GCA_002683345.1 of Flavobacteriales bacterium. Taxonomy (GTDB): domain Bacteria; phylum Bacteroidota; class Bacteroidia; order Flavobacteriales_D; family Sanyastnellaceae; genus UBA11663. Next base: position 4,183 of record NYSX01000061.1, read on the forward strand.
AGGTCTGACACCGATTCAAATTGCACGGCATCGCGGGCACCCCGTTCATTGGCCACAATCACCAAGGCCCGGGTGTCCGTTTGGTCCCAGATTCCTTCTTCTTCCAGTTGCGCAAGGACCTTTCCCGTGTCGGCCATGGCGGGCATCGCTTTGGGCGACACGAAGCTCCCCATGTCCAAGGTGTCAAACCCCACGCGCAACAAGGTCCGGAAGTATGCGAGTTTGTCCTCGGTGGTGATGGGATGCGGCCATCCTTGAATGGCATCCCTGGGACATTCTACGAGATGCAAGCGGTGATCCGGAGTCATGACGACAAAATACACGTGAATGTGCCTTCGATTGAAACCTTGGGCGATGCCATTGCGTAGGGGAAAGAGACATTGAACCACCACATCCTTTCCGCTATGAAACTCGATACTTTCAATCGGCTGCCCCTCGATCAAAAGACGTCCTACATGTGGGACCACGGCGTTTGCCTCGCGCAGCGCATCATCGAAAACCGATACATCCTCTGCATTTTTGAGGTCAACGGCTTTTTTGTCGAAGCCATCTACTCCCGCCGCAACAACCGCGTCAATGCCATTCTCCCCATTGCCGACATTCCTGAATGGGAAGGCTATGTGGATCAGGTGCTCACCAACCTGTTGAAACTGAACTGAGCTCAGCGTCAAGGACGGGGTGGCTCGTCGCGTTGAACGTTTCCCTTTGGATCCACACCTTCATCGGAGGTGGGATCCATTTTTTTTGCCCAAAGTTTGCCTCAAAGGCGGCATTTGCATGCCAAAAGTCACGCCCACCCTCCACGCCAAGCCGCCTTGCCGCATGGCGAACCTTGTCATCCTCTGGCGCGCTAGACCAACTTCGCCAACCATATCCATCGGTCACCACCCAAGCTCCAGGATGTCCCCGAAGATGCAACCAAGACATTCTTTCGACGTGAACTTGCCGATGGGTCAATGCCGCACCCTGCAGCATGCACGCGAGGCACATCACGCGCCAAAACAACGCCCTTCGTCCTTTCGAAAGGAGGCCAACCATCCACCTCAAGGCGAAGGGAAGCATGAAAAGGAATCCCACCTCGCCGCCCATCCAATGCGTGGCCACCGTGGAACATGGCATGTTGGCCAACCTCACAGCCCACCTTGACGCAGCCGCCATGCATTGGGTGGCTAGCACATCGACACCAGGAAGCTCAAGCAAGGATGCTGCGACCAGAACGCCCAACCCCATCATGAACACCCCTGCCATCAGATTCAGAGGGTAAAACCACAGAGGAAACGTGGGGAAGGTGGGGATGGTCAACAGAGACGTGGCCCATTGGGCACGCCATGGCACGCGCCAAGCCGCACGGGGCTCATGGGCCAAGGCCAACAGGCTGGCCGTGGCCAGAAAACTCAATTGCGTGCCCAATTGCCTCGGAAGAGACACATCCGACGCACACGCCAGCACCGCGGCCACCCCAAACGCTTCCCATGTCAGGGACCGCTTGCCGCGCACCAACATGGCCCAAACCAAGGACAGCATGACCCAAGAACGGAGTCCAGAAACAGGCGTTCCGCAGGCATGGACAAAGCCCAAGGACACCACCACACTCACGACGCTGCAGCGCTTGGCCCAACGGTTTTGGGCACGCAGCAAGACCAAGAACAGCCCCGCCACGAGCCCCACGTGATACCCACTGACCGCCAACAGGTGTGCCAAGCCCAACTTTTGGAAGGCTTCTTTGGTGTCACGTGAGACAGCTTTTTTGTCCCCGCCAAAAATGCCCAGCAACAACCCGGTTTCATCCTGTTCAAAGCGTTGGGCCAGGTGTTTGCGCCATCGCCATCCCAAGCGCTCCACCGTCGCCTCGATGGGCGACAATCTCACAGCGTCTCCCCAAGCTACAACGTCCCCCTTGGCTGTCACGTCCGCATGTCGGAGGTACGCACCAAAATCAAAGGCAGCGGTCCAATCTGACGCTTCGATGCCGCGAAGTTGCACCAAGCCCCAACGCCACCTTCCTCGTGCCTCATGGATGTCTGCGTTCAACCAAAGGCGAAGGTGTTTTCCTTGGGCATCGATCCCAGACCACAATCCGCTTTGGGTCGACGCGCCTGACATGGTCAGGTGGCTGGGGAGAAACACCGGACGAATCAAGGCCCATTCGGCCACAGGACTGCCGATGGGTGCGCGTCGTTCTCTGTGCTGCACTCCGACGCAGAGCTGAGCCAACCCCCATCCTGACAAGAGCCAAGGCAGCACAGACTTCCATTGGGCATGGGGGAAGACAAGTGCGCTCCCCACGCTTAGGACAGCCGCAGAGACCGCCGCTTTAGGCACCAATACGGCCACCCACATGCCCAGCCCCAAACCACACGACCAAACCACATGCAAACTTGGGACATCAATGCAGACGCATTGCGTAACAGTTTGTGCGTGACGTGTTGCGCACGAGGAACGGCGAGATCAGTGGACGCCGGGCAACTTCAAGTCGCGAGCACGGGCGTGACCCTGAAGGAAGTATGCGACGATGACGCTCTTGCGCCACCATCCTTTCATGTTGGGGTTTCGCGTGGGCGAACGACGCAGCTTTCTTCTCTTGCGCAGGGTGGAGGCCAAACGCAGGTAAAACGCCCCATGGGCTTGACCCACCGCCAAGAATTGACGCCATTGTCCTCCTGCAAGCATTTTCCATGCCGCAATCCCATCCAAGGTCATGCGTCTGAACATGAAGGCAGGCCAAAATCCGTCGCGGTTTTTCAGCATCACCACGAGGTTGTTTCTGAAGTTCAAGTAGGTCTTGAAAGGGCTGGTCGTCTGCAACGTGCCGCCGCCAAGATGGCGCACCCTCACCGTGCCCACACACCCCACGCGCTTGCCTTCGTTCTTCAGCCTCCAGCAAAGGTCAATTTCCTCCATGTGGGCAAACAGTGAACCGTCGAAGCCCTTGGCGTGCAGCCACGCCTCCTTGCGAATGAAAAAGCATGCTCCGGAAGCCCAGAACACCTCACGGTTTTGGGCCAACCACACGTCCACCGGTTCCACGCTTTCAAACAGCCGTCCCAAACAAAAAGGATAGCCATCCTTGTCCATCCATCCTCCTGCTGCACCTGCATGCTCGCACATGCTCGGCCGAACATCCTGGACCAGGAGCGGACTCGCCACATCCCAGCCGTGTTCGTCCATCGCCGCCAACACGGGTTCCACCCAAGGACCGTCCATGCGGACATCGGAGTTCAGCAACACATACACTTCGGCATCGATGTGCTTCAACCCCTCGTTGTAGCCCGCTGCGAACCCGAAGTTTTGATCCAGTTCCACAAGCTGTACCCTTGGGGAGTGGTTCGCGCGAAGCCACGCCACGCTGTCGTCCGTGCTGCCGTTGTCCACAACCCACACCCGCGTGTCGGCGGGGGTGTGCTTCAACACGCTTGGCAGGTAGGTCTCGAGGTGATGTTGGCCATTCCAGTTGAGAATGACCACTGCCACGTCTGCAGGTTGAACCGTTCCCATCATCGTGGATTGAAGAACAAATCCTCCGGCTCTTCCCCGGAAAAGGTGTCACGGGGATTCAAGCGGTTTTCCATGGACTTCGACACCTGCACGGTGTTTTCGCGAGAACGCAGTTGGGACAACCAGTCCTCGTTTTGGCGTTCACCCAACATGTCGCTGTGCAGCAATTCAAAACACTCGCCCACGACATGAGGCGCAAAGAAGAGGAAGCGCTTGTTGTTGAACCGTCCCGCCTTGTGGTAGTGCCAAATCTCATAGGGGTAGTAGTCCGTTTCGTGGTGGCGCTTGACGACGGTGTTGGGCTTGCCAAACCGCAGGTAAATGTTCCCCATCTCCGTCAAGCTGCCTTGACCGTACTTGCATTGACCGTATTTCTCATCCACGTAGGCAATGCGCTCGAGGTACTGCGCGAGCCTCGCTTCAGCTTCAGGGACAGAGGTGCTTCGATCCATCCAAAAGCCAGAGATGTAGCGCTTCATCAGTTCCACGTTGCCACCGGGAATCAACACCTGCTGGATGGTGCTTTGCTCGTTGGTTGTGGCCATGGGCAGGTGGTCTTCGAGGAGCTTGACCACCACATCAAGCGTGTCATGGCCGTCCAAGGAGGGCAGAAAAACATCGTCCGGAGCTGAGGGCTTGGTTTGTGGTTGTCCCTCGGGCCATTCACGGTCGCCAAGGGTGACGTCCCGAGACACCACAACATGGCCATCTCTGGTTTGTGCTTCCAGCTTCATCACGGGCTTTTGAAGGGTGGGGGAGGTTGGGGTGCACGGAAGCACCTCAAACACGGGCACAATGGAGGCCGAGGCCTTTCTGAGGTACCTCGTCGCAGCGGGGTTCCATTGGCCCTTTTCGTCAGCCCAGCCAAACTTCAAGAGGAACAAGGAATCGGTGGGAACGACCTCGTTCAACCCGTGTAATTCCACGTAAAGGCGCGCCGATGTGGCTTCCACGGGGATGGCGTTGCCCACCTTGGGGATCAGATCCAATCCGCTGTGCACCATGTTGGGCTGACTCCATGCCGTGGCAGGCGCATGCGTGTTGACAACCATCACATCGGTGAATTCCGGCATGCCGCCCATGGGAACACGCACGCTTGCATTATGTTGCCAAAGAGGCGTGTCATTTTGGGCCACAAGCCACTCTACACGAAGCCCACCATGAGGCACCGCCAAACGCGCCACATGCACGTGACGCAGTGCGGAGGAATCTTGGACGTCGGGGCGCGCAAGGACCTTGTTTTTTTGGAACGACACAATGTCGTCGCCTTGAAAGGCGATCATGGTCAACGTCAAGCTGTCCGACGCCGTTCCGGCTGTGGATGTCCAGGCTGTTTGGACTTCAGCGTACGCTTGGCCGTCTGGCAACCGCTGGATCAACACGTCGCCAATCCACGACGTTTGCGCATGCATGGTGGCGCTCAAGCCAAATACAGCGCACACAGCGAGCCCACGTCCAACCATTCGCCAAAAGTCGTCGCGTGAGAATCGCACAGAAGAGAAAGAACTGGCCATGGATGCGTTTGAGAGAACTTGAGCGAATTCTAATTTGCGTCCCAAATTAGCGCGCAGGCGTCGAACAACGGATTGCATGGTTGCCAAGGACGTTCAGCGATGGACAAAAAAACGCCCGCATGACTGCGAGCGTTTCATTTGGCGGAGGCTGAGGGATTCGAACCCCCGGTACCTTTCGGCACGCCGGTTTTCAAGACCGGTGCAATCGACCAACTCTGCCAAACCTCCGGGATGCCAAAAATACAGCACACCTTGTAAAAACATACGAATCCACGTGTTTTCTCGGAAATGCATTGATTTCAGTGATTCACCCCTTTTGAATGATAATATACATTATGGTAAGTGCCAATTGGAAAGAGAAAGGGACCGAAGCCCCTTCTCATTCTGAATCAGTTTGATGCAGCCTTGATCTTGGCTGTCAACTCGAGCATCTTGTCGTCGTCCCCAGTGCGCGCGTAGATGTCACGCAGTGAACGCATCGTCTCCAAATCATCGGCATCTGTCGCATGCGCAGCCTCCAAGAACGGCTTGGCTGTCTCGAAAAGAGCTTTGGCATCGTCCTCCAATTGCTTCTGAGCATCAGACTCTGTCTTGGTCATGCGTGGCTTCCACATGTCGTTGGCCGCATTGATGCCCTGAACGGCTTGGTTGAAGTACAGTGCACCCAGGTTGTAGTTGGCATCAAAGTAATCCGCCTTGACCTCAAGGGCCTTTTTGTAGGCCTCAATGGCCTCATCCGCATTGCCCAAGTTGTCCAAGACACTGCCCAAGCTGAACCACAAAATCTCATTGGTCGGATCTTGCTCGGCAGCCAATGCAAGGTTTTCCTTGGCTTTGTCGAATTCCTCGTTCGTCAGGTAAATGTTCAACTCCTCAATAATGAGGCTCTGCTCACGCGGGTACAACCCACGCGCTTCAGCCAACGTCTCCAAGGCTTCCGCTTCACGTCCGTTTGTACGGTACAGGTTGCTGATGAACAAAAATACATTGGGCACCTGGTACTCGATGTCTGCACAAGCGCGGTAGCGAGCCACAGCGAGGTCCACCTCCCCTGCCTTTTCGTAACACAGGGCCGAATTGTAAATCGCCATGGTGTCTGTGATCTCGAAGGCGCTGGCGATTTCAGCACCCAAATCGAAGAACGCACCCGCTGCACCGAAGTTGCCGGTGTTGTAGTTGCCAATGCCCGTATTGCTCGCCGCCATTTGAACTTGGTCCAACCCGATTCGAATTTCTGAAGCATACGACCCTTTCGCATCGAGTTCTTGAGCCTTGAAATAGCTGTCCTTGGCCCGCACGAGTGCATCAGGGTAAGCCGCAAACAATGCACTGTCCTTGCTGATGTTCAAGTAGATCTCTCCGCGGTAGCGCCACGTCTTGTTCTTGACGTTCGCCTTGGGGTTTTGGATGGCCTGCTCGATGTACGTGGCCGCCGTCGCGAAATCGCCTTCTTTGTTGGCGTTGTACGCGGACACAACTTCTTTTTGTCCAAATCCTTGGACACAAATGGCCAACGCCATCAGGGTGAGTGTTTTCTGCATGGGATGTGTTTCGTTTTCTACAGGTCTCAGGTTGTTGAGGTCAAAAGTACATCGTGCTTTCGTCAAACCTCATGCCAACCTCCGATTAGGCTTCCGGCTGTTCTGGAGAATCTGACGCCGCTGCGCCTTCCGCCCCTTCCACGTTTCCTTCCGCACCTTCGGCCAGCTCGTCCTCTTCGTCCGATTTGGGCACCTTGCATACTGCAGCGATGGCGTCTTTGCCGCGCAAGCTGATCAAGCGAACGCCCTGCGTGGCGCGCCCCATGACGCGGAGCTGCTCCACGGCCATGCGGATGGTGATGCCCGACTTGTTGATGATCATCAAGTCGTTCTCGTCGGTCACGTTCAAGATGGAAATCAACTCCCCTGTTTTATCTGTGATCTGGAGGGTTTTCACCCCCTTTCCGCCCCGGTTGGTGATGCGATAGTCGTCCACCGCGGAACGCTTTCCGTACCCGTTTTCAGAGACGACGAGAATGTCGCTAGACGCATCGTTGATGCACACCATGCCAATGACTTCGTCGTCCGGTCCACCGAGGGTCACCCCTTTCACGCCCATGGCGGTCCGGCCCACGGCACGTGCTGTGGATTCGTGGAAACGAATGGCCTTGCCTGAACGCAGGCCCATCAAGATTTCAGAATCCCCGTTGGTGAGGCGTGCCGACAGCAACTCGTCGCCTTCGCGAATGGTCACGGCATTGATGCCATTGGTGCGCGGACGGCTGTACGCCTCAAGGCTTGTCTTCTTGATGAGGCCTTTCTTGGTGCACAGGATGACGTAATTGCCATTGACGTACTCCTCGTCCTTCAAGTCTTTCACAGGGATGTACGCCAACACCTTATCGTCCCCTTCGAGGTTGATGAGGTTGACAATGGCCCTTCCCTTGCTCTGCTTGCTTCCTTCTGGCACTTCAAAAATGCGCATCCAGAAGCACCTGCCCTTGGCCGTGAAGATCAACAGCCAGTTGTGGTTGGTCGCCGTGAAAATGCTTTCCAAAAAGTCCTCTTGACGCGTGGTGCTTCCCTTGGATCCCACGCCTCCGCGGCTCTGGGCACGGTATTCATTGAGACGCGTGCGCTTGATGTACCCGGCATGGCTGATGGTCACCACCACCTGCTCGTCGGGAATCATGTCTTCAATGCTGAGGTCGGCGCTGCTGTATTCGATGGTGGAACGACGCTCGTCCCCGAAGCGCTCCTTGACATCGATCAATTCGGTCTTGATGATTTCCATCCGGCGCTCCACACGGTCGAGGATGTCCTTCAGATCGGCAATGAGTTCCATGAGCTCATCGTACTCCGCGCGCAATTTGTCGCGCTCGAGGCCGGTCAACTTTTGGAGACGCATGTCCAAGATTGCGCGGGCTTGAATCTCACTGAGTTCAAACTTCTCCATCAAGCCATTTCTGGCCTCTTCAGGCGTCTTGCTCGCCCGAATCAGTGCGATGACATCGTCGATGTTGTCCAGAGCGATGATGAGCCCTTGCAGAATGTGGGCACGTTCCTCGGCTTTGCCAAGGTCGTATTGTGTGCGCCTCACCACCACATCGTGACGGTGCTCGATGTAGTGCGACATCATTTGCTTCAGGTTCAACAACTCCGGACGCCCCTTCACAAGGGCAATGTTGTTGACTGAGAATGAAGTTTGTAGCTGCGTGTACTTGTACAGCTTGTTGAGCACAACGTTTGGAATGGCGTCGCGCTTCAATTCGTACACGATGCGCATGCCGTTGCGGTCGCTCTCGTCACGAATCTCGGAGATGCCTTCAATCTTCTTGTCGTTGACGAGGTCTGCGGTCTTCCGCACCATGTCCGCTTTGTTCACCTGGTAGGGAATTTCCTCCACGATGATCATTTCGCGGCCTGTCTTGGTCTCTTCGAACTTGGCCCGGCCCCGCATCACAATGCGGCCACGGCCCGTTTGGAAGGCGTCACGAACGCCTTCGATGCCGTGAATCACCCCTCCCGTCGGGAAGTCCGGTGCCTTCACGAACGTCATGAGGTCTTCAACGGTGCAATCGGGATTGTCGACGAGGTGCACCATGCCTTCCACCACTTCAGTCAAGTTGTGGGGAGGCATGTTGGTGGCCATACCAACCGCAATTCCTGCTGCGCCGTTGACAAGCAAGTTTGGAATCTTGGCAGGCAAAACAGTGGGTTCCTTCAGGCTCTCGTCAAAGTTGGGCCTGAAGTCCACAGTCTCTTTGTCCAAATCAGATAGCATGTCCTCCGCCACTTTGCGCAAACGGGCTTCCGTGTAACGCATGGCCGCGGGGTTGTCGCCGTCGATGGATCCAAAGTTTCCTTGTCCATCCACCATCGGGTAGCGCAGGGACCAATGCTGGGCCATCCGCACCATGGTGTCGTACACCGAGCTGTCGCCGTGCGGGTGATACTTTCCAAGCACCTCCCCCACAATCCTTGCGGACTTCTTGTAGGGACGGTTGGACAACACGCCCAAATCCAACATCCCGTACAACACACGACGGTGGACGGGCTTCAAGCCGTCGCGCACATCGGGAAGTGCACGACTTACAATCACGGACATCGAGTAGTCGATGTACGCCGATTTCATCTCGTCTGAGATGTTGATTTGGATGATTTTTTCTCCTTCTGCCATGGGGTCCGTTCATGGACTTGCAATCAAGTCCGTTTGTTGCTCTTCAGTCCCGTCGTCTCATGTGCTTTCACAGCCCGATGACGACGGGCATTTCACCATCCTCAAAAATACCACGAGCCCCGCCCTGACTGAGGATGAGACGCGTTCCACTTACTCACAAATGAGGTGAATGACATGTGAATAACATTGGACCTGCCCCCCACCTGACCCGACGGTGAATCCTAGTTTTGAAGAGGCCTTGGCTGCATGTTGAATCAAGAAGGATTCGACGCTCGTGTTGCAGGCCACAACAACACAAGACATGGACGCAAAATTTTCTCCTCGGGTTCGCGAGGTCATCTCACTCAGTCGCGAAGAAGCGCTTCGTTTGGGACACAATTACATCGGTGTGGAACACCTCCTTTTGGGCATCATCAAAGAGGGTGAAGGCACGGCTGTCCGCATCCTTGAGGGGCTCAATTGCGACCTTCAGAAGCTGCGCAAACTGGTGGAAGGTTCAGTGCGTCCGAGTGCGGCCAAACCCGGTGGATCGGGGAACATTCCCCTGGTAAAGCAAGCCGAAAAGATTCTGAAGATCACCTACCTCGAGGCGAAGATTTTCAAGAGCGGCATCATCGGCACTGAGCACCTGCTGCTCAGCATCCTGAAAGACGAAGACAACGTAGCAACAAAAAGCATTCACGCATTCAACATCGATTACGACGTGGCGAAAGAAGAATTTGAAAACCTCCTGTCAGAAAATGGCGGTGCCCGGGCACCCCGCGCTGACCACTCCTTGTCCGACGATGACGCCCCCACCGAGGGTGGCGGTGATTTTGGTGGCTCCGGAGGTTCCGGCGGCCCTGCGTCGCGTAAAGGCGACCCCAAATCCAAGACACCCGTCTTGGACAACTTTGGACGAGACCTCACGCGAATGGCGGAGGAAGGCCGTTTGGACCCCATTGTGGGACGCGCCAAAGAAATTGAGCGTGTCAGTCAAATCCTAAGTCGCCGCAAAAAGAACAATCCCATCCTGATGGGCGAACCCGGCGTGGGAAAAAGTGCGATTGCGGAAGGTTTGGCCCTTCGCATCGTGGAGAAAAAGGTCAGCCGCGTGCTCTTCAACAAGCGCATTGTTACGTTGGACGTTGCATCCTTGGTGGCAGGCACCAAGTACCGAGGCCAATTTGAGGAACGCATGAAGGCGGTGATGAACGAGCTGGAGAAGTCTCCGGACGTCATTTTGTTCATCGACGAAATCCACACCATTGTTGGTGCAGGCGGTGCCAGCGGTTCGTTGGACGCTTCCAACATGTTCAAGCCGGCGCTTGCGCGTGGCGAGATTCAATGCATCGGCGCCACGACCTTGGATGAATACCGTCAATACATTGAAAAGGATGGCGCCTTGGAACGCCGCTTCCAAAAGGTCATGGTCGAACCGACCAGCATCGAAGAGACCGTACAAATCCTCAACAACATCAAAGAAAAGTACGAGGAACACCACAGCGTCAAGTACACCGATGAAGCCATTGCGGCGTGTGTAACACTCACGAGCCGGTACATCACCGACCGTCACCTTCCAGACAAGGCCATCGACGCGTTGGACGAGGTGGGCAGCCGCGTTCACCTGACCAACATCAACGTGCCTGAGGAAATCGTCAAGATTGAGGAAGAAATCGAAAACGTCAAGGACGAGAAGAGCCTTGTGGTTCGCTCCCAGCGTTACGAGGAGGCCGCTCGGTTGCGCGACCAGGAGCGCATCCTGAACGAGAAGCTCGAGAAGGCCAAACGCGCGTGGGAAGAAGATTCAAAGAACCACCGGGTCACAGTCACTGAAGACCATGTTGGCGATGTCGTGGCCATGATGACGGGCATTCCTGTCCAGCGCATTGCAGAGAAGGAAAGCGGCAAGCTCGCCCGCATGAACACCGACCTCGAAGGCAAAGTCATCGGTCAAGACGAAGCAATCAAGAAAGTGGTCAAGGCCATCAAGCGCAACCGCGCGGGCCTCAAGGACCCCAACAAACCCATTGGTTCCTTCATCTTCCTGGGCCCTACCGGCGTCGGAAAGACGCAACTGGCCAAGGTCCTTTCGAAGTTCATGTTCGATTCCGAAGAAGCCTTGATTCGCATCGACATGTCCGAGTACATGGAGAAGTTTGCCGTCACTCGCTTGATCGGGGCACCTCCGGGCTACGTCGGATACGAGGAAGGTGGCCAGTTGACGGAAAAGGTCCGTCGTCGCCCCTACTCCATCGTGTTGCTCGACGAAATTGAGAAGGCGCACCCTGACGTCTTCAACCTCTTGCTCCAAGCCCTGGACGATGGGCAACTGACGGACAGCTTGGGCCGCAAGGTGGATTTCCGCAACACCATCATCATCATGACGTCCAACATCGGAGCGCGCCAGCTGGCGGAGTTCGGCACGGGTGTGGGCTTCGGCACCGCGGCGAAACAAGCAAATGTCGCCGCGGACCGCGACAGCGTGATTCAAACCGCACTGAAGCGCGCCTTTGCCCCAGAATTCCTGAACCGCATCGACGACGTCATCTTGTTCCAGAGCCTGAAGCGTGAGCACATCCACAGCATCATCAACATCGAACTTGACGCGTTGAAGAAGCGCGTTGTGGATTTGGGCTATGACTTGGAAATCACGGATTCTGCCGCGGACTTCATTGCAGACAAAGGTTACGATGAGAAGTACGGTGCCCGTCCGCTCAAGCGCGCCATTCAGAAGTACTTGGAAGACCCCTTCGCCGAGGAAATCATCAACAGCGATGTTTCGGAAGGCGACTTGCTCCGTGCAGACCTCGAGATAGACGCGACTGAATTGACCATTGAGGTCATCAAAGGAGGTTTGCTCCAGATGCCCGAAGGAGCGGAAGAAGCGTTGAAGGGCGGCGAAGCGGAGCCTGCCGGAGACGCCCCCAAGGCATCTCGCAAGAAGGCGCCTAAGAAGTCGACCAAAAAGAAGGACGAGGACAAAGACGACCAGCCTGACACCAACGCGTGATGCACATCCCTCCTGCTGTCCGAGAGGCGCTCCAGAACAAATACATCGCTGCCACGTTGGTGGCGCTGATTTGGTCTACGTTCATCCACGACTTGGGCCTTCCCTTCGTGGTGCGTGAGGCACGAGAACTGTCCAAGGCGAAGCAGGAACTTGCTGAAGTGGAACGCCGCATCGAAGACTTGCGTCAAACACAGGCCACCTTGCTGAATGACCCACAGGCCCTCGAACGTTTTGCGCGTGAGCGCTATTTCATGCGCCGCGCCAACGAGGAGGTGTATCGGATTGTCGACTGATCCTTCGAAGGATCATGACAACAGCCCTTGCAGGGCCTGAATGAATCGTGGAACGGCGCTTGGGACAAAAAGAACGACCCAAGCCACACCCACGAGTGCGCCGCCAAGGTGCGCATCGTGTGCAATGCGTGTGCGACCGCGTTGTTGCATTCGGCTTTCGTACCAAAAGAAGAGCATCCCTGCCAACACCGCCGGCATGGGGATGACAAAAAACAGCAGCAACGTGTGCGTGGGATGGAGCACAATGAACGCAAGCAGCACAGCACTGACCGCACCTGACGCTCCCAGACTGGCATAGGATGGATTGTGCTTGTGCTTTTGCAAAGCGGGGATGGCACCGGCCACAATGCCTGCAACGTAGAGCGCAGGAAAGCCCATCCACCCCAACCCGGCCAACTCGGTGTTCACCACGCGCCCAAACTCGTAGAGCACGAACATGTTGAACGCCAAGTGCATCCAATCGGCATGCACAAAAGCATGGGTGATCACCCGGTGCCACTCCTTGTGGGTGTGGCAACGAAATGGAACAAGCATCCACTTCGATTTGTCAGGGCGCTCCATGAGCTGCCACGAGACGAGCACAGTCCCCAACACGACCAAGGTCACCACATTCATGACTCAAGAACTGTGGTCCGCCACGATGAGCCACGTGCCATCCAACTTCCGCCAGAGCAGCGTGTACATGCCCTCTGCATCCTCCTGCGCCTCTTTCTTCAGCGCCCACTTCCCCATCAACCAACCGGCATGGTCTCCAAGCGAAATCCATTGGAGGTTTTGGAAGGTCAATGTGCCCATCGCAGATGCGTCAGGATATCCCGTCATGTAACGCTTCAGCGTGGCCTCATGGCCGTACGTCACACCCGACTTGCCAATGAACATCAGAGAATCGCTGGGCAAGTAGCCCTCCATGAAGCCCACAAGGTCCGCGTGGTTCCAAGCGTCTTGCTGCCGCTGCATGGTGGCAGCGACCGCCTCTGGCATGCCGGGCACACGCAAGGAGGATAGATCCTCACTTTGCCCGAAACCGGCGAACACGACCGCCCAGGCCAACGTGACGTAAAACACCTTACACATTGAAACGGAAGTGCATGATGTCTCCGTCCTCCACCACGTACTCCTTCCCTTCCACGCTGAGCTTGCCCGCTTCCTTGACAGCCAATTCTGAGCCCAACGCCACGTAGTCGTTGTATTTGGCAACTTCGGCGCGAATGAATCCCTTTTGAAAGTCGGTGTGGATCACGCCCGCGGCTTGAGGGGCTGTGTAACCGCGACGAATGGTCCAAGCGCGCACTTCCTTCTCTCCAGCAGTGAAGTAGGTCTGCAAGTCGAGCAACGCATAGGCTTCGCGAATCAATTTCGCCACACCAGGCTCATCCAAGCCGAGGTCTGTGAGGAACATGTCGCGCTCCTCCGGATCTTCGAGTTCGGCAATGTCCGCTTCAATGGCTGCACCAAGAACGAGCACGCCGGCACCCTCTTCCTGCGCCACGGCACGTACGCGCTCCACGTGGGCATTCCCATTGACCACAGAACCTTCGTCCACGTTGCACACGTACAGAATGGGCTTGGCGGTCAGCAATTGCATTTCGCTCATCAATGGCGCTTCGAATTCTTCGAGCTCGAGGCCGCGTGCGCTCTTTCCTTGTTCCAGGTGTTCCACGAGACGGGTGTAAAACGTCATCTGCTTCACCGCCTCTTTGTCACCGGTTTGGGCGGCTTTCTTCACTTTCGACATCCGTGATTCCACCGTCTCCAAGTCTTTGAGCTGCAACTCAATGTCGATGACCTCCTTGTCGCGGATCGGATCAATGCTTCCGTCGACGTGCACAATGTTGTCGTCTTCAAAACAACGCAGCACGTGAAGGATGGCATCCGTTGTGCGGATGTTGCCCAAAAACTTGTTCCCAAGCCCCTCTCCCTTGCTCGCGCCCTTCACGAGCCCCGCAATGTCGACGATTTCTACAGTGGTGGGAATGACGTTTTGAGGTTGCACCAGTTCCGCGAGTTTGTTCAATCGAGGGTCCGGCACCGTGATCACCCCAAGGTTGGGCTCAATCGTGCAAAAAGGGAAGTTTGCACTTTGGGCCTTGGCGTTAGAAAGACAGTTGAAGAGGGTTGATTTGCCGACATTGGGAAGGCCGACGATGCCACATTGCAGAGCCATGAGATGAGTGGGGTGAGATGAGCTGCAAAGGTACGGCGTGCACCCCCTCCGCAAAGCCATCCTCGTTTTCCAATGTTTTTTCACAACGGGCCATCCTCCCCCCGCACTTCAGGTACTTTTGCCCCATGAATTCCACAGAATTGACAGCGCTTGCGACGCAGGTTCGCCGCGACATCGTCCGCATGGTCCACGCAGTGCAAAGTGGCCACCCCGGTGGCTCCTTGGGGTGCACCGATTTGTTGGTGCAATTGTACTTCGACACGATGAACATCAGCCCTGATGCGTTCGACATGGACGGCCACGGTGAGGATGTCTTTTTCTTGTCCAACGGGCACATCAGTCCCGTGTGGTACAGCGTGCTCGCCCGACGCGGGTACTTCCCTGTGGAAGAACTCAGCACCTTTCGAAAGCTCAACAGCCGCCTCCAAGGCCACCCCGCCACGGAAGAAGGCCTCCCAGGCATCCGCGTGGCCTCGGGCTCCTTGGGCCAAGGGTTGTCCGTCGCACTCGGTGCTGCCCAAGTCAAGTCATTGAATGGCGAGGACACCTGGGTGTACTCCCTCCACGGCGACGGCGAATTGCAAGAGGGCCAAATCTGGGAAGCTGCCATGTACGCCGCCCACCACAAAGTCGACAACATCTTGTCGTTCATCGATTGCAATGGACAGCAAATCGACGGAAGCACCGAGGACGTGATGTCTCTCGGCGATTTGGCGGGCAAGTGGAAGGCCTTTGGCTGGCGCGTCTTGACGTGCGATGGCCACGATTTTGCCGACCTGCAGCGCGTCATCAAAGAGGCCCACGGCCAACGTGGCTCGGGGATTCCCACAGTGGTCTTGATGAAAACCGACATGGGCAAGGGTGTGGACTTCATGGAAGGCACGCACAAGTGGCACGGCATAGCGCCAAGTGACGATCAGCTGGCCGACGCACTGAACCAGCTTGAATCGACGTTGGAGGATTATTGATCCTTTGCCGCACATGATTTCCCTTCAAGCCACACTCCCCTCGTCGTGGGGTCAACTCCTTCTGGGTTGCCTCTTGACGTTGTGCACGCTTGAAGGCCAAAGCCAGGTCCAAGTCGAGGGCGAAGCGCTTCCCACACGCATCCTCTTCGTCTTTGATGCCTCCAACAGCATGAATGCGTTTTGGGGTGGGCATCGAAAAATTGAAACCGCGTCCAACCTCCTCAGCGAAACACTCAAGGAACTCCACCAGGGGAACCAACTCGAATTGGGGCTTCGCGTCTATGGGCACGGAACGAAGCACGTTCCCGGTAATCAGGATTGCGACGACACCGAGCTCGTGGTGCCCTTCGGAAGGGCGAACAACCTCATCATCAAACAAACACTCGGGCGCATCCGTGCACAAGGCACCACACCGATTGCCCGCTCGCTCGAACAAGCCGCGTACGATTTTCCTGACGCGCCGGGTCGCAACGTGATCATCCTCATCACGGACGGCATCGAAGCTTGCGACGAAGACCCCTGTGCCGTGAGCCGCGCCTTGCAGGCCAAAGGAATCGTGGTGAAGCCCTTTGTCATTGGCATGGGCATTGAGGAAGACATGGCCAAAGGACTTCGGTGCATCGGCAATTTCTACGATGCGGCGGACCCCGTAGCGTTTGAGCACGTGCTGCAGCTTGTGTTGGAGCAAGCATTGCACAACACCACCCTGCACATTGAGTTGCTCGATGACGCGGGAGAACCCGTGGTCAGTGATTTGGCCTATTCGTTCACGGACATGCGCACGGAAGTGCACGACCCACAATGGGTGCACACCATGCGTTGGGGCCACGCGCCTGACACCGTCTACGTCGACCCCCTCCCGACATACGCGTTCACGGTGCACAGCACCCCTCCACGCAAGCTGGATTCGATTGTTCTGAACCCCGGCGTGCACAATGTTTTGACCGTGCCAAACATGGGACAAGGACACCTCACGCCTCAGTTTGCCCGCGGCGTCCGCACGGATTACGGTTCGTTTGATGTAGAGTGGCGGATGTCCGACAGCTGCGCGTCGTTCTTCGCGAGTCCCATCGGACAGGAATTGAGGCTGTGCACGGGCACGTACGACGTGCTCTTCCCCACGCACCCTCCCACCCTTGTGCGGAACGTGGAAGTCCAAGAAAACAAGCGAAGCGCTGTGGAAATCCCGGCGCCGGGTTCCTTGGTCGTTCAAACCGCAACATCTGGCCATGCCGTGGTGGTGGATGCCCAAACCTTGCAACCTGTGTTCCAATTTGAACCCGGGCAGCTCGTCGGCAAACACACCTTGCAACCGGGTGACTACACCCTCATCTTCCGCGCGAGAAACGCGCGCGGCACCTTGTACAGCATTCGAGAATCATTCACCATCGCCTCAGGCAACACCACCAACCTCAACATCCATGGTTGACACCCACCACATCACTCTCTCGCCCACGGAATCCAAAGACACGCGCTCGGGATTTGGGCAAGGTTTGCTCGAAGCCGGGCAGCAAAACGACAACGTCCTCGGACTGTGTGCTGACTTGACGGGCTCGCTCAAAATGAACGCCTTCAAAGACGCCTTCCCTGAGCGCTTTTTTCAAGTCGGCATTGCGGAAGCCAACATGATGGGCGTGGCCGCAGGAATGACCATCGGAGGCAAGATTCCCTTCACCGGGACCTTCGCCAACTTCTCAACGGGACGCGTGTACGACCAAATTCGCCAAAGCATTGCCTACTCCGAGAAGAACGTCAAAATCTGCGCGTCACACGCGGGGTTGACCTTGGGTGAAGATGGTGCGACCCACCAGATTTTGGAAGACATCGGCATGATGAAGATGCTTCCCAATATGACGGTGGTGGTTCCTGCAGACTACGAACAAACCCGCCAAGCCACATTGGCCATCGCGAAGCATCACGGTCCCGTGTACCTCCGGTTCGGGCGTCCGAAGGTGCCGGTGTTCATTGACGCCGAGGCCCCCTTCGAGTTGGGCAAAATCCAAAAGGTGATTTCAGGCGCGGACCTCACCATTGCCGCGTGTGGTCACCTCGTGTGGGAGGCGATTCAGGCTGCTGTCGAACTCGCCAAAGACGGCATTCACGCAGAGGTCCTCAACGTGCACACGATCAAGCCGCTTGACGAAAAGACGTTGATTGAGTCCGCTCAAAAAACAGGACATGTCCTCGTCGCCGAGGAGCACCAACGTCTCGGTGGTCTCGGCAGCAGTGTGGCGCAATGTCTGGGCGCAAACCACCCCACCGCGATGGATTTTGTGGCCGTGGAAGACCAATTTGGGGAAAGCGGCAAACCCGCGCAATTGATGCAGAAATACGGCTTGGATGCCGCTTCGATTGTACGCAAGTCCAAGGCTTTGCTCGGCAAATAAAGCTTCGAATGGAGCCACGAAAAAGGGCAGCTTCTGGCTGCCCTTTTTCATGGTCGCGATTTCACAACATCCATGGTGGTGTCAATGCGCTGACACCTCCAATGCGGCAATCGCCGCGTACAATTTGTCCTTCAGCGCAGCAGATGCCTTCGTCAACGGCAAGCGCACATCCCCTTCACACAAGCCAAGATGATTCATCGCAGCTTTGATGCCTGCCGGATTGCCCTCTTCAAACATGAGCGCCATCAAAGGCTTCAATGTGGCGTGGGTGCTTCTCGCCTCGTGGGTTTGTCCAAAAGACGCTTGTTCCACCATGGCGGCCATGGGCTTCGGAAACGCGTTGCCCAGGACAGAAATCAATCCGTCCGCCCCCATGGCCACCGTGGGCATGGCGAGGGCATCGTCGCCTGACCACACTGCAAAATGGGCCGGCCGGCTTGCGAGGATGTCGCCGATTTGTTCCAAATCACCGCTCGCCTCCTTGATGCCAATCACGTTGGGATGCTCGGCCAAGGCCAAGGTGGTCGCTGCCGACATGTTGCATGAGGTCCGACCAGGAACGTTGTACAAGATGACAGGACGTTGGGCGGCATCCGCGACCGCAGTGTAATGCGCCTTCAATCCCTCTTGGCCGGGCTTGTTGTACGCGGGGGTGGCCACCAAAAATGCGGCCACGCCATTCACGTCCCAGCCATGAATCCGTTCACACAATTCCGCCGTGTTGTTTCCCGTGACTCCGACCACCACAGGCAGCCTTCCCGCATTGACCTCCAAGACGAAGTCCACCACGCGACGTTGCTCAGCGGCACTCAACGTAGGCGTCTCTCCTGTGGTGCCCAGCACCACGAGGAAGGCTGTGCCGCCTTCGATTTGGTGCTCCACCATGCGCTGCAGCGCCGGAAAGTCCACGTTTCCTTGTTCGTTGAAAGGCGTCACCATCGCGACACCCAAACCGTGAAGTGAAGACAGAACTTGGGTCATTGCAAGTCGATTTTGTTCAAGAAGACAATGGTGCGTTCGGTATGTTCACGCCACTCGTCCATGGGGTCCTGAAGGATCACGTCAACCTCTTCAAGTTCCTCTGGATCCTCCGAGGGTTCGCGCACGAGCTGCAAATCCAAATCCTTGTTCCAATCCACGTTCTCCACCCCCACCTTCATTCCGGCGGCACTCGCGCGAACAATGAACTTCAAGGGAAGGACAGGATCGAGTTCCAGATCAATCAAAATGTCGAATGGCGTGTCTACGAAGGCCTCAAATTCCTTGACAGGCCAACCGTACCAATTCAAGTCGCCCTTGCAGAAGTAGCCTGAATCCAATTTTTTGACCAACCATGTGGGCGTATCCTTCGTGTCCTCATGGACATAGCTCATCATGCCCACGCGCTTGACGCCAAATTCGTCCTTGAGCCTTTTGGCCAAAGCCTTGACTTCCCTGAAATGTGCGTGATCGCGTTCGAGATAGACGAGGCCCACGCTGCTGGCGCGACTCAAGGAACAGCCCTTGCGTTCGCGTTCCCCACTGCCCATCCGATTCAGGCGCCAAAGAAATATGCGTTCCTTCCAAGTCACGATTCCCAAAAATACTCGCGACCAGCCTCGTTTGCACGGCAAGAGACGCCGCAAAGCCGCCAAAGTTTCCCACAGCACGAGAGAAAGTCGTGGGTTTTGGCACAATTCATGCATTCTTGATGGAAATTACCCTTCAAATCCAATCCAATGAACCTCCGCATCTCCTCCCTCGCCATGGCTGCTGTCTTGGTCTTTGCTTCGCTCAGTTCTTGCTCCAACATGGAAGGAAACCAAGTCAAAACGCCGTTCTCAGGGAAGAAGTATTTGTCTGATGCCCGGCATTTCCGCGCGGTGGGGATGGGACAAAGTGCCAACCTCAGCATTGCCAAGAGCAAAGCAGATCTCGAGTCGAAAAAGGCCCTGGCCCAACAAGTGCAAACCAACCTCAAGGTGGTGTCGGACAACTACGCGCAAGAACTGGTGGGCAACCAGGCTTCTGAGGCCATTGAGCGGTTTGAGACCCTGGCACGCGAGGTCACCAACACCACCATTGGAGACATTCGCACGTTGGGTGAAGACATCCGTCAGCTCGACGACAACACCTATCGCGTACATGTGGCCATTGAGGTGAAGAAAAAAGCCATGCTCCGTTTTTTGAAGGACAAAGCCCGGAACGACGCCAAAATCTCAGAGCTCGTCCGCTCTCAGATGGTCATGCTCCTCGACAAGGAAATCGAGCGCCTCGACAGCGAGGAAAAGTAATCGCCTCTCGGAGTCCAACGTTCAGTCCAACTCGAAGCGTGCGCCAAACTCCTTTTGGAATTTGGCCATCTTAGGCGCAATCACCGCGCGGCAATACGGCGCTTCCTTGTTGAGTTCGTAGTACGCTTGGTGGTAATCCTCTGCGGGATAGAACGCCTCGAACGCTTTCACCTCGGTCACGATGGGGTTGGGCCAATTCGCCTGAGCCTGTTCCACGGCTTGTTCAATGTCCTCCACTTGCGAGGGGTCGTGCCAATAGATTGCGCTGCGGTATTGGGTTCCAACATCTGCGCCTTGGCGATTGAGTGTGGTGGGATCGTGCGTCGCAAAAAAGACTTCCAAGATGTCTGCCAAACTCACCTTCGAGACATCGTAGGTCAGTTGAACCACTTCTGCATGGCCAGTTCTTCCCGTGCACACTTCCCTATATCCAGGATTTTTGATGTGTCCTCCTGAGTATCCAGACTCTCCGGACAGCACACCGGGAATGGCTTCAAAAACCGCTTCGACACACCAAAAACAACCCGCACCCAAGGTAATGGTCGCGTGATCAGAAGAAGAAAGGTTGGACGTGCTTTGGGCCATGGCAGAAGTTCCGATTGCAAGGAGAATTGGGAAAAACAACTTGTTCATGCTGCAAGAAAATCTGCAGTCCCTACATCTTCCAACATCTTGGGACAAGTTGGCAATCAAATGCCACCAACACGGTATCTCAGGAAGCAAGTCTGGAGCGAAAGCTCAGGCTGCGAGCCTTCCCACAAGGCTGACACGTCACCCGTCCTGAAGCCGATTTCCCACCCGTTCTCGAGGCTCACGCGCATAGATGCGGGGAAACGCCACACATCGGAACTGCCTCGCTGGATGCCTGACTCGACAATCCACGCATTGGTGATGCGTATCCCTCCGGACACACCCCCTGTCCAGCCTCCATTGGCAAGGGCTTCGCGACTGCGCGCCGTAAGGTTCGCCGCGACCACCACCGGGCCTGCAGGGCGGAAACCCGCGCCCACCGAAACCAACGGACGGTTCGACACCCTGCGTGTAGCAGCTTCGCTCGTTTGGAACCACGTGTCGGCATCCAACACATCAATGGCTCCAGAAAGCCAATTGTCAGGGTCGATGGCACCGTCTGAAGACCCAAACGAAGACACGTCCAAATCGATGTCATTGACGCTGTAGGTTTCGCCTTCCCACGTCATGCGTCCGATGTCGACCAAAGAGACAGAGAGCCATGCACCATCTGCACGAGACAACACACCTCCAAAATCCAGCCCCCAACCGTATCCTGACGGACTGACGAGCCCAAGCCAATCCGCAGAGGGCCCGCCGCCCAGAAGAGAATCCAGGCTTTGCAAATTCGAAATCCTGAAGCCGTCAGAGCGCGCTCCAAAAGCCACCACTTCATCATCCTCCGTGTGGATGTCGAAGTATGCCGAGCCCAAAAGCGCACGAACTCCGACTCCTGTATGCAGGGACCAACCTTCTACCGCATTTCCCCAAACCCTGGAGATGCCCACTTCATGGGTGCGAATGGACTGAAAAGAGAGAGAAGTCTCTTTGAGCAAATTGGCCATGGTGGCGTTTCCGGCAATGGTGATACCCTCCCACAAATCTCCGAGTTCGAAATCGTAGTCGTCCACCGAAACCACCTCCCCTGTCTCCACCAACTCTATTTCCGAGAACAAATCCAGTCCTCCGTCAGTGAACAGCTTGGCCGTCTCTGAACTCAAAGTAATGTTCGCCGACACTCCTCTGCGATTCGCATAGGCAATGCCCCAGTTCCCCACGCGACGCGCAAAGGCCGCGGACAGAAAGGACACGTTGAAGAAGAGCTGTTCATCCGTGAGCGCGTTGAGCCACTCGTCGGACGTCCACGGCTCGCTGTTTTCGCCAGCACGACCGAGTACTTGATCCCACATTGCGCTCCGATCGAGCAAATTGGATTTCAAGGACAGACCACCTTCGAATCCGCCTGTGACTTTTTGGAAATCACCCGCCCAACCCGCATGGGTAAGCAAGGCCGGATTGTACCCCAGGGCTCTGTAATCAGAACTCAACGCGTATGGGCTTGCAGCGCCTTGGACGTGGGTTCGATCCAATTGACCGAAGACCATTGTGGAGGTGAAGCATCCCAAAAAACCAAGGACAACTCGATTCATGTCCTATAGATACGAAAAATCAGACAGGAATGTTCCAGCCGAAAGAGTCCTCAGCTGTTCCATAACGCACGCCATCCAACAGTGCTTTGACTTTGGGAGCCACCTCCCATGTCGACATCTCAGGCAAATCCCAATCGCCGTTGGGCAACCCCAACGTGCAAATTGGCGACACCGTCGCAGCAGTCCCGAGGCCAAACGCTTCAGTCAAACGTCCCTCTGCAGACGCATCAATCAATTCTTGCACGGTGACTTTGCGTTCTTCCACCTCTACCCCGTGATGCCTCATCAATTGGACTGCACTGGCCCGGGTGATGCCCGCGAGCACAGTGTCGCTGGTTTGGGGCACCACCATCTTGCCGTTCAACACGAAGGCCACATTCATGGTGCCGCATTCCTCCACAGCAGTGTGTGTGGCTGCGTCGGTCCACAAAATTTGGTCGTACCCTTCGGATTTGGCAAGTTCTGTAGGGAACAACGAACCTGCGTAGTTCCCAGCCGCCTTGGCTGCGCCTGTGCCGCCCATGGCGGCGCGGGTGTAATGCAACTCCACCTTGACCTTCACGGCCTTGGTGTAGTAAGCTCCTACTGGGCAAGTAAAAATGCAGAATCGGTATTCCTGGCTTGGACGCACCCCGACATGAGATTCGGTGGCAAACATGAAAGGCCGGATGTACAGGGCACTGTCTGGGGCATTGGGCACCCAACCTGAATCCAGTTTGAGCATCTCCACCAAAGCCTGGAAGAAAATGTCCTCAGGAACCTCTGGCATGCCCATGCGCTTCGCAGAGAAATTGAAGCGCTTGATGTTCTCACCTGGACGGAACATGGCCACGCCACCGTCTTGTTGACGGAAGGCCTTCATGCCTTCAAAAATGGCTTGGCCATAGTGCAAGGACATCATGGCCGGAGAAAAAGTCATGGGACCATAAGAAGAAATTTCACCTCGCTTCCATTCTCCATCTGCGTAATCCATCACAAACATGTGATCTGAAAACACCTTGCCGAACGCCAAATTGGAAAAGTCCACGCCCTCAAGCCTGCTCATCCCTACTGGGGAAATGTCAAAATCCAACGTCTTGTAGTCCTCCATCAGCATAACCTTTCATTTAGGTGCTGCAAAAATCGCACATCTGGGGCCCCGATGCAAATGCCACACCCGCCAACAAATGTTGCACTTGCGCGTTATGAATCCGCTTGGAAGAGGAATTTGTTGGGACTGACAAGCCCGGTCTTCACTGCATACATCACCATGGCCGCAGTGTTGTTGACCCCCAGCTTAGACATGATGTTCTTCCGGTGGGTGGTGATGGTGTGGGTGCTGAGAAAGAGTTTGTCTGCTACTTGGGTGTTGGTCAACCCCTCTGCAATCAACTCGAGCACTTCGGTCTCACGCCCGCTGAGGTGAATGGGGTCGCATGACAAAGGCAACGTTTCCAAATCGTCCACATCGATGGATTCCTGCCGTATGCGATCCAGGATTTGGCCGCAAAAAAACGTTCCGCCTTTCGACGTCTCCCGAATGGCCTCTTCCACCTCACCCAAATCGCAATCTTTCTTGATGTAGCTGTCCACACCCGCCTTCAACGCATTCACCAAGGTGTGGCCGCTTTGTTGCGTTGTGATGGCCAAAATCCGGGTGGCAGGCCGATTCGCCTTGATGGCCCGAACCACATCAATGTCAAACCCTTCCGACAAAAAATCGACCACCACCACATCGGGCGCGAAGGATTGCACCAATCCCGTCAAGTCCACCCCATTCGCCGCTTCTCCGATCACCTCCACCCCGTCGATCTGACGCACCATGTTTCGCACACCCAGCCGGAACAGGGCACTGCTGTCGCCAATGGCGAGGTTGGTCTTGGAGAGCGGAGACATTGCTTAGAATGATTCTAGACAAAGATAGATGTTGACTTGTCAATGCAATGTCAAAGTCTCCACAGGAGACCGTCCTTTGCCAACACCACATTCGGGTGCTCCTGCAGCGCTTCTTCACGCAACGCATCGAGGTCTTTGTACCTCAAACTCACATGTCCAAGCATGAGCGTTTCCACCTCCGCTTGGCGCGCCAACCTCGCCGCCTCGGTGGTCGTGCTGTGATGGGTCGACTTGGCCCGATCGGCATCCGCATTGTTGAAGGTGGCATCGTGATAAAGCAGCGTCGCACCTTGGGCTGCGATGCGCAGGCTTTCACATGGCCTCGTGTCCGCAGAGTAGACGTAGCTCCGTGCCTTTCTCGGCGGTGTGCACCACAACTCCGGCTTCAACGCTCGGCCCTCGAAGCCAATGGCCTCACCGCGCTTGAGCGCCTGACGGACATGAAAAGGAAGCCGGGCCTCGCGGGCCTTCTGGCCACTCAATTTCCACGGCAAGGAATGTTCTTCCACACGCAAGCCACAGCAAGGGATGCGGTGCTTGACGGGAATGCTGCGCAACCGATAATGGCCCGCTTCGTGAAGGGTTTGGACTTCGTGTGGAGACCACTCATGCACCTTCACTTCAAAAGACATGTGCGCTTGAATGCTGCCCCATGTGTGACGCAACCACGCGTCCAATTCTGGAGGACCCCAAATGTCAATTGCTTCTTGCCGCCCGAGCAGGGACATGGTGCTTAAAAGGCCGGGCAGCCCGAGCACATGGTCGCCGTGCATGTGGCTGATGAAGATGCCCTTGAGCTTCTGAAAGCGCCTCTTGTTGTTGCGGAGCGCGAGCTGAACGCCCTCCCCAGCATCGATCAGGAACGTGTGTCCGTGAATGTCCAAAAACTGAGACGTGGTGCCTCTCGAAGGAACCGGCACCGCCGCTCCTGTTCCGAGAAACACCACGTCAAACGTCATCACGTGGAAGCGCGCTGCGCGCTTAGTGTTGGATGAGTACCTGCTTGAAAGTCAAGCCTTGGTTGTTGGCGACGCGCAGCACGTACACGCCGTTGGCGAAATTGCCCGTCCGAACCACCTCACGCTGCTGGCCACGGCCTTCTGCGACAACCTGTCCTTGAAGGCCAACCAGCGACCAAGCGCTGCCCAGAGGCAATCCCTGAATGACCAAGACGTCATGGGCAGGGTTTGGGTATGTACTCCACGCGCCTTGCATGTCCTCCAACCCTGTGATGACTTCAATGTCCTCGACTTCCGCGGAACAACCGATGCTATCCACCACGAGGACGCTGAAGTCCCCTGCATCCAACCCTTCGAGTGTCTCTCCTGTGCCCTGGATGAATCCTTCACCATCGTACCACGTCGCGGTCCAAGGTCCTTGAGCATTTTCGACGTTCACCGCCAACGCGCCATTGGATTCACCTTCGTCGGCGTTCGTGACATCCACCGTGGCCGTCATCGTGCAATCCAAGCCTTGGTCAATGACCACCCAACCACCAAACTCACTCTGGCAATCCTCGGTTGTCACCATCACACTGAACGTGCCTGGGTTCACAACCGTGACCGATTCTCCGGTTCCGATTTGGAGCCCTGAGGAATTGAACCACGCGATTTCCGTGGCGACCACTCCTTCCGCCAGGGAAACGGTCAGGGTGCCCTGGGTGCCGTCGAGGCTGTTGGCATTGACCACATCTACCCCATCAATCAAAGGACAGTTGACACGCAAACTGAAGTTTTCGAACGTGAACGGGGCGTTGAAAGGAGTGAAAATGGTGGCCCAAGCCTCAATGTCGATCGACATGCTGTACAAACCCGCACGATCCGGTGTACCCTGAATGGCTGCACAGTATTGCATGCCGCCCAAGAACGTGTTTTCGTTGGGCGAATCGCCGTTGTTGTTCAGCACAATCTCCAAGCCGATGTCACCGGCATGGAACACCTCATCGGTGTCCACATCGCGAAAGACGACGCCGGAGTACACCCCGTTGCCGTCAATGGCGTCCTGCAGCACAATGACGCTGTCCACAGGAAGTGTGGGAGGATAGGTGGAATCGATGCCTGCCGCCGTGGCCGGAATCAAAATGTGAAGCACATCGAAATAAGGTTCGTCCAACATGCCATCGAGGAAAGACTCGCCGACAATGGGGTCGGGAGACACGCCAAATTCAGCGTCGCCAAAATCGTAATCGATGTCACATTGTGAGAAGCCTGTAGCCATGGCGAGCGCGCCAAGGCACGTCAGGAGAGTCTGAGCGTACTTATTCATGAGAAAGGGTTTTGGTTATCCGTTGGTTGCCCCATCCGAAGCGCCAAGCTCCTTCTCGGTGGCCTCCATGTACACGAAGTCCACAGCCTCGTTGACCGTGGGTGTGATGTTCAATACGCGGTCGAGCTGGGAGATTTGCACCAGCTTCTCCACCGTAGGCTGCAAGCCGCAGAGCACAAACGTGCCTTGCTCGTCGCGGCACAAACGGTTGCCAACCAGCACCGCGCTCAACCCGCTGGAGTCGCAGTAGCGAGACTCGGTGAGGTCCAACACGATGTTGAGGTGACCTGATTTGGCCAACTGCACCAATTCAGCTTTCAAATCGGGGGCGTGCAAAGCGTCGAGCTTTTCGACAGTGCTTGTCACAATGGCGACGCGGTCGCGGTGTTCAATGGTAAACTTCATGAGGAATCGTTCGGTCAAATATAGGTCGGACGGGCGTGCGGTCTCACCCTCTGCCCTGCGCAAGCAAATAAAGCACCGCCATGCGCACGGCCACGCCGTTTTCCACCTGCTCCAAAATGATGGCGTGCTCGCTGTCCGCCACCTCACTGCTGATCTCCACTCCACGGTTGATGGGGCCAGGGTGCATGATGGTCAGCGGCTTGTCCGCTTGGGCCAATCGGTCCAACGTCAACCCGTAGTTCATGGTGTACTCACGCAGAGATGGGAAGAAGCGCACTGCATCGGCTGGACCTTGACGCTCCAATTGGATGCGCAGCATGTTGAGCGCGTCTGCCCAACGAATGGTCTCGTCCAAATCGTGACTTACTTCGACGCCCATCTCATGCAGGTGACGAGGAATCAACGTGTGCGGTCCACACACGCGGACATTGGCCCCAAGGGTTTGCAGCGCCAGGATGTTGGACAAGGCCACGCGAGAATGCTGGATGTCCCCGACGATGGCAATGTTCTTTCCTGTCAAGTCGTCGCCCAGGCTCTGACGCAGGCTGAACGTGTCCAACAGGGCTTGGGTGGGGTGTTCGTGCGTCCCATCTCCGGCATTGACAATGGGCACGTCGATTTTGGAAGCCAGAAACTGATGCGCCCCGGGATGCGGGTGACGCATCACCACCATGTCCACCTTCATGGCCAAGATGTTGTTGACGGTGTCGACAAGGGTCTCCCCTTTCTTCACCGATGAACCTGCGGCAGAGAAGTTGACCACATCCGCAGACAAACGCTTTTCCGCAAGCTCAAAGGACAGCCTCGTCCGCGTGGAATTCTCAAAAAAGAGGTTGGCCACAGTGAGGTCCCGGAGCGAAGGTACTTTTTTGATGGGGCGGTTCAGGACGTCCTTGAATTCTTTGGCCGTGGCGTGGATCAAATCGATGTCTGCCCGAGTCAGGCCCCGGATTCCGAGCAAGCTGCGCGTGGACAAGGTGTGGTTCTCACTCATGACGGCTTCTCATTGAGGAGAATCACACGGTCCGCGCCGTGTTCCTCACTCCATTCAACTTTGACGTGTTGGGCGCCGATGCTGTCCACGTACCTCCCAATGTAGTTGGGCTCAATGGGCAGTTCCCTCGAAAAGCGGCGGTCAATCAGCACGGCAAGCGCCACAGACTGAGGACGGCCATGGGCAAGCAGGGCATCCAAGCCTGCGCGGATGGTTCGGCCCGTGAACAACACATCGTCCACAAGCACGACGTGCCTGGACTCGACCGTGAAGCCCATGTCATTGACATTGGGAGACAACGGCTTCTCATGCGTCCGAAAATCGTCTCTGAAAAACGTCACATCGAGCTTGCCGCAATGGATGTCCGTGCCGGGCAACAATTCTTCCAAGCGTGCCTTCAAGCGCGCAGCAAGCCTTGAGCCTCGGGGCTGAAGGCCGACCAAGTCGGTTTGGGAAAAATCGTGGTGCTCGATCAGCTGGTGGGCGAGCCGGTCGAGGATGAGCGCAAATTGCGCGGGAGGAATCAGAACCTGGTCCTGCATCTTTCACCGCAAAGATACGGGCAAAAAAAAGGAGGCCAACCGGCCTCCTTTTCTTTCAGTTCGCTTTTTGAAATCAAGCGTTGTCGTCCTTCTTGTCGTCCTCTGCAGGCGCATCGTCCGCAGCAGGAGCGTCTTCAGCCTTGGGTGCTTCTTCCGCAGGAGCTTCCTCCTTCTTCTCAGCAGCCTTCTTCTTGGGTGCAGCCTTCTTCTTGGGTGCAGCCTTCTTCTTGGGCGCAGCCTTCTTGGCTTCCTTGGCTTCCTCTTCAGGACCACCTTCCATTTGCTCCTTGAGTGCCGTCAAGACATCCAAGTCACCGAAGGTGCTCTTTTCGACGCTGGCATTGACTTCGTCCATCATGCGCGTGGATCCGCCGCCACCGCCGCCACCAGAAGTGCGAGGCTTCTTGGGCGTGTCAGACTTGGCAGGTCCTTCTTCGTAGGTGCGCAAGTGGCTCACCGTGATGCGCTTGGCATTGCGGTTGAACTCCAACACCACAAACTCGTCTTGGCTGTCCACGCCGAGCGTGCTGCCGTCTTGCTTCACCAAGTGCTTGGAGTGGCATGTGCCTTCCAAACCGTAAGGAAGCGCGATGGTGGCGTGACCGCCCTCCACCTTGACCACAGTTGCTTGGTGCTTGCTGCCCACAGCGAACACGCTTTCGAAGACCTCCCATGGGTTTTCTTCGAGCTGCTTGTGACCGAGGCTCATGCGGCGGTTCTCCTTGTCGAGTTCGAGCACGACGACTTCGATTTCGTCACCCACGTTGCAGAACTCAGAGGGGTGCTTGATTTTCTTGGACCAGCTGAGGTCAGAGATGTGCACCAAGCCATCGATGCCTTCTTCCAACTCGACGAAGAGGCCGAAGTTGGTGAAGTTGCGCACCGTGCCTTTCTGCTTGGACTCCACAGGGTAACGGACTTCGATGTCCGCCCATGGGTCTTGCGTGAGTTGCTTGAGGCCGAGAGACATCTTGCGCTCTTCGCGGTCGATGCCCAAAATCATGCATTCGATTTCGTCGTTGACCTTCAGGAAGTCCTGCGCGCTGCGCAAGTGCTGAGACCAAGAGATCTCGCTGACGTGGAGAAGACCCTCCACACCTGGCGCGATTTCCACAAAGGCTCCGTAGTCGGCCATGACCACCACGCGGCCCTTGATCTTGGTGCCTTCGACCAAGTCCTCGGAGAGGGCGTCCCATGGGTGCGGCGTGAGCTGCTTCATGCCCAAAGCGATGCGCTTCTTCTCGTCGTCGAAGTTCAAAATCACCACGTTGATCTTCTGGTCCACTTCCACCATCTCTTCTGGATGGCCCACACGGCCGTAGCTCATGTCGGTGATGTGCACCAAGCCGTCGACGCCGCCCAAGTCCACGAACACCCCGTAGGAGGTGATGTTCTTGACCGTGCCCTCGAGCACCTGACCCACTTCGAGGCCCTGGATGATGAGGCGCTTCTGCTCCTCGAGCTCAGCTTCGATGAGTGCCTTGTGCGACACGACCACGTTCTTGAACTCTTGATTGATTTTCACAACCTTGAATTCCATCTGCTTTCCGACGTATTCGTCGAAGTCACGGATGGGCTTCACGTCCACTTGTGAACCGGGCAAGAACGCCTCGAGTCCAAACACGTCGACAATCAAGCCACCCTTGGTGCGGCACTTCACCGTACCCTGAATGATCATGTCTTCGTCCTTGGCTTGGTTCACCTTGTCCCAAGCGTGGTAGATGCGCGCAGTCTTGTGGCTGACCACAAGCTGACCGTTGGCGTCCTCCTGCTTTTCAATGAACACGGGAACCTTGTCCCCTGCCTTGAGCTCGGGATTGTATCGGAATTCAGATGCGCCGATGACGCCTTCTGATTTGTAACCAATGTTGACAACCACTTCCTTCTTTCCGATGGAAATGACTGTGCCCTCAATCACTTCTTTCTCCTTGATGAGGGTCAAGCTTGACTCGTACAAGTCCTCCAAGCGCTTGCGCTCCTCAGGGGTGTAGTCGTCCTGCTCGCTCTCGAACGCGTCCCAGTCGAATTCACCAGTGGGCTTGGCCAGCTCACGGGGCTCAGTGGGGGTGGGTTCAGGTTCAACTTCGGCAGCAGGCGCTTCAGCAGCGGGCTCTTCGGCAGCAGGCGCTTCGGCAGCAGGCGCTTCAGCAGCGGGCTCTTCGGCAGCAGGCGCTTCAGCAGCAGGCGCTTCAGCAGCGGGCGCTTCGGCAGCAGGCGCTTCAGCAGCGGGCGCTTCGGCAG